>CAIMLG010000299.1 GCA_903842235.1 uncultured Verrucomicrobia subdivision 3 bacterium
TCTACTAGCGGTTCGCTGCGAGCTTGTCGGGGCGCGTGGCCATGCGCGCGCCCCAACTTTCAACGCTAAGAAACCGCCACGCGTCGAGCGGCGCGAAGTCGCGGTGAGGTGAAAAAAAAGAATGGCACTTTCGACGATGTATTCCGGCAAAACCACGGGCGGCGGCGGACAGATCCCGCTTAACCCCAACGGGAGCGTGAACATCAACGCTCTCATTAACGGCATGGTGTCGCGCGACATCTGGGCGTACTACTACACGCTCAAGCTTGCGGCAGGGACCACCTTTGCGGCGCAGTACAACCTTTTCAATGCGGCGTCGGGATCGCCCGATCCGTACCCGCTGTCGGGTTCCCCCGTTCTGACGCATGTCGAAACCAACATGCCCAGCACGTGCAACAACGGCTTCTCGGCACCCCGCGATCTCATCATGGACCAGATCGGGTTCTATTTCCTGTCTGCCGGGTGTGGGGCGGCCAACTCGGGAGTCGGGACCTTCGCTTCGGTTTCTGACATGCTGGCCTTCTGCCAGTACAGCTATTTCGAGTTCAAAATCATCGACAAAATCTTCAGCGAGGGGTTCTTGGAGCTTCAACCTCCAGGCGTGGGCTTCACCGGCATGTCCACTCAGCAGCTCGTGGGCGTGTGGACTCTCGGCCTGGTCAATCCGCACAGCGTCAACCGGCTGAACAATTTTGCCAAGTACCTGGCACCGCTGATGCCGTGGTCGCTCAATATCTTCTTCCCCTCGGGCTCGGGTCCGGCGGGCGCGTCTGCGGTCATGCTGTCTCAAGGTGCGGGCAACGGTCTGTGGCTCAAGGCCTTCTTGAAGGGCCTCACCGATCGCGCTGTGCAGTAATCTCAGGCTCTCCCTGCTTTCCGGGCAAAAGCGGGAGTTGATTTCAGGCCTCCGGTACGGCAAGACCGGGGGCCTGATCTACAGTTTTGGAGCGCACTATGAAACGTCTGACGGTTGTTGCTGCTTTTTTTTTGCTTTTTGCGGGCACGTGGCTGAGTGTTGTGCTACGTGCTCAGGAGAGCCATGGACCTACGATGCCGCCTAATCCCTGGGATGAAGATGCGGTCGCAGTTTGTACAGCGCAAGGCTGCGGGTATGATTCGAGCGCTGGGGCTTGCTGCGGCTGCTGCTCTTGCTTCCTGATCTGGTGCAGTTGCCAGCCTCCGTGTCCGCCATCTGGTCCGCCGGCTCCGATGGCACAGGTGGTCACCACGGTGCTGGTTCCCTTGCCGGGCACCGGCGTTTTGTTGCCCGTGTCGGTAACCAGGAGTTGCAAGCGCTGATCTACAATTGAAAGAGGGACATGTCGATTGCGATCAATTCGGGCGGATGGCGGGGCCTTGGCGCGGTCATTCCGATATCCTCGGTGGCAACCGATACGCAAGCGGCGGCAGCGCTCGCACAGGCGCAGACCGCAAGCGGTTTGCCTGGGATGCCTGCTTCAATGCCGGTGGGCGTCATCAATTCCGGGGGATTCAGCGTGCTGGTGATTCTCGGGCCTGCTGGTTCACAATACCAGTATGGGTACGATCTTGCTGGGGCGGTTCCGTCTGCGGCTTTATTGACATCGCTCGGTCTCAGCGCTACGCAAACCAGTTTTAACAATGCGCAGA
>CAIMLG010000300.1 GCA_903842235.1 uncultured Verrucomicrobia subdivision 3 bacterium
GACTGCTTCACGCCGTTCCCGATTCACGGCATTGACAAAGTGATGGGCTACCGCAACTCGCTGGTCGGCTGGGTGGCACTGGCGGGCGGCGCGTTCATGTTCCTGAACGTCGTCGGCCTCATCTGGTTTGCGAACACCTTCGACTATCCGCTGATCGTCGGCGGCAAGCCGATGTTCAGCATGCCGATGACCTTCGTGCCCGCCTACATCATGATGATTATGGGCGCGGCGTTCGGCGCACTCATCGGGATGCTCGGCATCAACCAGCTTCCGCGCCTGCATCATCCATTGCTGTTCAAGAAACGCTTTGAAGGCGCGTCGCGCGACAAGTTCATCATCGTCATCGGCGCGAACGACGAAAAATTCTGCGTGACGGAAACGAAGCAGTTACTCGCCGCCATAGGCGGCGCGAACATCGAAATCGTGGAGGACCAAGAATGATCCGCATCCTGCTCTCCATCGCGTTGATCGGCGCGGCGCTCGGCGCAGCGACGGTTGGCATTCTAGGCTTTCAAGGCAGCATGATGCGAAAGCCGCCGTTTGAACTGTTTCCGGACATGGATCGTCAGGCGAAACTGCGTCCGCAGGAGCCGAATCATTTCTTCGCAAACGGTGTCAGCTCGCAGTTGCCGCCCGCCGGCACCATCGCCCGCAGCGAGGTGATTCACACCGCGAACGGCGAGGTTTACGCGTTTGAAGATTCACCGGTGAATACCGGCAAAGTTTCCGGCACGACGAATTTTGTCGAAACCAATCCAATGATGGTGAACGAGGCGATGCTCCAGCGCGGACGCGAGCGGTTCGACATCTATTGCGCGCCGTGCCACGGCCGCCTCGGCGATGGCAACGGCATCACCAAAAAGATTGGCGTCATGGCCGCCGTTGCTAATCTGCACGACAAACGCATTATCGAACTAACCGACGGCGAGATTTTCGACACCATCACGCACGGCAAGAACACGATGGGCGCGGTCGGCCCGCTGTTGCCGACGCAAGACCGCTGGGCGGTCGTCGCGTATCTGCGCGCGCTGCAATTGAGCTGGCTTGGCACGAAGGACGATTTGACGCCCGCACAACAGGCGACGCTAAAATGATTTTATGAGTTTGCCGCAATCCAACCAACCGACGCCCGCGCTGAAAAGTGCGCTGCCCGGCGCGATGATTTTCATCGGCGGGGCGATCACGGTCGTGGGCCTGATTGCCAGCTTCATCCGTAACGACGGGAAGGAATTCGGTTTCTCGTGGCTTCTAGCGTTCATGTTCTATTATAGCATCGCGCTTGGTGCGTTGTTCATGGTGATGGCTCATCACCTGACCGACGCCGGCTGGTCGGTCGGCATCCGCCGTTTCTGCGAACACCTCGCGTCGCTGCTGTTCCCGTGGCTGGCAATCCTGTTTTTGCCGGTCGCTTTGCTCGCGCCCCAAATTTATGCGTGGCTGTCCGCCGGAACGCCGGCGACGAATGATTTGATCGCCGCCAAGTATCCGGTGTTTACGCTACCGGGTTTCTGGATCACCTCGGCGATTTTCTTCGTCGTCTGGTGGGTGCTGTCGTCGCGCTTGAGCAAACTCTCACTGGAGCAGGATGAAACCGGGTCTGTTGAGTGCACCCGCAAGATGCGCTTCCATTCCGGCTGGGGCATCGTGGCCTTCGCGCTGACGCTGACCTTCTCCGGCGTGTTCTGGATGCAGGCGACTTCCTACCAATGGTTCTCGGCGATGTATGGCGTTTACTTTTTTGCCAGCAGCGTCTGGGCGGCGCTGGCGTTCATTTATGTCATCGCCGTTGCGCTGTTGCGACAGGGGATTTTGACGCCGGTGCTCAAGCAAAATTATTTCTATTTCATCGGGGTGCTGCTGCTGGCGTTCACGCTCCTCGCGTCCTACACCGAGTTCGCACAATACTTCGTCGTCTGGAACGCCAACATGCCAACGGAAACTTTCTGGTATTTGCGCCGCGAAGAAGGCGGCTGGTGGTGGCTGAGCATGATTTTGATTCTCGGCAAATTTTTCGTGCCATTTTTCGCGCTGCTGCCGATTCACACCAAGACGAATTTCAAAGTGCTCATTCCCGTCTGCCTGCTCATCGTCGTGATGCATTACGCCGATCTCGCGTTTAACATTCTGCCCGCGTGGCATCCCGGTCAGGGCCACACCAAATGGCTGCTGCTGCACCTCGGCACCGTGCTGTTCATGGGCGGCGTCCTCGCAAAAATTTTCATTGCCAAGTTCAACGCCCATCCACCGTATCCGCAACGCGACCCGCGTCTGCTCGAAGCGATGGGAGTCAGTCATAATGTCGTCAACGACATGATTGACGCCAACGCCGGAGGAGTGAAATGAGCATCGAACGCACCAACCGCGCCACCGCCGCCGCGCTCGGATTTCTCACCGTTGCGGGCATTTTCGCCGTGCTGGCCGTGGCTGTGAAACTGACCTTGAACGCGCCGGCGATTGACGCCGATCGCGCCGCCCAACGCAGCCAGGCGCTCGCGGAAATCCATGCGGCCGAGGAAACCACCTTGACCACCACCGCCGTCATTGACTCGAAGCATGGTGTCGTCCGGTTGCCGATTGACACCGCGCTGGCGCTCGCCGCGCATAAGTGGCAGAACCCGTCCGCCGCCCGCGCCGATCTGAACGCCCGCGCGGAAAAATCCGTTACCCCCGTGAAAACCGAGACTTTTGAATGAATCCGAACGGGAACAAATCCATTTGCGCGAACGAGATTGACGCCTCGTGTCGCGTGCCATTGCTGGCGCTGTTTGGCGGCGCGGCACTGTGGCTGGTGCTCGGCCTCGCGCTCGGCCTCGCGGCGGTGATGACCTTCCACAAGCCCGACATGTTCGCCGATTGCGCTTTCCTGACCTTCGGACGCGCCCAGGCGGCGGCGAACGATCTGTTGCTTTACGGTTTCGCCATTCCAGCCGCGCTCGGCGTGATGCTCTGGATTTTTGCGCGTTTGAGCCTGGTGCCGCTCGCGTTGCCGATTGTTCCGGTCGTGGCCGCGCACCTCTGGCACCTCGGTGTATTGGTCGGCACCATGACTATTCTTTTCGGCGGCAGCACCGGTCATCCGTGGCTGGAATATCCGCGCGCGGTGGCGGTGTTGCTTTTTGCCGGCTTCATGCTGGTCGCAGTCAGCGCGGCGGCGACGATGGGTTTCCGGCAGAACCGCGAGCTGTATCCGTCGCACTGGTTTTTGTTCGCCGCGCTGCTGTGGTTTGCGTGGAGCTACGGCACCGCGAATCTTTTTTTGGTCTGCAACCATCCGCCGCGCGGCGTGGTGCAGGCAGTGATCGGTTGGTGGTTGGCGAACAATCTGATCTTCGTCTGGCTCGCGCTCGCCGGCACCGGCATAGCCTTTTATTTCCTGCCGAAGATCGCCGGCAAACCGCTCGCCAGCTCCGGCTACGCGCTGTTCGGTTTCTTGACGCTGGTGTTTTTCGGAACCTGGGTTGGCATTCCGCAAAGCGCGCCGGTGCCCGCGTGGCTACCCACGGCCAGTGCGTTCGGCGCATTGTTGAGCGTCATCCCGGTGATCGCCATCGCCCTCGTCGCCAGAAAAACCGTCTGCGGCGCGAAAGTTCCGTGCATGGGCGGGCCGTTCTGTTTCATCAAATTCGGAGTGCTGAGCTTCGTGGTTTCGAGCCTGCTTTACATCGGGGAGTTTTGCCCGCGCTACAGCCGGGTGCTGGAGTTCACCTGGTTCAACTTCGGCGTGACGCAATGGCAGTTGCTCGGCTTCGCCGGCATGATTCTCTGCGGCGCGATTTACGAAATCCTGCCGCGCGTGATGGCCGGAGAACTGCCGTTCCCGAAACTTGCCAAGGCGAATTTCTTTCTCTGCTCCGGTGGCGTGGTGCTCTATGTCATTCCGCTGCTCATCGGCGGCGTGGAGCAGGGGATGAAACTGCGCGACGCCAACATTCCCTTCGCCGACGCCAGCGCGATCGCCTTGAAATTTCTCCGCATCAGCACCACCGGCCAGATGTTGATCCTGCTCGGCACGCTTTGTCTGCTGCTGAACATTATTGTCATGACGCTGCAATGGAAGCTCGGTCTGGTAAAAACGGTCGTGACGGTGTTCAAAGACTCGCTGGTTGAAGGTTCGGCCCATCAGCCGTTGCCGTGCGACAAGGAGGCGAAATCATGAAGACCGGTTTCTCCGTTTTTCTGGCCGCGTTCGTGGCGCTTGGCGCGTCGTGTTTCGGTTTGGTTTACGGGCCGCTGAAGCAGCTCAGCGGCGCGAAGGAAACCACCGTGCTCCAGTCCGACGCCAAATGGCCGCAGCAGCGCACCGGCGAGGCCACACTGGGTGAGCAGGTTTATCGCGCCAACGGCTGTGCCGCCTGCCACACCGAGCAGGTGCGTCAGGACGGGTTCGCCATTGAAGTCACCCTCGCCACCCTGGGCACCTACAAGCCGGAAGATTTTCGGGCGTTTGTTCATTCGCTCTTCATCATGCCGGAACTGGAAAGCGTCACCAACGCCATCGCCGCCAGTCTGCGGGATTGGAAAGGCGACCTGCCGAAAACCTTTCTCGTCACAGCCGACAAGGAGATTGCCGGCAAACTCGTCCAGAGCGTGACCGTTCCCGGAGTGAAAGCGCAACTGCGCCTTGTTGCCATCGGGCCGGACATTGCGCGCGGCTGGGGTCCGCGGCGCAGCGCGGCGGCGGATTATCTTTACGACCAGCCCGTGCAGCCCGGCGGTCTGCGCGCCGGGCCGGATCTGGCGAACATCGGCGTCCGCGCGCCGGATGTGAACTGGCAGTTGGGGCATCTTTACGCGCCCAAGTCCGTGGTGCCGGGTTCCACGATGCCGGCATTCCGATATTTGTTTGAAGTCCGCAAGGCCGGTGCCGCGCCGGCGCCGGAGGCGCTCAAGCTAAAGGAAGGATTCGCGCCCACCGCCGGATTTGAAGTCATCCCCACCGCCGAGGCCCGCGAACTGGCCGCCTACCTCCTGAGCCTGCGCGCCAACGCGCCGCTGCTGGAAGCGCCGTTCACGCCCGTCTTCTCCGGCAAGCCGTGAGGCCCTTGGCAGAGATGACGACCGGCACATTGTGCGGATTCGGACTGGTTGTTTCATTGGCGGCAATAAATTATTTGAACGCAAACCTGCCATTTCCTCTCCATTTCCTTGTCCGTGTGCTGATTAACCGTTTGCAAACATGCGTGCGGTTCGTAAGCTAGTCGGAAGTTCATGCGACAATTCAGGAACATCGCGGTCAACGCCTTCATGGAACTCATCCGGCAGCCGATTTTTCTGCTGCTGCTGACGGGTTCCGCGCTGTTTGAGATTTTTCTCGCGGTGCCGTATTACTTCGCGTTTGGCGACGAAATGAAACTTGTCAAGACCAGCGCGCTGGCGGTGATGTTCCTGACCGGCCTGTTCGGCGCGGTGTTGAGCGCATCGGCCTCGCTGGCGCGGGAAATCCGCACCGGCACGGCGCTGGCGGTACTGTCCAAGCCGGTCGGGCGCACGCAATTTCTCCTGGCGAAATTCGCCGGGCTGGCGGCGGCGCTCGCGCTGCTGGCCTACGTCAACATGGTTGGCGTGATGCTGGCAAGCTGGATGGCGTTCGACGCCTACGGCTCGACAAATCTGACCGCCATCGGGATTTTCTGCGGCGGCATTTTGCTGGCCTATGCGCTGGCGGGTTTCAGCAATTTTTTCCTGCGCCGCCCGTTCGTCAGCGACGCGGTGATCGCGCTGGTCGTGATGATCACCTTCGCGGCGTTCGTCATTTTCCAATTCACACACCAGATGCAAAGCATCGGGGAACAGGCCGTTGTGGACTGGCGGCTGGTGCCGGCGGGCATTTTGCTTTTGTTTGCGCTGTGGATTCTTGCGGCGGTGGCGCTGGCGAGCTCCACGCGGCTGGACATGATCGCGACGCTGGCGGTCTGCTCTGCGGTCTTTCTGGTCGGGCTGATGTCGGATTATTTCTTCGGCCTGCTTGCGGCCAAAGGCAGTTGGTGGGCTTCGACGCTTTACAGCATCCTCCCGAACTGGCAGCTTTTCTGGCTCGCCGACGCACTGGAAACGGGCAAAAACACGTTTCAATGGGCTTACGTCGGCAAGGCGCTCGGCTATGCGGTCTGCTATGCCGGCGCGGCGCTGGCCGTGGGCGTGGCGCTGTTTGAAGACCGGGAATTAAGCTGAATATAATGGAACGCAACATTCAAAAGAACGGGCTGGTGAACCTCGCGGTCGCGGTTCTGATTTTCCTCGCCGCTTTTGGCGTGACCGCCATGTCCGGCTCGCTCGCCGGACAGACAGCGGCGATATTCCTCGGCTTGGGCGTGCTGGTGACATTCATCAGTTGGTTCCAAATGCGGCTCGAACAAAACGAGCGCTCGGAAAAATTGGAACTTGACGAGCTTGCCAGCAGCCGGGGCGCGTCGCTGTTCGAGGCGAAGGATGCCGGCAGTTTCCCCGCCCGCAACGCCCGCGAACAGTTTGAAAAATATTTTGTTCCCGGCTTTTCGGTGCTATTGCTGCTGCTCGAAGCCGGCGGCGCGTGGGGCCTCTGGTATTGGAGCGGCAAAAATCCGGAGACGCTCAAAGCCGCCAACGCCACGGCATCACTGTCGCTCTTCGCGATTTTCGCGCTGCTGCTGTTTTTGATCGGCCGTTTTTCCGTCACGATTGCGCGGCTGGAAAACCACCGGCTGCTGCGGCCCGGCGCAAGTTTTCTGCTGGCGGGCGCTTATGTTTGCGCGCTGGCCGCGCTCGCTGTCGCCGGCGCCGAGGCGAAATATCCGCGCGCGGATTTCTGGGTGGCGCGCGGCCTGTGCGTGCTGCTGGGCCTGATGGCGGCGGAAATCCTCGTCACGCTGCTGCTGGAAATCTACCGCCCGCGCGTCCGCGGCAGGGTGGCCCGGCCGCTTTACGACAGCCGCGTCGTCGGCCTGCTCGCGCAGCCGGAAAGTTTGTTCACCACGGCGGCGCAGACGCTCGATTATCAATTCGGCTTCAAGGTTTCCGAGACGTGGGTGTTCCAGACGCTGAAGCAAAACCTGCCGGCCTTTCTCCTGATCCAGGCGGCGATGCTGATCTTTTCCTCGATGTTTGTCTTTGTGGACGCCGGCGAACGCGCCGTCGTGGAACATTGCGGCCAGCCGGCCGGCGTTTTCACCCCGGGGGCTCATTTCAAATGGCCGTGGCCGATTGATCAGGTGTATCGCATCCGCACCGAACAGGTTCAATCCTTTGCCGTCGGCTTCACGCCGGACGCCAAAACCGAGGCCAGCGGCGTGGTGCTGTGGACGGTGGCGCACGCGCAGGAGGAAAACTTCCTCGTCGGCAACCACGCCCTCGCGACCGTGGGCGCGGACACCAATGCCGCAAACGCCAAGCCGATCGGCCTGATCACCGTCAGCATTCCGGTGCAATTCCAGATCACCAACGTCCTCGACTGGGTTTACCAAAACGCCAATCCCGACGAATTGCTCAAAAGCTTGGCCAACCGCGAAGTCGTGCGCTACCTCGCGGGCAGCGACTTGAACGAGCTCCTCTCCCAAGAGCGGCGGGAGGCGGCGGATCTGCTGCGCACCAAAATCCAGGCCGCCGCCAACGCCCGGGCGCTCGGCGTGAAAATCGTTTTTGTCGGGCTGCAGGATATTCATCCGCCCACCGCCAGCGACGTCGCGGCCACCTATGAAAAAGTGGTGGGCGCGGAACAGTCCCGCCTGGCCGCCGCGCTGACCGCCGAGTCCGTGGCCATCAGCACCACCGCCAACGCCGAGGCGCGGGCCTACACTTTAAAAAACGTGGCCGAGGCCAACCGGCTCCGGACGGAAACCCAGGCCTACGCGCGGGCGACGGCGTTCACCAACCAGATACCGGCCTATCTGGCCGCCCCCTCCGTTTATCGCCAGCGCCAGTATTTGCAAGCGTTCGACGACGCCACCAAAAACGCGCGCAAATACGTCTTGCTCGTCACCAACACCACCGACGTCATCATGTTCGATTTGCAGGACAAGATCAGCACCGATTTCCTCGGACTTTCCATTACGAATAAACCATGAAAAAGAATGCCATAACCATCGCCATCGCCGCCCTGTTGCTGGTGATCTTTGCGCTGCTGCTGTTAACCTTCCAGGTGCGCCAGTCGGAAGTCGTCGTCGTTTCGACGTTTAACAAGCCGACCACCACCATCACCAACGCCGGGCTCTTCCTGAAATGGCCGTGGCCGGTGCAGAGCCTGAACCGCTTTGATCAACGCGTGCAGACGTTTGAGGACAGCTTCCGCGAAATTCCCACCAGCGACAAATCCATGATGCTGATGAGCGTCTATGTCGGCTGGAAAATTTCCGATGCCAAGATCTTCCTCCCGACCTTCCCCGGCGGCTCCGCCCTGGCGGCGCAGCGCCAGCTCGGCGAAATCATTGCCAGCGCCAAGGCGGCCGTCGTGGGCAAGCACGATTTGTCCGAATTCGTCAACTCGGACGCCTCGCAGCTCAAGTTTGCCGCCATTGAAAAAGAAATCACGGAGTCCGCCCAGGGGGAACTCGCCAAGCTCAATTACGGAATCCGCATTGAATTCCTGGGCATCAAGCGCATCGGCCTGCCGGAGTCGGTCACCCAGTCGGTCTTTGAACGCATGAAGGCCGAGCGCACCAAATACATCACGGAGGCCATCGCCAAAGGCGATCGGGATGCCGCCCAGATCAAATCGGCGGCGGATCGCGCTGCGGCCGAACTGGTCAACAACGCCGAGGCCGCCGCCAAGCGCATCGAGGGCGAAGGCAATGCCGAAGCCGCCAAGACCCTCGCCGTGTTCCAGCAAAACCCCGAGCTGGCCATCTTCCAGTTGCAGCTCGAAGCCTTGAAGACTTCGCTGAACCAGAAAGCCACGCTGTTTTTTGACGAGCGCACGCCGCCCTTTGACCTGTTCAAAAACCTGCCAGCCGCGCCCCACAGCGCGGAAAAATAATTATTCATTCGCCATGAGCGACCACCCCCATCCCGAGATTCCGCCGGCCCCCGAGACGCAGGACGCCAATTCGCAGGCGCTGGCCGAGGCGCTGCGCAGCAGCTTTATCATCGTCAAATTCGCGATGGCCGCGCTCGTCGTCGTGATTCTGGCTTCAGGGATCTTTACCGTCGGGCCGCAGGAAAAGGCCATCATCCTCCGGTTCGGCAAGCCCGTGGGCGACGGCCAGCAGATGCTGCTAGGCATGGGCCTGCATTGGGCCTTTCCCCGGCCGATTAATGAAGTCATCAAAATCCCCATCACGGAAATCCAGAAGGTCACCTCCTCCGTTGGCTGGTATGCCACCACGCCGGAAATGGAACTGACCGGCGCGGATCAGCAAGGTTTTGGTCCGTCATTAAACCCGGCGCTGGACGGCTACCTCATCACCGCCGACCGGAATATCATCCATGTCCGCGCCACCGTGTCCTATCACATTGACGATCCGCGCACGGCGATTTTCAATTTTGCCGCCGGCACCAATCATAATTTCGACCTCGCCGGCATCTCCAATGCCGTGCAAAACGCCGCCAACAACGCCTTGGTGGCCACCGCCGCCCGCTTCAAGGTGGACGATATTCTCACCGACCGGGTCAGCGAATTCCAAGACGCCGTCAAGTATCATGTCAGCGAGTTGGTGAGCCGCGAGCATCTGGGCGTCACCGTGGACCAGTGTCTTATAACGAAAACGGCGGTGCCCCGCCCGTGCAAGGAAGTCTTTGCACAAGTGACCACCGCCCGCAACACCCGGGAAAAGCGGTTGAGCGAGGCCGCCGGCGGGGCCAGCCGCATTACCAACGCCGCCGCCGCCACGGCTTACGCCATGATTGACACCGCCGAAACCGCTCGCAACAATTTCGTCCAGTCCGTGCGCTCCGAGGCCGACGCCTTCAAACAATTGCAGCAACTCCCCCAATACAAGAGTAATCCGCGCCTTTACGCCGAGCTGGAGCTGGCCAAGACTATGGCCATCGTGCTGACCAACGTGCAGGACAAAATCTTTTTGCCGCAGCGCGCCGACGGCCAACCCCGCGAACTGCGCTTACAGTTAAGCCGGGAACTGCCGCAAGGCCGGAACGGAAATTAACCAACCACCGCCACTTATTTTATGCAGGTCACTTCCCTTTTGAGCCATCACGATCACGGGCCGAACTGCGGCTGCGGGCACGACCACGAGCATTCGCAGGTCTCCCTACCGTGGGCCGTCTTCGGCGTCGTGTGCATCATCAACGCGTTCCTGGTGGACTGGCTGTTTGAGGCCGGCACCACCCTCGCCTATTACAGCGCCATGCTTGGCGCGGTGGTCCTGATGTTTCCCATTTTGGTCACGGCGGTCCGGGAACTGCGCCGGAGCAAAGTCACCATCAACGCCTTGGTGGCCATCGCCGTGCTCGCGGCCTTCGCCTCCGGCAACTATAAGGTCGCCGGCGTCGTCGCCTTTTTCATGCTCACCGGCGAGCTGATCGAAAACCACACCGCCGAGGGCGCCCGCAATTCCATTGAATCCCTCATAAAGCTTACCCCCACCAAGGCCCGCCGCATCAAACGGGCCGCTGGCGGCACGCCCGCCACGCCGGCCGAGGTCGAAGAAGAAGTGCCCGCCAGCCAGTTGGCCATCGGCGACCTCATCCGCATCCGCCCCGGCGACAATGTGGCGGCGGACGGCGTCATCGTCAGTGGCCAGGGCTCCTTCAACCAAGCCACCATCACCGGCGAATCGCTCCCGGCGGAAAAAGGCGTGGCCGATGAGGTTTTTGCCGGCACGCAAAACTTGACCGGGGTTTTGGAAATCAAAGTCAGCCGCGCCGGCACCGACACCACGCTCGGCCGCGTGCGCGAGCTGATCATCGCTGCGGAAAAAACCAAGCTGCCCATCCAGAAGATCGTGGATCAATACATGGGCTTTTACACGCCGCTGGTGCTGGTCATCGGCGCGCTGGTCTGGGCGTTCACCCACGACTTGAACCGCGTCATCGCGGTGTTTGTCGTGTCCTGCCCCTGCGCGTTCATTCTCGCGACCCCGACCGCCATGGTCGCCGCGCTCTCCGCCGCCGCCCGACTGGGCATCCTCATCAAAAACGTCGCCGACATCGAAGCCGCCGCGAAGATCAATGCGTTCGTCTTCGACAAAACCGGCACGCTGACCACCGGCCAATTGGCCGTCAGCCGTCTGGCGCCGCTAGGCGAAACCAAGCCCGCCGAATTGCTGCTGCTCGCCGCCTCCGCTGAAAAATATAGCAATCACCCCACCGCCAAGGCGCTGGCCAATCTCGCCGGCGAAGCGGGCGTGCCGCTCACCGAGCCGAAAGCTTTTGCCGAAACCCCCGGGCGCGGCGTGAAGGCCGAGATCAATGGCGCAAAAATCCTGGTCGGCCGCGCGCAGTGGCTCAAGGACAATGGCATTGACGCCGGCTTTGAAAAATCCGTGGACGTGAACGACGCCGAAGGCTGGAGCCTGATTTTCGTGGCCCGCAACGGCGTTTGCGTCGGCTGGGTCGGCATGCAGGACCAGACCCGCAGCGAAGCGAAGGATGCCTTGGCCGAGTTGAAGGCCGCCGGCGTGCGCCGCATCGCGATGGTGTCCGGCGACCGCCAGCCCGTGGCCACCCGCGTCGCGGCGGAAATCGCCTGCGAAGAAGCCAAGGGCGATTGTCTGCCGCAGGACAAGGTGGAATTTGTCCGCAGCGTCAAGGCCAAGGGCTACAAAGTTGCCGTGGTCGGTGACGGCGTGAACGACGCCCCGGCCCTCGCGGCCGGCGACATCAGCATCGCCATGGGCGCGGCGGGCAGCGAAGTGGCCATCCACAGCGCCACGATTGCGCTAATGAATAATGATCTGCGCCGGCTGCCGTTCCTCATCAAGCTTTCGCGCAGCACCCGGGCCGTCATCAACCAGAATTTCCTGTTCGGCGTGCTGTTCATCATCGTCGGCCTGACGATCACGTCGTTCGGCATCATCGGCCCCATTGTCGCCGCCCTGCTGCACAACGTCGGCTCGATCATCGTGATTTTTAACAGCGCCCGGCTGGTGCGCAAAGGCGAGGAGCTGGAACATTTCCACCCCGAGATGGAGACGTTTCCGCCGCCGCCCGCCGGCCAACTGACGCCGAAGCTGGCGTGAACAATGAAAACGAAGCGTTTTCAAATTTTATCTGTAGTTACCGCGATATTCATTGGTGGGGTTGCTAGCTATTTGTTTTTTAGGACTCCCGATGTCCAGACCGCGAAGATTCATGCGGGAAAATTCTTGGCTGCCATTTGTGCTTACCGCAGCGCAATGGCGGCCAATAATCTCATCTTGCCGCAGTCAGTTACAATGCAAGCGCTGATTGCCAAAGGATTTTTGAAGCACAAGGATGTCAGTGCTTGGGACGGATGGAACGTAACCGTGCTGATAACTACCAACGAGATTGACCAAAAAACGGCATTAATGAATGCCCAAGATCGAGATGGTAACCGAGTTGCCCTGCTGGCTGATGGAAGCGTTCAATTTTTAAATTAGTTTATGGCTGGTGCCGAATTAAATCCGCATTCGCAAATCGGAAATCAAAAATCCGACGCGGTCTTCGTTTCTGCCCGCAGACTTGCTGGCGCATCCAAAGGCTGCTAACGTATGGCTATGAGTGCGATTGAAGTCATCAATGAAGTTCGGGGCCTGCCGGTGAAAGAACAGGAGCAGGTTTTGAATTTCTTGCAGGAGAACCTGCGGGCGCGCCGGGCGGCTGACGACGGGGTCAAATTCGCTGATGACACCAAGTTCAAACAAGCTGCCGAAAAAGTGTTCCGCGAGCACGACAATCTCTTTCGACGGCTGGCTCAATGACCGGCGACGAACCCATCTTTCTGAAGCGCAGCCAGGTTGAGCAGCTTCATGACATCAGTTTGGAGCGCTACGGCGGACAGGCCGGCGTTCGAGAACCGGGCCTGGTGGATTCCGCGCTAGCCTCGGCCAAAAACACTTTCTTCTACGGTGGCGGTGACGTTTTTGACATCACGGCGGCCTACGCATATCACATCGCCGAGGCACAGGCCTTTATTGATGGCAACAAACGCACGGCAGCGGCATCTGCCTTGGTTTTTCTTGAACTGAATACCATCCAAACCAATCGAAGTGAAGATGAGCTTTACAACGCCATGATTGACATCGCTAATAAACGTTTGGACAAAATTGGCTTGGCGGAATCGTTGCGTTCGTCGGTTAAATTAGGAAAATAGTTAAAACACCATGCCCGCTGCCGAATTAAATCCGCCATCCGCCATCCGCCATCCGCAATCGGAGGGCGAAGTCGTCGTTTCCGTCCGCGGCCTCACCAAAGTCTTCAAGGATTTCTGGAACCGGCCGAAGGCTCGCGCGGTGGACGGCGTGGATTTTGAGGTTCACCAAGGCGAGATTTTCGGCCTGCTCGGCCCGAACGGCTCCGGCAAATCCACCACCATCAAGCTGCTCCTCGGCTTGCTGAACCCAACGAAGGGACATATCGAGGTGTTCGGCCATTCGCCGCGCCATGTGCAGACCAAGTCGCGCATCGGCTATCTGCCGGAGGAATCCTATCTTTACCGCTACCTTAATTCCCGCGAGACGCTGGACTTTTTCGGCAACCTCTTCCACCTCGACAAGGCCGACCGCAACAATCGCGCGGAGCAGTTGCTGGAAATGGTCGGCCTCGGCAAGACGCAGACGCGCGCCGTGGGGGAATTTTCCAAGGGCATGCAGCGCCGCATCGGGCTGGCCCAGGCGCTCATCAACGATCCCGATTTAGTCATTCTGGATGAACCGACCGCCGGCCTCGACCCGATTGGCTGCCGCGAAGTGAAGGATCTGATCATTGCGCTGGCCAAGCGCGGCAAGACCGTGATCTTGAGCAGCCATCTGCTGTCCGACGTGGAAGACGTCTGCGACCGCGTGGTCATATATTACGGCGGCAAAATCCGGGCGGACGGCACGCTGAAGGAACTGCTCGCCAAGCCGGACAGCCTGCGCATCACCACGCCGGTGCTGCCCCGGGAAACTTTGGAGAAAGTGCTGGCCATCATCCGCCACGACATCACCACCGGCGAAGTGCGCGTGGACAATCCCACGCAGAATCTCGAAAGCTATTTCCTCGACGTGGTGGCCAAGGCAAAACTGGCCGCGCACGAGACCAGCGGCGCCCAATCCGGCGCCCGGGTGGCGGCCTACTTACGCGGCGGCCAAGCGGAAGCTTCCGCCGCCGAAACAGTTCTGGATAGACTGTCTTTGCCGCAAGCGACACCCGCGAATACGACTCTCCCCGTCAGCGAGCCCGCCGCGCCCAAGGTGAACGACGGCAAGTTGTCTGCCCTAGCCCAACCGGTCGCGCCGACGCCCCCCGCCTCACCCGAAAAATCCAGCGCGCAAACTGAAGCCGCCAAGCCGGTGGATTTGGCCAAGGCGAATGAACAATTGTCGTCCCTGCTGGGCGGGAAGAAATGATTCGAGGACGAGGACGAGAACGACGACGAGGATGATTCCCTGATGCAACGAATATTCGCCATTGCCTGGTTGACCTGGAAAGCCGCGCTGCGGTTCAAGCTGTTCCTCGTCATCGCGGCGCTGTTGATTGCCGCCGTGGTCGGGCTGCCGCTGGTCATCAAGGATGACGGCACGGCGCAAGGCTTCACGCAGATCATCCTGACCTATACCTTGACCGCCATCACCGCCTTGCTGGGGCTTTCCACGCTCTGGCTGGCCTGCGGCACACTGGCGCGGGACATTGAGGAATGCCAGATGCAGGTGGTAGCCACCAAGCCCGTGGCCCGCTGGCAGATCTGGCTGGGCAAATGGCTGGGCATCGTCACCTTGAACGCGGCTTTGCTGGCAATTTCCGGCACTTGCGTTTTTGGCCTGCTCCAGTGGCGGGCGACCAGACTGCCACCCGAGCAGCAAAAGATCCTGCGCGAACAGGTGCTGGTGGCACGCGGTTCCGCCAAGGAAAAAACGAACCCAGCGGAAATTGAGGCGCAGACGGAGGAAATCCTGCAGAACCAGCTGAAAACAACGCCGGTGGACCAGGTAGATCTGCCTGAAGTGCGCAAACAAATCCGCGAGCAGGTGAAAGCAATCCGGCAAATCGTCCCGCCCAGTTATCAGCGCACCTGGCAGATTGACTTGGGCTATGCCAAGAATTATCTGGCCGGCAAGCCGCTGCAACTGCGCGCCAAATTCAATTCGGCGCAGAAAAGTGAAGGCGGCACCTTTTACGCGCTGTGGCAGGTCGGCGTGCCGCAAGAGACGAAATTCTGGCGGACGGATACCCCGATGAGCCTTCCGCCGGACACTTTCAATGAATTTGTCATTCCCCCGGACCTGTTTGATGAAAACGGCTTACTGACCATCACCTTCGGCAACCCGAACAACACCGCCCTGCTCTTCCCGCTATCGGACGGCATGGAGGTGTTGTATCCCGAAGGCGGCTTTGCGCTGAACTTTGCGCGCGGCCTGGCCATCATTTTTTGCTGGATGGCCATGCTCACCGCGCTGGGCCTGATGGCGGCCAGCTATCTCTCGTTCCCCGTGGCGTCCTTTTTTTCGCTGGCTATGATGATCGTCGTTTTCAGCAGCGGCACCCTGGCGGAATCCGTGGCCTCCGGCTCGGTGGCGGCCGGCAACGAAGAAACCGGGGCCGCCGGACATTCGGTGGCCGATGTGGTTTTGATTCCCGCCTTCAAGGGCGTGCTGGCCGTGGTCAGCCTCGCCAATAATTTTTCGCCCGTCACCGCCTTGAGCACCGGCTGCAGCATCACTTGGGGCGAACTCGGCCTGGCCTTCACCCAAATCGTCCTCCTGCTGGGCGGCCTCATGGCGGCCATCGGCATCACCCTCTTTAGCCGGCGCGAGCTGGCCACCGCGCAAGGCACGCAATGAATCCGCGCCTCAAGAAAATCCTCCTGCTTTTGCTCGCCGCCGCGCTGGTTTTTGGGGCGGGCCAGCTTCAGCATTCGTTGAACCGCGACCGTGAGGCGCTGGGGCTGACACGCGGAGCGGTTTTGGAAAATGCGCCGCCCATGCTGGCCTTCACCACCGTGGCCCTCGGCGGCTTTCGCGGCCTCATTTCCAATTTCCTGTGGATTCGCGCCAACGACCTCCAGCAGGACGATAAGTTCTTTGAAGCCGCGCAACTGGCCGACTGGATCACCATGCTGGAGCCCACCTACTCGGCGGTGTGGGTCTTCCAAGGCTGGAACATGTCCTACAACATTTCCGTGAAATTCAAGGACGCCCCCGACCGCTGGCGCTGGGTGCAGCGCGGCATCGAACTCATGCGCGACGACGGCCTGCGCTACAACCCGAACAGCGTGGACCTTTACCGCGAAATTGCGTGGCAGTTCCAGCACAAGATGGGCGCGAATCTGGATGACGCCAACATGTATTACAAAAGCGAGTGGGCCAAGGAGATGAAGGACTTTTTCGGCCCCAACGGCACCAATTTCGACCAGCTCCTGAATCCGCCCACTGCGGAAGCCCAGACCAACGCTCTGCGGTTCCGCGAAAAATACAAACTGGATCCGGCGTTTGCCAAAAGCGTGGACACGCAATACGGCCCGTTCGACTGGCGGTTGCCCGAGGCCCATGCCATTTACTGGGGTGCCAAGGGCTTGGCGGCCGCAAAAGAGAATCCGGACAAAGTGAATCCAGAAGATCTCATCAAACTGCGCCGCACCATCTACCAATCGTTGCTCCAGACGCTCCATCATGGGCGCATCATCCCGGACCCGATCAGCCACGGCTATTCGCTCGGCCCCAACTTGGACATTGTCGGGAAAGAAAACCAGGCCTGTGAAGATCTGTGGGCGGCGGAAACCGACCCCGGCCAAAAAGACGGCATCTTGAAAGCGCAACGGAATTTCCTCCGCGATGCGATTTATTTTCTGTATGTCAACAACCGCCTGGCTGAGGCGGCCAAATGGTTCAAATACCTGGGCGAGAAATTCCCGGACAAACCCATTATTGAAAACCGCCCCGATTCCCTTCCCAAAAACGTCACGCTGGATGATTATGCCTTTTCCGTGGTGCAAATTGACGTGACGGAAACCTCGCCGGAGCGCGTCACTTCCGCCATCCAAGGTTTCCTGCGGCGCTCCTATTACGAGCTCATCAGCGGCTCGAACGACCGCTTTGGCGGCTATCAAAACCTGGCCAAAAAGGTTTACGATCACTACACCACCGAAACCAAAAGCTACAACAACGCCCAGCGCATCCCGCTGCCGGCTTTTGATCTGATGAACCGCACCGTGGTCAACGACCTGCTGGACCCCAAAAAAGAGCTCCTGCCTTACACCGGCCGGGCCATCTTGCGCACCCAGCTGGGCCTGCCGGAAGAACCGGCCGCCCCCGCCACGCCGCCCGCCAACCCCGGCGAGCCGGTTGCCACTAATTCCGTTCCCAACTAGCAATAACCGGCGGGCCAAGGGTCCACGGCGCGGGGTTCCCAAGATTGCCACCGCGCCAATCTCTGCTAACCTGCGCCGACTGTGACGAAGCCCATTGCCCGTGAAAAACCGCTGCGCGTCGGCCTGATTTCCCTCGGCTGCGCCAAGAATCTCGTGGATGCCGAAATCATGCTCGGCGCCCTGCTCAAATCCGGCGTGGAGATCACCAACGACGCCGCGAGCGCCGATGCCGTGATCGTCAACACCTGCTCCTTCATCGACGCCGCGCAGGAGGAGAGCGTGGACACCATTCTCGAATCGGTGGAGCTGCGCGAGGCCCACCAGCGCGGCCAGGCCGTGATCGTCTCCGGCTGCCTGCCGCAGCGGTTCCGCGGGGAATTGCCCAAGCTCCTGCCGGAAGTGGACGCGTTCATGGGCATTGATCAGGTGGCGAACGTCAGCGAGATCGTGGGCAGGGCGATTGCCAATCGCGCAGGGAAAACGGGGGGCCAACATTCAACAGCCAACATTCAACGCCCAACGTCGAAGGGCAAAGTCGCGGCGCAGTTGAACAAGTTGGACAAAAACCGCCCGCTCGCCGAACACGAAAAAGAAAACGCCCTGCGCGGCTCGGCGAAATTCGGCCAGACCAAAACGGTGCTCGGCCAAACCCTGCCCGCCGCCGGACCGCTGTTTGACGTCACCGCGCGCCCCGTGTTCATACCCGATTACGCCACGCCGCGCTTTCGCCTCACGCCGAAACATTTCGCCTACGTCAAGATCGCCGAGGGCTGCAACCATCCGTGCAGCTTCTGCATCATTCCCCAGATGCGCGGCTCGCACCGCAGCCGGCCGCAGGCGGATATCGTCAAGGAAGTGAAGGCGCTGCTGGCCGACGGCGTGAAGGAGATCAATTTGATTTCGCAGGACTCGACCTACTACGGCCTCGACCTGCGCCCGAACCACAGCCGCGCGATTTCTTCGCCGGCGAAGTTCACCGCCGCCGCCCAATCGCTCGCGGCGGATGCCACGAGCATTGGCACGCTGCTCCGCGAATTGAATGCGCTGAAAGGCGATTTCTGGATTCGCCTGCTCTACACGCATCCGGCGCATTGGACGGAGGAACTCATCCAAACCATCGCCGCGTGCAAAAAAGTCGCGCGCTACGTGGACATCCCGCTCCAGCACATCCACGAAAACATGCTCGAGCGCATGCGCCGCGAAACCTCGCAGGCCTACATCGTGGATTTAATTCAGAAAATCCGCGCCGGGGTGCCCGGCATCGCGCTGCGCACCACGTTTATCGTCGGCTTTCCCGGCGAGACTGAGGCGAGCTTCAACACGCTCTTGGATTTCATCCGCGAAACGAAATTCGAGCGCCTGGGGGTTTTTGCCTATTCCAAGGAAGACGGCACCCGCGCCGGCGCCATGGCCGGCCAGCTTTCTGACAAGGTGAAACAAAAGCGCCGGGAACTCGCCATGCACGCGCAGCACCAGGTGGCCGGAGCGGTCGCAGAAGGCTTTGTCCGCCGCGAAATCAAAGTGCTGGTCGAAGGCGAGGCGAACGCCAAACAACTGCAAGCCGCCAACGTCAGCTCGTGGGAACACGGCTTGATCCGGGAGCGCGACACCGTGACAATCGGCAATCGGCACTCGGCACTTTTCTGGTGGCGCGCGGCGAGGCGGATGCGCCGGACATCGACGGGCGCGTTTATATCCGCGCGCCGAAAGGTGCGCTGCCGATTGGCCAGTTCGCCCGGGTCAAGGTCATCGGCCACACCGATTACGATTTGATCGCGGAACCGGTGTAACCGTTGCGGCCTGCCTTTATTGAAGCCTTAGCCTGAAGAAATGATTTTCCATGGATGTGGGAAGCCTCACTTGATTGTCCGCGCCAACTACCTTAACCACATTTGTCGCCGCCGCCCAGTCTGCCGGATTTAGATTCATGGCCTGCTGCAAAACATAACCGGTAAAACTTGCGGGCCATGAAACCACGACCTCAGAGCCAGAATGCTGGAGGGTTAAAATCGGGGCCGGGTGGGCGGCGTCGGCTGATAGAATGACCCGGTTTCCCTTTTGCCCCATTCCAACCGCATACCAGTTAGGTGGACTGTTGGTTGCCGACTGCAACGGCGAACGCACTACAACCTCCGCACGCAGTCTCACCTGCACAAACATGGCCGCCCCGTCCGCTCCCGAAGAAACAGGAAATTGATAGGTGCCGACTTTGTTAAAAACCGTCCAGTTCATGCCTGAATTCGTTGAGGAAAAAATTGGGCCCGGTTCAGGTACCACCAATATTCTCTGATGATCCGGGGAAAAATAAATATCTCCCCTGACCGCCCGTTGTGAAGGTTGCGAGATAAAAATCGGGCCGTGATATCCACTCATGCCAAAGAGCGAGGACGCCTCCGGCAGGGAATGGATGGATCCCCAGGGTTCAAACACTTCATTAGTAGAATTGTCCTCGGCTGCGGCCAAACCATGAAACGCTGCCACCAATATAAAAAACGCGATTAATCGCTTCATATTTTTGGTTTAACACATGGCCCCGATCATGTCGAGCCATGGGAAAACATCAGCCCGCGTCAAGATCATCGGCCACACGGACTACGATTTGATCGCGGAACCGGTTAAGCCCGGCCGGCCACCGCGCCAGCCCCGGGGAGAAATTGAAGAAACCACGGCTCCGGCGGGGCAGTAAAGTCATAGGCCCGCCCGCGCCATTCAAACTGGAGCCGCGCCGCATGCAAGGCGTGCTGCGGCAGGATAAGCCGGGCGCGTTGCTCGGGCGTGAGCCGATGCTCGACGAGCGCGAGATACAAGTCGGGGTCCCCGCCATAGAGTTTATCGCCCACAATCGGATGCCCCAGATGCGCCAGGTGCAGGCGGATCTGATGTTTCCGCCCCGTGCGGGGCCGGACCCGGAGCAAGGTGAACACGGATGGAGAGGTTGATTCTGGCGTTCGCGTGAAGCGTTTCTCCACGAAATATTCCGTCTGGGCGCCGGCCCCATCGGGGCGGACGCAATCCTTGATCGCCACCGGACTCGCTTCGTCCCGGCCGAGCGGGGCGTCAATGATCCCCTGCTCCGCCGGGACATGACCATGAACGATGGCGAGATATTCTTTTTGCACCGCCCGCGTTTCCCAGACTTTGCCCAGTTCCCGCGCGGCGCTGGCATTTTTGGCGATCAGCACCAAGCCGGAGGTTTCGCGATCCAGCCGGTGAATGAGCCGGGGGCTCACTGCGGTCGGCAGCCCGCCTGCGGCGGTTTTAGCGGCGGGCGGCGGGCGATCGAGATAAATCCGGGCGCGGCTGATGAGGCTGGAGTATTCGTCGCCCTTGGTGGGATGGCACACGAGATCGGCCGGCTTATGCACCACCAGCAAATCGGCGTCCTCGTGGATGATGGCGAACAGGTTTTCCAAGCCGGGAGATTAAATCACGGACGGCGCCCGATGAACATGGATTTTTCGCCAACGGGCAGGGTCCGCCGGGCGGTCAGCCTCCCCCGGCACATTGCGGCTTGCATCCTGCAACCGGCATCTTACTTTTCCGCCATGCGGCAATTTCGGAATTTCCTATGGCTGGCGGGCGCGGCGGGCGCAACGGCCTTGACGGTTTATCTCACCTTGACGACGGTGAGCTGGTTGCCGCCCGGATGGGGCCCGCGCGCCTGGAACACGGCCACCGTCATTCATGAGGTCCAGTCGCTCTCCGAGCTCGTCACCGTCAAATACGTCCTGGACAAGGTGGTGGTGCTGGAGGATGTGAAATGGTATGGCGACAATCGCGTGCTGCTGCTTGCGCACGGCATCGTCAAGGCGGGAATCGACCTGAAACGGGTGGAGCCCGGTGATGTGGCGATTTCCGGCAAGACCATCTCCCTGCGCCTGCCCCCGCCGCAGATCACCGACGCCTATCTCGACGATAAAGCCAGCCAGGTCATCGACCACTCAACCGGCTTGTTGCGCGCCTTCGACAAGGATCTGGAGCAAAGCGCGCGGCAGAACGCGGTGGACGATATCACCCGCGCCGCCCGCAAAGACGGGATTCTGGACGAGGCCAAGAAGCGCGGCCGGGCGGAATTGGAAAATTTCTTCAAACGGGCGGGCTTTGAACGCGTGAATTTCCGCTGAGGCCACTGCCCAAATTTTGGAGGGTGTGTCTGATTTTTACCGGGCGCGGCCCCTGCGGAATCACCGCAATCGGCAGACGCCGGCGCGAACTGGCAATCCTTCGGACCGGCGGCGCGCCCCACAGCCCCGTCATCCGCAGCCCCGCCAACCGCAGCTGTATCGCCGCGAGTTGCGTCGCGGCAAGGGAGGCTTGGGCTGGATAATATTTGCGCGCCATGCCCCGATTGCCGCAACTCGTGTGCCATCCGGAAAGGGGGGGGGCTGAGGATGCGGAAACTGCGCTATGGCCGCTGGGACCCTTCAGCGCCGCCCCAACCGCGCCAGCAGCTTGGCGTGAATGCCGTCGAAGCCGCCGTTGCTGAAAACCACCACCACGTCGCCGCCCTGCGCGTGCTGCGCGAGGTGCGCCACGATGGCGTTCGCGTCGGGCAGATAAGCGGACTCCTTGCCAGAAGCCATGATGTCCGCCATCAGCTGTTCGGGATTCAAGCGCTCTTCCGGCGCAAGCTGTTCCAGCCGCGCCACCTGAGAAACCACCACCGCATCCGCATCCGCGAACGCCGCCGCCAGTTCTGCTTGAAACACCTTCCGGCGCGTCGTGTTGCTGCGCGGCTCAAACACCGCCCAGATTTTCTCCCGGGCGTAACGGAGGCGTAAGGCCCGCAGCGTTTCGAGGATGGCCGTCGGGTGATGGCCGAAATCGTCAATCACCGTCACGCCCCCCGCCAGTCCCTTCACTTCCAGCCGACGCTTGATGCCTTTGAACGTGTCAAACGCGGACTGGATCTGCTTGTTCGACAGGCCGCAATGTTTCGCCGCGCCAATGACGGCGAGCGCATTGCGCACGTTGAATTCGCCGACCAGGTTCAGGTGAAACTTGAAGCTGGGGATTTCAAACTCCGTGGCCGTCGGGCCGAAGCGCAGATTGAAGCCCGAGACCGCATAGTCGCCGCCGAGGCCGAACTTCTTCACCGGGCAATGCGTGACGTTGAGCAATTCCCTGAGATTCGCATCGTCGCCATTGCCGAGCAGCAGGCCGTTGCGGGGCACCAGCCGGATGAAGTGGCTGAAGGTTTTCTTCACCGCCGCGAGGTTTTCAAAAATGTCGGCGTGGTCGAACTCCAGGTTGTTGACGATGGCGATCTCCGGGTGGTAATGGATGAACTTGCTGCGCTTGTCGAAGAACGCCGTGTCGTATTCGTCGCCCTCGATGATGAACCATTCGCTGTCCGTGAACCGGGCGCCCTGCGTGAAATTGTTGGGGATGCCGCCGAGGAGATAGCTCGGATTGAGGCCGTTGTGCTCGAACACCCACGCCAGCAGGCTGGTCGTGGTGGTCTTGCCATGCGTGCCGCTGACGACGATGGAGCGTTTGCCATGGATGAAGAACTCCGCCAGCAGCGCCGCCAGCGAGCAGTAACGCAGCATGTGGTCGAGCACGTATTCCTCCTCCGGATTGCCGCGGGCGATGGCGTTGCCGATGACTACGAGGTCCGGCTTGGACGCGAGATGGCGTTCGTCGTAACCGTTCAGCACCGGGATTTTCTTCGCCGCGAGGAACGACGCCATGGGCTCATAGACATTCTGGTCGGAGCCGGTGACGGCAAAGCCCTTGTCCAGCATCGCGGCGGCGGCGGAAGCCATCGCCGTGCCGCCGATGCCGGTGAAATGGACAGAGTTGATCTTGGATGCAAACATGAGCGGAAAATTTAACCACCCAGCCACCCAGGCACAAAGCTTTTTGCAATGCTTCTACCAGATCAGCCGCCTCAACCGGCGCCGCTGCCCCCACCCCCGGGCGGCGGGAACCCGACCTGCGCCGCCGCTGGACCGCCGCCCTCAAGGCTTTCGCAGATTTTTCAAAGACCGGAAGCCGACGAGCTTTCCGCCCTTTTCATCCCAGAGCCGGAACGCCAGCGATTTGAAGCTGGCGCCGAAGGTGACCGGTTTCACGCCTTGGAACAGCGGGTCGGCCCGGTGGCATTTTTCCAGGTTATAATTGGGAATGCGCGGGCTCAGATGATGGATGTGATGGAAGCCGATGTTGCCGGAAAACCATTGCAGCACACGCGGCAGCTTGTAGAAGGAGCTACCCCGCAGCGCGGCGGCCACAAAGCTCCAGTCACCGCCGCGCTCCCAATACACGCCCTCAAACTGGTGCTGGACGTAAAATAGCCACACGCCCGCGCCGCCGGCCACCAGCAGCGCGATCAGCTGGATCAGCAGATACGGCCCGAGGCCAAAAATCCAACCCAGCACCACGGCCTGCCCCAGCAGCGCGGCGTTCATGGCGTAAACCGAATCGCGCTCGCGCGGATGGGCTTTGGCCGACGGAAACCGCTGCCGGAGGACGAACAAATACAGCGGCGCCAGCCCGAACAGCACCAGCGGATTCCGCGCCAGCCGATAGGCGAATTTTTTCCAGCGCGACGACTCCAGATATTCCTGCACCGTCAGCGTCCAGACGTCGCCCGTGCCGCGCCGGTCCAGGTCGCCCGCCGCCGCGTGGTGGAGGGAATGTTCCCAGCGCCAATGGTAATACGGCGTGAACGTCAAAATGCCCGCGAGAAACCCCACGATGTGGTTGGCCACCGGCGAGCGGAAAAACGAGCCGTGGCCGCAATCATGGAAGATGATGAACACCCGCACCAGGAACGCGCCCAGCAGCGCTGCCAGCGGCACCACCAGCCACCCGGACACCGGCCAGCACCAATACATCAGATACCACAGCGCGGCGATGGGCCCGAGCGTGTCGGCGATCTGCCACAGCGCCCGCCCGGTCGAGGGCTTCTGGTATTTGCGCACCACCTCCTGCCACGCCGCTGAGGCAGCGGGAGCGATAAACTTCGCATCATTGGACATAACCACGGACGCGGGCGGCAGCTCGTCAAGGAACCAGCTCTGCCGCCAGCGGTTGCTTTCAAGCGGAACATAGTCCCGCCCCCCGGCGGCGTCAATGAACCGCCCCCAGAAAGAGCGCCCGGCGGTTTAGCGCCCCCCCGGCGCAGCCATCGTCCCGACCCGGCCCCGGCACAGAGGCCCCAAGGGGTTTATTTACCACGCCCAGTTGCCCGAGGCCCCGGTGGCAAGGCTACCCCTGCAGCTTCCGCTCCAGAATTTCGCCGACGAGGGCGGGGTTGGCTTTGCCCTTTGAGAGCTTCATTACCTGGCCCTTGAGCGAGTTGAGCGCGGCCACTTTGCCGGCCCGATAATCCGCCACGGGATTCGGATTGGCGGCAATGGTTTCGTCGCATAACTTTTCAATCGCTCCGGTGTCGCTGACCTGCGCCAGGCCTTTTTCCTGCACGATGATGGCGGGCGCCTTGCCGGTGGCGAACATCTCGGCGAACACCTGCTGCGCGGCGGAGCTGCTGATGGTCTTGGCCTCAACGAGCGCCACCAGTTCCAGCAGCGCCGCGGGCGGGAATTTCAGGTCGGCGAGCGTGAGCGGTTGCCCGTCAGCCGCGGCCACGCCCAGCGCGGCCTGTTCGGCGGCTTCCTTCAGATTCGCCTCGGCGAGCTTGGATTGCAGGTTGTTGATGATCCAGTTGGCGACTGCCTTGGGATTTTTCGCCGCCCGGGCGGCGGCCTCGAAATAATTGCCCAGCGCGACGTTGTTCTTGAACACCTCGGCGTCGCCCGCCGGCAAACCATAGTCGCGCATCAGGCGCTGCTTGCGCGCCAGCGGCAGCTCGATGACCTGCGCCTGGATATCCGCCAGCCAGGCATCGGTGGGCGCGAGCGGCAGGAGGTCGGGATCGGGGAAATAGCGGTAGTCGTGCGCATCTTCCTTGGTGCGCATCTGCTCGGTGAGGCCCGCCGCGTCGTCCCAGCGGCGGGTGGATTGGATGAGCTTTTCGCCGCGCTGCACCACTTCGATCTGGCGGGCGATCTCGTATTCCGCCGCGCGCCGCACGCCGGAAAAGCTGTTCATGTTCTTGATTTCGATCTTCGCGCCGAGGGCCTTGGTGCCGACGGGGCGCACGGAAATATTCACATCGCAGCGCACCATGCCCTTTTCCAGGTCGCAATCGCTGATGCCGCCCTGATGCAGGATTTCCGTGAGCGCATTGAGATAGGCGTAGGCCATGTCGGGGCTGGTGAGGTCCGGCTCGGAAACGATTTCCAGCAGCGGCACGCCGGCGCGGTTGAAATCCACGCCGCTGTGCCGTTCGAAATGCGTGTTCTTGCCCACGTCCTCCTCCAGATGCGCGCGGGTGATGCGGACCCGGGCCAGGCCCGCGACGGAACCCGGGCCATTGAATTCAAACTCCACAAAGCCGTTGGCCGTGCTGGGCCGATCGTATTGCGTCAGTTGGTAATTCTTGGGCATGTCCGGGTAGAAATAGCTTTTGCGGTCGAACTTGGCGAAGCCCGGGATGCCGCAATTCAGCAGGTAGCCGGTCAGGACGGTCTTGCGGAGCGCCTCCGCGTTGGGCACGGGCAGCACGCCGGGCAGGCCGAGGCAGACGGGGCAGACGTTCGTGTTGGGCGGCGCGCCGAACGCGTTGGCGCAGCCGCACCACATCTTTGATTTTGTCTTGAGCTGGACGTGGGTTTCCAGGCCGATGACCGCTTCGTATTCCATAATTGCGCGGACAGTTTAACCACGGACGGGCACGGATGCACACGGATTTTTCA
>CAIMLG010000301.1 GCA_903842235.1 uncultured Verrucomicrobia subdivision 3 bacterium
CACCGCTGCTGCCGCAGGTCATCATCGAGACGAAGGGCGAACTGCTGTTGAAAGCGATGCAGGCCGGCACGGTTTCCACCAACGTTTTCCTCCGCCGGTTGCACAACTTTTGCGTGGACATGAATTGGCTCCCGTAGTCGATCAACGACGCGTGAAGAAACTTGCCCAGCGCCGCCGGCGCTGGGAAGAAAACCAAAAGCAGAAAACCGGCACAGGAAAAATAAACAAAACAACAACAATGCCCGCCGCCCTTGTAGCGTAATTAAACCGCGCTTGAGGTCATTGATTCAAAAACGCGCCGACATATTTTCTATCGCCAGAGGCGAAATGTTTCTTAGCATCTGATTGAGAACACGAGGAGCAAGCAGCAACCAACAAAATCAGAATGAATTTGATTGGAGAAGCCTTCATACAACGCGAATTTACTGCCCATGTTTTCAAGCACAATCAGTTTCAGATTTGGCCCAGCGCCCTCTCAATCCGCGCCAGGACGCGCTCCTTGCCGAGGACTTGAAGCAGGTGGTAGAGGCTGGGGCCGGAGGTTTTGCCGGTGACGGCCAGGCGGCAGGGATGCACCAGCCCGCCGGCTTTTACGCCCAGCGCCTTGGCGGTTTCCTTGAGCGCGGCTTCCAGACTCTCTGCGTTGAACGCGGGTGCGTGGGTGAAGGCGTCGCGGAGCTTTTCCAGGCGCGGCTTGTTCTCCGGCACGAAATCTTTTTTTGCGGCTTCGGCGTCGTATTCAATCACAGCGGTGAAATAGAAGCCGGCGTAGGCGGGCAGTTCGCTGAAGGTCTTGAACTTGCCCTTGCACGTGTCCAGCGCGGCTTTGACGTAGCCGAGCGGGAATGGGTTCGTATCCACGCCCGCCTTGGCAAAGGTGTGCACGGCCAGTTCGTAAAAGCGGTCGTCGGCCAGCTCGCGGGCATATTCCCCCTGGAGCCAGAGGAGTTTCTCGTAATCGAAGCGCGCGTTGTGCTTGAAGACCTGCGGGAGATCAAAGCGTTCGATGGTTTCGGCGAGGGAGAGCTTCTCGCGGTTTTCCTTAGGTGACCAGCCAAGGAGGCTGATGTAGTTGATGACCGCTTCGGGCAGAAAGCCGCCTTCGGTGTAGCTGGTGAGAGAGGCGCCCTGGTCGCGCTTACTCATCTTGGAACCGTCCTTGTTCAGGATCAGCGGAATGTGCGCGTAATGCGGCGGCGGAACGCCAAACGCCTTGAAGAGCGCGATGTGCTTGGTGGTATTGATTAAATGGTCTTCGCCGCGGATGACGTGGGTGATATTCATTTCCAAATCGTCAATGACGTTGACGAGGTGGAAGACGGGCTGGCCGTCGGAGCGCAGGATGACGAAATCGGGATCGGCTTCTTCGCGATCGGTCAGGTCGCGGCGGATTTCGCCTTTGATGAGATCGTTGATCACCGCCGTTTCGCGCGGCATTTTGAATTTGATGGCACCTTCGTGCTCGTAGGCGAGGCCGCGCGACAGCAGACCCTCGACGCGGCGTTGATAATTTTGCTTCCGCTGGGATTGAAAATACGGACCGCAAGCGCCTTTGCTGGGGCCGGTGGCGTCGCCGGTGAGCGGGCCTTCGTCCCAGTCGAGGCCTAGCCAGCGGAGGCCGTCGAGGATGACATCCACGGCCTCCTGGGAATTGCGCGCGGCGTCGGTGTCTTCGATGCGCAGCACAAAGGTGCCGCCGGTGTGCCGGGCATACAGCCAGTTGAAGAGCGCGGTGCGCGCGCCGCCGATGTGGAGGTAGCCGGTGGGTGAGGGAGCAAAACGAACGCGTGGTTTCATAATGGGGGGGGGGTATAATAGTCGGTTTTACTGACTTTTAGTCATGTTGAGCCATGGTGGACAAATGCTCAATTGATTTGCTTGGACCTGCTGGGACCTGCTTGGACGGGAATATTCTTGGCATGGCATGGCATGGCTATACAAACATCCGCGCTCACAATTTATGCAAATCGGCTGGCGAGTTGGAAATAAATTGTTCAATCGCTCTACCAAAGTAACAAACAAGGCCGACGCTGAAAAGAAACTTGCGCTCTTTGACTTTATGCGCGACGCCCGCCGCGAAAAGTGTTTAAGTGGAGATTTTTCAATTCCCTGACCGGCCGGGAGCTTGAACGGATCGCCTTTCGGTGGCTTTGTCGTGTTCGAGGGCGTCGAGGTATTTCAGGAAGAGCAGCCAGGAGGTCTGCTCGGTGTAGTCGAGTTCGCTGGTGCAGCCGGCGTCTTTCCAGAGGACGCGTCGATGTTTTTGAAGGCTTGTTCGAACATGAAATTAATGGGTATTCATCCGCTGGGGTTCCATAAGTCTTGTTGGGATAGAAGTCTGCGCGGAAAAGGGGCGGGCGTCAATCATCACCTCACCATGACCGCTGGAGCAGATCCCGGTCAAGTCGCAACCGGCGCAAGGCAGCGCGGGACGTCGAGGGTGGGGCGTTTGGCGGATGGGGCGTAGGGCCAGCAGGTGCGATTCGCTGCGCGGGTCGGCGGCTTTCAGCCAACTGCCGGCAGCGTGCGGCCAGTGTTTCCCCAGGAAAATTCAGCGCCAATGGCCGTAGCCACCGCCCCGATAATAGCCGCCCCCGTAATAATAGGGCCCGCCCCAGCCCCACGAAGGCCACGGATCAACATACACAGACGAGTAAATCGCCGGGCTTTGCTCGACGGTGGTCGTGGTCGATGGGGTCGGTGGTTTGCTGGCGGAACTGACCAAAGCGTTGAGCACCGCTTCACTGACCCCCGCCTGCTTCAGCGTGATGATCTGGTCGGCGGTCAGCGCATAGCGGCTGCTGGAGTTTTGAATCTGGTTCACAATAACCGAATCGCTGACCTTCGCCTGCACCATGGCTTGGATTTGGTCCAAAGAAGGGCCCGGCGGGGGCGCACTGACCATGGTGTTGCGCGTGACGCATCCGGCCAATAGGAGGCCGGCCAATGGCAGCAGAAAATGGATTTTCATATTTACGCGGTTGTAAACAAGTCAATGGTGGTCGTCGCCATGCCAATCGCCGCCCCGTTCAGAATGTCCCCGGCCGCCCCCATCGCCGTGATCTGCCCGGAACACACATCCGAAGGTGGCCAGCAAAGTGAGCGCGCAAAACAAAACCAGGAATAATTTCATGCCCCAACCCTCCCACACCACGAGCGGGGCGGCTATGGGGTCTAACCCGACCACGACGGGAGGGGGCATGATCACAGGGGTCCATGGTGAAATATATCTGGCACTATTTTTGCCGCGGGAAATCGCATTGCCGGCAGACGCCGCGCCGCCTAGGATAAATTGAAATGGGCAACTCCCAACGCATTTCCACCGACGGCGGGCCAAATTTAACCCAAACTCCCTTTGCCGAACTGTCCAGCGAGGGCCTGCCTGCCGCCCCGGCCCCGGAGGCGACGCGATCCGTTCCGCCCAGCAAATCGGCGCGGAAGCAGCGCGGGCGGGTGGATATTTTGCGGGTGAAAGCCGGGCGCGGCGGCAAGACGGTGACGGTGGTGAAAAACTTTGTGGGCATCGGTCTGCCAGAAAAGGAGCAACTGGCCCAAGCCATGCAGCGCGCCTGCGGGACGGGCGGCACGGTAAAAAACGGGCAGATCGAGATCCAGGGCGACCAGCGAGCGGCGGTGGCGCGCATCCTGACGGAGGCGAATTTTCAGCCGGTGTTCGCAGGCGGGTAGAGGAATTGCGACTCGGTAAGAAAAAGAATTCAAAATCTGGAGGACTGGTGATGACTTTGAACAGCAGTGAGCAATTCAATCAAACTGCTTGGACTCTGCTGGATTTTTTTGTTTAACCCCTTTGAAAACAATCAAAACCAGGCGTTCCGCTGGAAACGCGTGGTTTATAGTTTTAATTTGCCACAGCTGAACACAGATGGATACAGATTAAAAAAAAGCGCTCCTTTGTCGGAGCGCTTGGCGGAGAAAGTAATTAAAATTACTTGGTGCCGAGGATCGCGTCCTTGGCAGCCTTGGCCACGCGGAATTTCACGACGCGCTTGGCCTTGATCTGGATGGCTTCCCCGGTCTTGGGGTTGCGGCCCATGCGGGCGGCGCGGTTCTTCAGAACGAGCTTGCCGATGCCCGGCAGGGTGAAGGTGTCTTTGGCATGCTTGTAGGCGAGCGCGGCGATGCAGTCGAGAATTTCAACGGCCTGCTTTTTGGAGAGTCCGTTCTTTTCCGCGACGAGCGCGGCGATTTGAGCTTTGGAGAGTGCTTTAGCCATATTATATGCTTGGTTGTTGTTGTTTGTTGTTCTTGTTTAGTCCGAAAGGGGGCACCAGACTTGATGCGAGTTAAAATCCAACCCGCCCGCCGTGCAAGCGAAAAAAGTAAGAAAAATAAAGTTTTTTTGCGCCGGCACCCGGGCGGGCTTGACAACCGGGGTCAATTGCCGACCATGCGCGCGTGGCGCTCTTCACCATCCAGAACGAATTCCGCTACGAAATCGTCCGCAAGATTTTTGAGGGCGGCATGGGCATTGTCTATGAGGCGGAGCAGCACGGCGCCCGCGATTTCGTCAAGCGCGTGGCCATCAAGATCATCCGGCCCAACTACGGCAGCCAGAAGATGTTCATGGATAATTTCATCGGCGAAGCCAAGCTCGTGGCCGACCTGATCCACACGAACATTGTCCAAACCTACCACCTCGGCGAGGCGAACGGCCTTTGTTTTATTGCCATGGAACTCATCCGGGGCGTGAATTTGGAACAATTCACCGAGCAGTTGACTCACAGGAAACGGGTTTTGCCCTTGGAATTGGCGGTATTTATCACCAGCCGCGTGGCCCGCGGGCTCGCCTATGCCCACGCCAAAACCGACAAGTTCGGCCATCCGCTGGGCATTGTTCACCGCGATGTGAGCTTCAAAAACATCATGATCGCGTTTGAGGGCGATGTGAAGCTGACCGACTTTGGCATTGCCAAGGCGTGCGGCTTTCTGACCGATCAGGAAGGCGAAGTGGTGGCCGGCAAGCCGGATTACATGAGCCCGGAACAGGCCGATTTTCAGATTACCGACAAGCGGAGCGACCTGTTTTCCGTTGGGGTAGTGCTGGCGCATCTGCTGCTGGGCCGGAATATTTTCAAGGGCGCCACCGCCGAGGAATCCCGCCAGCGCATCCTGCACCAGCCGATCCCTGATTTTCGCGCGTTGGATCCGCGCATCGACGACCAGCTTAACGATCTTTTGCACCATTGCCTTGCCCATGACGCCAGCCGCCGTTATGGGAGCGCCGATCAACTGATGCAGGATTTGGAGTATTATATCTACCATGGCGGCTACGGCCCGACCAACGAGACCCTGGGTAAATACATCCGCGAATTATTCAGCCAGGAGCCGGTGCCCGTTGCGCCGGATCAGTCGCAAACCAAGACCCTCATTCTGGATGCTCCGGCCGGAACCAAAAAACCTCCCGCCCTTTGAGCGCATGCGCCGCGCCGCCTCGTCCATCGTCAAACTGGGGCTGATTCAAACGGCCGCCGCCGCCCGCCCCGCCGCCAATCTCGAGCACACGCTCGTCCTCGTCGAACGCGCCGCCCGGGCCGGGGCACAAATCATCTGCACCCAGGAATTGTTCCGCTCGCCCTATTTTTGCCAGAGCGAAAATCACGAAAACTTCAAGCTGGCCGAAACCATTCCCGGCCCCAGCACCGCCGCTTTCTCCCAGCTGGCGAAGAAACATCGGGTTGTCATCATCGCCTCGCTGTTTGAAAAACGGGCCGCCGGCGTCTATCACAATACGGCCGTCATCATTGACGCCGACGGCGCGCTGCTGGGCGGCTATCGCAAGATGCATATCCCGGACGACCCGCTGTTTCACGAGAAATTCTATTTTACGCCCGGCGATCTGGGCTTTCGGACGTGGGCCACGCGCTACGGAAAAATCGGCGTGCTGATTTGCTGGGACCAGTGGTATCCCGAAGCCGCCCGCCTGACCGCCCTGCAAGGCGCGGGAATCCTCTTCTACCCGACCGCCATCGGCTGGCATCCGCGCGAGAAGCAGAAATACGGCGAACGCCAGCACGCCGCATGGGAAACCATTCAGCGCAGCCACGCTATCGCCAACGGCTGCTATGTGGCGGCCGTCAACCGCATCGGCCACGAAATCCTTCCGGGTGTGGGCGGCGACGGTTTGGAATTCTGGGGGCAAAGCTTTGTCGCCGGCACCGCCGGCGAAATCCTCGCCCAGGCCAGTTGCGATCAGGAAGAAATCTTGATTGTGCCGGTGGATCTCAACCAAGTGGACACCACCCGCACCCACTGGCCGTTTTTGCGCGACCGCCGGATTGATGCCTACGGAAATCTGACGAAGCGATGGGTGGATTGAGTCAAAGTGGCGAAGGCCCCGCTCGCGATGCTAATTCCGCGCCCCGAAAACGGCGTCGAGAATGACTTCTTTAATCTTCCACAAAAGCGCCATGGTCATGGCCAGCGGCAGCAGGATGAAGAAGATCAGCAGCAGGCCGCTGAAGCGGTTTAGCCAGAGCAGCAGTTTCCCGACCGGCAGTGACGCCGGCGGCAGTTGCGACACCACCACGGCGCTGAGCACGAAAAACAACAGCGCCACGAGCAGCCAGCGGTTGAGCGCGGTGAACTGGCGGGTTTCCTGCCGCAGCGTCTCATCCGGCAACATCGCGCCGAGCCGGCTCAGGACGAGGTTCAAGTTGAACAGAAACAGCACCGCCGCGAGTTCCAGCAGCCAGACGGTGGCGGTGAAGAAAAATTGATCCGGCAGTTTGTTGTGCCAGTAGATAAACGGACAGAGGCCGAGGTTGACCAGCGCCAGCAACTGCGCCCGGTCAATGGCCTGCCGCCAGGGCCGTTCCTGCCGCTGAAACTCCGCCATCTGCCACAGGCCGTAGAGCAACAGGGCGTTGATGGCGACGGCGGGCAGAAAGCCCAGCGGCTTGAGCCAGTCCGCGCGGGCGGTTTCCGCCGAGATGAGCAACGCGGCGGGCATTCCCCAAAACAGCGCCGAGAGGCCGCGCGCCAGTTTGCCGAGCGCGCGGAGCAGTTGCGGAGTAGGGGCCAAGTCAGCCATTGGCAAAATTATGCGGGAGAATCGGCTCCGGGAGAAACAAAATTAAGCCGGAAGGCGGCGAAAGGAACGGCTCATCGCTAAATCCGATTGACCCCGGCGGCAAAAGCCGGAAAATCTCGGGCATGAAATCATCTTCCCGGCCGTTGCCCAGAATCTTTGGTGGCCTGTTTGCCCTCGCGCTGGCCTTTTCCCTGCAAATCACGCCGGCGCTCGCGGCCGATCGCCCCCTGAATTTTCTGAAACCCGGCGCGGTGGATGTGGTGGCGTTGCTAGCCGCGCCGCCGCTCGCTGGTTCGCTGGAACAGCAGGCGGACATGGCCGCCGTGGTGCACGCCCGCAACACCTGTTCCTCCAATGATCTGGCCGTGGCGCTGGAACAAGACCGGGGGCTGACGGCGTTTAATCTGGCTCCGTTTATCGGGGATTATTTCCGGGCCGAACGGCTGCCCAAAACCGCCGCCTTATTTCGGCATGCCCAGCGCGATACCTCGCAATTTGTCGCCATCGCCAAGACCCATTGGAAACGGTTGCGCCCGTCCGTGGTGGATACCAACCTGCTCATCATCCAGCCCGACTTGGATTTTAGCTATCCCAGCGGCCATTCCACCGCCGCAACGATCCTGGCTCTGATCCTCACGGATCTGATGCCCGAACAGGCCCAGCCGCTGCTATCCGCGAGCCGGGATGCCGGCTGGCATCGCGTGCAACTCGCCCGGCATTTTCCCAGCGACATCCAAGCCGGCCGCGTCGTGGCGCAAGCCCTGTATCGGGCGATGAAGATCAATCCGACCTTCCAAAAAGAATTTGCCGAGGCCCAGGAGGAAATCGCGCTGGCCCGGACCCCGTTAGTTCCTGCCTTGCCGCCCACGGCTGAGCCAAAAACGGCGGTCCCGGTGGGGCAATAACCCCGCCGCCGTCCTCTTGGAACTTCATCCTCATGCTTGTTCTCAAATGGTTTCCCAAGCGAGGATGAGGTGGATTAGGGAACGGTGCGCGGCCTGGGGGTAAAATCATTGGGGGTAAAATCATTTTACTGCCGGCGGAAAATCAGTTAAACCAGCGCCATGTTGCCCATGCCTTCGCCGAACCGTCTTTTTCCCACGCTCTTGCTGTGCGTCGCCGCCAGTTTTTCCGCCTTCGCCAAATCGCCGGTGGACTATGCCAACCCGCTCGTGGGCACGGCGTCGCTGGAGGATCCCAAGCTGCTGGGCAACGCGCCGCCGCCCGGCGAGGAGGCTTACAGCGGATTCACGTTTCCCGGGCCCACGCTGCCGCATCACGATTGCCTTCTCGGCCCGATCAACAAAGATTTGACGGAAGCAGCGGGTAATCATGGCATTATTTTCCCCTACGTCCATGCGCGTCGGACGATGCTGGGGTTTTCCTCGCCGATGCCGGGGCTCACCATCATGCCGGTGATCGGCAATTGGAATGTGCCGCCGGATCGCAGCTACGCCTCGCCTTACGACAAGGCTACGGAAAAGGCTTCGCCCGGCTACTACTCGGTGTTCTTCCCGGACACTGGCATCCGCACGGAACTGGCCACCACCGAGCGCATCGGTTATTACCGCTTTACGTTTCCCCAGACGGAGCGCGGCACGGTGTTGATTGACTTGGGGGCGGGCGAGAACAGCATTGAGATTGTGGGCGACCGCACGATTCGCGGGCGCGGGGGGCGTGGCGGCCGCAGCTTTGTGGCGGAATTTTCCAAGCCGTTCAAGGCGTTTGGCACGTTTCGGCAAAACCAGCCGCGGCTCGAAGGCGCGCGGGTGCGGCGCGATGATGCGATTGAGGCGGATGCGCGCATGATGACCGGCAGTTATGCGGGCGCCTACGTCGAGTTTGCCACGACGGCGGGCGAATCCATCCTGGTGCGCATCGCGGCCGACCGGAGCTACGACGCGGCGGAAGAACAATTGACGGCCGAAGCCAGCAGCTTTGACACCGCCCATGAAACCGTCAGGCAAGCGTGGAGCGAAAAACTCAACCGCCTTGAAGTCAAAGGCGGCACGGAGCACCAGCGGGAGCTCTTTTACTCCACGCTTTACAACTCGCTGCTCACGCCGCGGCTCCTCACGAAGAAGGGCGCCGCTTTTCGCGGACGGAATCAAGATGGCCGCGTGGCCGAGTATGATCGCTACAGCCCGATCGCCTTCTGGGACACCGGCCGCAACCAGATTGTGCTGCTCACGCTGCTGGAGCCGGACGTGAAAACCAACATCTTGCGCACGCATCTGGAAATGGCCCGCCAAGAGGGTTGGATGCACACTTCGTTCTACGGTGATCATGCGGTGTTCATGTATCTCGGCGATTGGGAGCGCGGTTTGCCGTTCGACTACGCCTCCGTTTATGCATACCTCCGCAAGAACGCCATGGACCCGGCTGGTCCGCGCGGCGATCTGGCCGAATACCTGAAACAAGGCTGGGTGCATGATGATTTCATGGCGCGTCCGAGTCCGCCGGAAGCCGGCGGCCATGCGGGCGTGGACAAAACCTTGGAATATAGTTGGGATGATTACGCCCTCGCCCAATTTGCCAAGAAGCTCGGCAAGGAGGACGATTACAAAATGTTTCTCGCCCGCGCCCACAACTACACCAACGTGTTTGATTCGACGACCGGTTTCATGCGCGGACGGCAGGCGGATGGCTCCTGGATTTCGCCGTATGATCCGTTTGAGCCGTATTACAACTACATGTCGAAGGAAGCCAGCGGCTGGCAGAATTTCTGGCTGGTGCCGCATGACGTGCAAGGCTTGATCAATCTGGTGGGTGGCCGGACGAATTTTCTCAACAAGCTCGACACGTTTTTCAACACGCCTTACACGCCCAAAGGGGTTGCCCGCGATGTCACCGGCCTGGTGGGGCTCTATTGCCAGGGCAATCAGCCGGACCAGCAGGTCGCTTATTATTACGACTACGCCGGCCAGCCGTGGAAGACACAGGCGCTCGTCCGCCGCATTCTCAAAGAAATGTATGGTAGCGATAAATTCGGCCTGGCCTACCCCGGCATGGATGATCAAGGAGCCACTTCGTCCTGGTATGTGTTCAGCGCGCTCGGCTTTTACCCGGTGGATCCGGCCAGTCCGGACTACATCATCGGTTCCCCGCTCTTTGACGAAGCCACAATTCACTTGGGCAACGGCAATGACTTGGTCATTCAGGCCAAGAATAATTCCGAGAAAAATGGCTATATCCAGTCCGCCACGCTGAACGGCCGGCCGTGGAACCAGCCGTGGTTCAGGCATGCGGATATCGCCAATGGCGGCAGGTTCGTCTTCCAGATGGGCTCCAAGCCGAATCCCAACTGGGGCAGCGCGGTTGATGCCGCGCCGCCGTCCATGAGCCGCTGATCAGAAGTTCAGGTAAGTGTAAGCCTTCAGCCCGCGTTCGTAGTCGTCGAGCAGGCGCATGGCTTCGCTGGGTTTCATGCGATCGGACTTGATGGCCTCATCCATCTGCGCCTTCATGCGGCGCTTGAGCTCGTTTTCGTCGTATTGCACGTCGGCGAGCGATTGCACGATGGTGGCGCCTTCGATGATTTCCTCAATGTAATAGCCGGCGGGTTCGTCGGGTTCGAGGAAGACGTGGACCTCGTTGACGCGGCCGAAGAGGTTGTGCAGGTCGCCCATGATATCCTGATAGGCACCCATCAGGAAAAAGCCGATGTAATACGGCTCCTGCTGACCGTTACCATTGGTGTTGAGCGGGTGCAGCGGCAGGGTGTCGCGGACATCGCGCAGGTCAATGAACTTGTTCACCTGACCGTCGGAATCGCAGGTGATGTCCACGAGCGTGGCCTCGCGGGTGGGGCGCTCGTTGAGCCGCGCAATCGGCATGATGGGAAAAAGCTGGCCCAGCGCCCAGTGATCCAGCAGCGACTGGAACACGGAAAAATTGCAGAGATATTGGTCAGCCAACGTGTCCTCCAGCTGGCGGATTTCCTCCGGCGTGTAGGGCTGGTCCTTGAAACTCTCGACGACATCGCGGCTGATTTGCCAATACAAATCCTCGATCTTGGCCTTGTCCGGGAGCCCCATGAGGCCCAGCGTAAACATGTTTTGCGCGTCTTCGCGGCGCTCCTGGGCGTCGTGATAGGCTTCGAGCTTGTTGTGCTTGGAAAGATTCTTGCGGATGTCGAGCAGCTCGCGGACGAGCGGATGCTCGGCGTCGCCATATTTCAAAAAATCGCCAGGGCGGATTTTTTCAATCGCGCCAAACACTTCCACCAGCAGCACGCTGTGGTGGGCGACAATGGCGCGGCCGCTTTCGCTGATGATGTTCGGATGCGGCACTTTTTCGGCCTGGCAGACATTGGCGATGTAATATACCACATCGTTGGCGTATTCTTGCAGGGAGTAATTGGTGGAGCTGTCGAACGCCGTGCGGCTACCGTCGTAATCCACGCCCAG
>CAIMLG010000302.1 GCA_903842235.1 uncultured Verrucomicrobia subdivision 3 bacterium
GGGGCGGATTTATCGGTCATTTTGAACGCCACCAGCTTTTTTTTCACCCCATTGGCCTTTTGCTCCGCCAGCACGGCGCGGCCGATGAATTCCCCCTTGTCGAGCGCCACAAAAAAACCCAGCCCGGCTTCGATGGGGGTGGTTTGCTCGTCCAGCTCGTGGCCATACAGCGGATAGCAAACCTCGGTGCGCAGCGTGTCGCGCGCGCCGAGGCCGCAGGGCTGGAGGCCAAAGGGCGCACCGACGGTGAGGATGAGTTCCCAGAGATGCTGCACGGCGGAATCGGGGCCGAGAATTTCGAACCCGTCTTCGCCGGTATAACCGGTGCAACTGACCAGCAGGGTGGCATTTTCGAACTTGAAGCCGGCGATTTGATTCTTCTTCAAGGCGGATACGGCGGGGACGGGAAAGACCGCCGAGGATGCGCCCGGAATACATTGATCAATGAAGGCCCGCACTTTCGGCCCCTGCACGGCCACCGCCGCGTAATGATGGGAGGCATCGGTGAGATTCACCTCGCCGGCGGGAAACTTGGCGGCCTGCGCCTGAAGCCAGGCCACGTCGGCGGCAATGCGGGAGGCATTGATGATGAGAAAATAGGCATCGGCCGAGAGCCGGTAGGCATAGAGATCGTCCATCACCCCGCCGCGCTCATTGCACATGAGGGTGTATTGCCCCTGGCCGGGAGCCAGCTGGCGGAGGTCGTTGACGAGAACGGCATTCAGGAAGGCCGCCGCGCCCGGGCCGCTGACGGTGACTTCCCCCATGTGCGAGATGTCAAAAATGCCGGCGGCGCGGCGGACGGCGAGATGTTCCTCCGTGATGCTGGTGTATTGCACAGGCATTTCCCAGCCGCCAAAATCAATCAACTTTCCGCCATATTTCTGGTGCAGGGCGAAAAGGGGGGTGCGTTTCAACATACCCGCCATCATGGCGGAACCGTTTCCAAAAAAAAAGCCCGATGTTACGCCCCGCCAGCGGGCTAAATCCAGATGGGCCGGGGGTTCGGTGGTTCGGGGGTTCGGGGGTTCGGTGCTTCGGTGGGGGCGGGATAGGGCAGTCCTCTGCCCGCCGCTGACTGGCACACCCAAACGGCGCGCACGGAGTGACACGCCCTACCCATCGGTTCATGGAGCGGGAGGAAGAACCGGGGCAAGCGGCGCCCCAGGCTGGCTCAAAATATGGCAAAGAATAAACAATCCGCGAACAGCGGGAGTTCAAAAAATGGATTATGTCTTGGGCCAATGCATCGCATTCTGGCCAAACAAACCCTCAGTCCGAACGTCACGCGATTGGACGTGCACGCCCCGCGCATCGCCCAGATCCGGCAGGCGGGGCAATTCGTCATCGTTCACCTTTCGGAAAATGCCGAGCGCATTCCGCTGACGGTGGCGGATTCCAACCCGGAAACCGGGGCGATCACGCTGGTCATTCAGGCCGTGGGCAAAAGCACCCACGAACTGGTGGCGCTCAACGTGGGCGATTTCATCCGCGATGTCGCCGGTCCGCTCGGCCATCCCACCGAGCTGATTGAAACCGGCCACGCCCTGTGCATCGGCGGCGGCGTGGGCACGGCGGTGGTGCATCCGATTGCCCAAAGCCTGCATCAACGCGGCGTGCAGGTGACCAGCGTCATCGGCGGTCGCGCCAAGGAATGGGTGATTTTCGAGCCGGAGCTGCAGCGCTACGGCAAAGTGGTGGTCTGCACGGACGACGGCAGCTATGGGCGCAAAGGCTTTGTCACGGACGCGGCCAAGGAGATTCTTGCGGCGGGCAAGGTAGACATTGTGTATGCCGTCGGCCCGGTGCCGATGATGCGCGCGGTGGCCAACCTCAC
>CAIMLG010000303.1 GCA_903842235.1 uncultured Verrucomicrobia subdivision 3 bacterium
ACCTACCATACGACGAATCTTTCGATGTTGCTACCTTTATTAATTACCACCGCCTAAGGCCGTTGGTGTGGAGCACGGTGGCCAGTTTCACGTCGAAGATGTCCCAGTTCGTGTCGCTCGAGAGATAGACGGCATCGGTCCAACTGCCCAGGAGTGGCGCGCCCGTGGCGTTGCGGCCGGTCCAGGAGACGGTCACAGTATCGTTAGCCCAGAGTTGGTTGGTGGTCGTCATGACATCCGCCAGTTGCAGGTCAACCGCCACGAGGTTGAACATCACGGACTCGGAGTTTACCGTGTCCAGGCGGTTGCCCGCGAGGTCGAGGATGTTGCTGTTGAGCGTGAGGCGATAGACTCCCAGCATCGTTTGCGGAGCGAAGCTGAGGCGGAAACGATTGAAGCCGATGTTGGTGATGCCCGTGAAAAATATCGGTTGGTTCGCGGGATTCGTCATAGTCACGGTGGCCTGGGTCATGGTGGCCTTGTCTACCGTTTTGCTGAACCATACATCCACCGACGTGACGGTGCCGGCGATATCGCCAGGGGGCGAGTGCTGGGTGACGCGCGGCGGGGTGGGATCGAAGCCCAGACTATAGACCAAGGTGTCGTCGGGTTGACCGGGGACGCCATCGAGATTGAGATCGAGCACTTGGCCATTGGCACCCCGGAGGGTGGGGGCCAGGGTGAAGTGATAATTGCCGATGTCGGTCAGGGGCGGGAAGGCGATCTGGTAGGTCTGGGGACAAACCTCCGAGATGGCGATGGGGGCAAAGCGGCCCAGCGGACCGTCCACGAAGAGATTGGTGAGGTTCCACGCGCTGGTGTTGATCGTCTGTTTGAAAGAAACCACCAGATTGGTGATGGGGGTCTTGACCAGACCGCCGTTCTGACCGGAAGGGGATACGGCATCCACCAGGCTGGCGCCCGCGAAGGCGACGGAGTCGAAGTTGCGCTGGATTTCGGCGGGGATCAGGGCGCGGTTATGGATTTTGACTTCGTCAATCAGGCCGCTGAAATAGGCAACATTGTTGGAACACGAGGCCGTTGCCACGCGCCCGACTTGAATTTTCGCGCCGTTGTAGCCGATGGCCCCAAAATATGGCCCGATGGCAACGAGCGCGCCATCCAAATAGAGGCGCTGGCCGGCAGTGTCATAAGCACCGACGACGTGGTGCCACTCACCCGCCGCGAAGCTCGTCGAGAACGCGACACTGACCCTGGTGCCTGCCGTGCTGCGCCGCAGGCCGAAGGCCAAAGTCCCCTGAGTGTAGAACAAGTCGTAGCCTCTGGAGACGCTTCCCTCGGCCTCCCCTTCCTCCAGCTTGTAGAGGAGCGGAACTCGGCATGTGTTGCTGCTGAGAGCAACTGCGGAGTTGAACCAGAGTTCGACGGTCAGTTCTTGGGGTTCGAGGACGGGGCTGTTGGGGATGGTGACGTAATCATGCACCCCGTCCAGCATCCAAGCCTGCTTGACTGCGCCCGGGGCAAAGGCGGTGTGAGATTGCCTCATGGCCGCGTTGGTGCCTGCACTGTCGTTGTCCGCGCCATCGGCTCGCCACCAACCGACCAGCCCAGCCACGGGCGGCGTGTGAACATAGAAGCAGGCCGAGAAAGCATCATCGGTGGGTTCCCCCTGAATGCCATCGCCATCCTGGTCCACCCGGTTGCCGGCCAGGTCCTGGATGGTGGGTTTGACCAGCACTTGGTATGAACCCGCGGCGGATTGAGGGGCAAACGTCACACGGAAACTGTTGGTGGCAGAGCCGAGGATGCC
>CAIMLG010000304.1 GCA_903842235.1 uncultured Verrucomicrobia subdivision 3 bacterium
AGATGGACCTGATCCGCAAGGAGCAGGCCGAGGGCAAGCTGGTGGCCATGACCGGCGACGGCACCAACGACGCGCCCGCGCTCGCCCAGGCCGATGTCGGCGTCGCCATGAACACCGGCACGCAGGCTGCGAAGGAGGCTGGTAACATGATTGACCTCGACTCGAATCCGACCAAGCTGCTCGAAGTCATCGAAATCGGCAAACAACTGCTCATCACGCGCGGTTCGCTGACGACGTTCAGCATCGCCAACGACGTGGCCAAATACTTCGCCATCATTCCGGCGATGCTCATGGTCACGTTCCCGGCCATCGTGCCGCTGAACATCATGCACCTGCACAATCCCAACAGCGCCATCTTGAGTGCCGTGATTTTTAATGCGCTCATCATCATTGCGCTAATTCCGCTGGCCTTGCGCGGGGTGGCGTTCAAGCCCATCGGCGCGCTCGCCATGTTGCAACGCAACCTACTCATCTACGGCGGCGGCGGCGTATTGCTGCCATTCATCGGAATCAAGGCGATTGATGTCATCATCACCCATCTGAAACTCGTTTGATTTATGAAAAACATTTTTACTGAAATTCGCGGCGCGGTCATGGCCACGCTGATGCTGGCTGTCGTCTGCTGCGGCATCTATCCGCTCGTCGTGTTCGGCATCGGACAAACGCTCTTCCACACCCAGGCCAATGGCAGTTTGCTCATTGACCGCACTGGTTCGGTGCGCGGCTCGCGGCTGCTCGGCCAGCAGTTCACATCGGAAAAATATTTCCAATCGCGCCCTTCAGCGGCGGGCAATGGCTACGATGCCACCAGTTCAGGCGGCAGCAATCTTGGTCCAACTTCGCAGAAGTTAAATGACGCCATCACGCAGCGCATCGCCGACTATCGCACGCAAAATCATCTGGCGACGAATGCGCCGGTTCCCGCCGATGCCGTCACTGCGTCCGGCAGCGGACTCGACCCGCACATCAGCGTCGCCAATGCTGAACATCAAGCGCCGCGCGTTGCGAAGACCAGAAATCTGCCGCTGGAAAAGGTTGAAGCACTCGTCCGCGCCAACACCGAATCCGCCGATCTCGGAATATTGGGTGAACCCGGAGTGAATGTTTTGACTCTAAATCTGGCGCTCGACCAGTTAAAGTGACGACGTGACCGAGCGCGACCGTCCCAATCCTGATGCGCTGCTTGCCGCGATTCAACGCGACGAGGTCCGCCAACAGTGGGGTAAGCTCAAGGTCTTCCTTGGCATGTGTGCGGGCGTGGGCAAGACCTACGCCATGCTGGAGGCCGCCCGGCGCGAATTCGCCGCCGGACGCGATGTCGTCATCGGCTACCTCGAAACGCATGGGCGCAAGGAAACCGACGCGCTGGCCGAAGGTTTGCCCGCCATTCCTCGCCGGCAAATTGAATATCGCGGAATCCAGTTAAGTGAACTTGACCTGGATGCCGCGCTAGCCCGCAAACCAAAACTGATTCTCGTTGATGAGTTCGCCCATTCCAACGCGCCGGAATCCCGCCATCCGAAACGCTACCAAGACGTGCTAGAACTGCTCAATGCAGGCATGGATGTTTTCACCACGCTCAACATTCAGCACCTCGAAAGCCGCGCCGAAGCCGTCGCCCAGATCACCGGCGTGACCATTCACGAAACCGTGCCGGACACGGCGTTAACGGACGCGGATTTCGAGTTGGTTGATTTACCACCGGACGAATTACGGGCGCGACTTGCCGCCGGCAAAGTTTATCTGCCCGAACGCGCCGCCACCGCGCAAGACCGGTTTTTCCGCGTTGGCAATCTGTCCGCACTGCGCGAACTGGCGCTGCGTTTCACGGCGGAACACGTCGGTCAGGATGTGCTTGCGGAACGTCGGGCGCATGGCACCGGCACGCCCTGGAAATCCGGCCAGCGCCTGTTGGTCGCTGTCAGCGCCAGCCCGACCTCCGCGTCGCTCGTGCGTTGGACGCGGCGGCTGACGGGTGAATTGCACGCCGCTTGGCTCGCCGTTTATGTGGAATCCACGCGGGCCATGTCAGACGAAGATCAGGCGCGGCTGGCAAAGAATCTGGCTCTGGCCCGCGAACTTGGCGCGGAAATCATCACCACCACCGACGACGACGTGGTTCGCGGCATTCTGCGCATTGCCCGCGAACAGAACGCCACGCAATTTGTCGTCGGCAAGCCAGCGGGTTGGCGGGTGATTGAATTATTTCGCGGCGGCTCGGTGCTGAACCGTTTGATTCGTGAGAGCGGTCAGATTGATGTTCACGTTGTCCGGGCCGAGGGCGAAAAAGTTATACGCCGTCCGGTGAGACCGGAAAATTTCTGGAAAATAGATTTCCGCACTTACGCTTGGGCGACCGGCATCGTGGCGGGCGTCACCGGCTTGAACGCGGTGCTGGACCAGTTCGTCGGCTTTTATGCGCTGGCGTTGACGTATCTGCTCGCGGTGGTGGTGCTCGCGCTGTTCGTTGGCCGCGGACCGGTTTTCTTTGCGGCGACGTTGAGCGCGCTGCTTTGGAATTTTTTCTTTCTACCACCGCGTTTTACTTTTTTTATCACCAGTTTTCAGGACGGCATGATGTTCGCGATGTATTTCATCGTGGCACTGGTGCTGGGACAATTGACGGCGCGCATACGAACCCAACAAACCGCCGAGCGACAGCGCGAACAGCGCGCGACGGCGTTGTATTTGCTCACACGCGACCTGGCCGAGTCGCCCGACCTTGCACAATTGCTCGCCGTGGTCATCCAGCAGGTTGGCAAAACCTTTCGGGCGGACGTGGCTTTGTCGTTGCCGGATGAAAACGAGTCCGCGCCGGTGACGGCGTATTTTGCGAGCACCTGGGCGCTTTCCGACAAGGAGCAAACCGTCGCCGCTTGGGCGTTTCAACATCGACAGTCGGCGGGACGCGGCACGGATAATCTGCCGGCCGGCGAAGGGCTGCATCTGCCGCTCGTCGCGGGCGCGCGGGCTACTGGTGTATTGTCTCTTCGATTTATTGACGCGGCACCACTGTCGCCAGCCCAGCGTGACTTGCTCGATGCCTTCATCCGGCAGATCGCGTTGGTGTTTGACCGTGAGCGGTTGCGCGACGCGGAAACGCAGGCAAAGTTTCTCGCCGAATCCGAGCGCATGGGAACGATGCTCCTCAATTCCGTTTCGCACGAATTGCGCACGCCCTTGGCCGCCATCAGCAGCGTCGCCAGCGGATTGCGAGCAGCGGGTGAACTTAATGCCGCCCAGCAATCCTTGACGGTTGAATTGGACGAGGCCACGCGGCGCTTGAATCGGCTCGTGCGCAATCTGCTTGACCTGTCGCGGCTTGAAGCCGGCCATTTGCGGATGAATACCGATTGGCACGACCTGCGCGATTTTCTGCGGTCGGCCATGCAAAATCTCGGCCATTCCTTGAGCCGGCACGAAATCAAAATTGATGTTCCCACTGATTTTCCGCCGGTGAAATTGGACGCCATTTTGACGGAACAAATTCTGGTAAACCTGCTCGGCAATGCCGCCGTTCACACCCCGCCTGGAACCAAGGTGGAATTTTCGGCACGGGCCGAAGCGGATCAACTGGTCTTGCGCGTGGCTGACAACGGCCCCGGTCTGCCGTCCGGTGACACGGCCCGCTGGTTTGACCGTTTTCAACGCGGCCCCGATGCGGTGGCTGGCGGCACCGGCATCGGTTTGTCCCTTGTCAAAGGATTTGCCGAAGCCCAGGGCGGCAGTGTCAGCGCCGAAAACCGTCCAGACGGCGGCGCGCTATTCACGGTTAAGCTGCCGCTGACCAAGTTGCCACCCGTCCCGGAGGAAAAAGAATGACTGACAAACCACTGGTGTTGATCGTGGACGACGAACCGCAGATTCGCCGGCTTTTGACCGTCAGCCTGGAGGCCAACGCCTATCGGGTGATGTCAGCCGTGAGCGGGCAGGAAGGTTTGGTGCTGGCGGCTCAGCATCGCCCGGCATTGGTGGTTTTGGACCTCGGCCTGCCGGATTCGTCCGGGCAGGAAGTTTTGCGCCGGTTGCGCGAATGGAGCAACGCGCCGGTGCTGGTGCTGTCGGTGCAAGACGACGAGAAAGGCAAGGTCGCCGCGCTCGATGCCGGAGCGGACGATTATGTGACCAAGCCGTTCAACACCGATGAGTTGCTCGCGCGCTTGCGCGTGGCCCTGCGGCGTTCAACGAAGACCGGGGAAGCCGCCGTGGTTTACGCCAAAAATCTGGTGGTGGATTTGGCCACGCGCCGCGTGACCGTCAGCGGCAAGGAAGTGAAACTTTCCAAAATTGAATACGATCTCCTCCGGTTGCTGGCGCGACACGCCGGAAAAGTTTTGACCCACCGGCAGATTCTGCAGGAAGTCTGGGGGACGGGCCATGAGAACGACACGCATTATCTGCGGGTATATATTGCCCATTTGCGCGAGAAACTGGAAGCCAACCCGGAATTGCCCGAGTTACTTCTTACCGAATTGGGCGTCGGCTATCGTTTCTTGGCGACAGAATAAACTATTTCGTCAATCCCTGCCGACCAATTATCCCACACCCCGGACAGCACCAGCGGGTGCCATGCCCGGCGGCGTGATGAGGATACCGGCCATCGGCGTTGCGCGCGCGGGTCGCCCCCCGCCCGGTCGGAATCGGAAATTCCCCAATCTCCCCCCGACTCCCCAAGTGACCTTTCTGCAACAAACGGATAAATCCGTCCTGATGGCGGCGTAATTCATTCGCTGGACACTGAAGAACAGCAACTTGTAAATTTTTACTCCGGGTCATAAAACAGAACCCGCATGTCCTCGAACGGGAAGTTTATTTTTCCGCCAAGTTGTAAAGTGTGCCCGCTGATTTACAACAACTGAACGCACCCATCCCTAAAATGAAATTAAAACAATATTATCAAACGGCGCTCGTCGCGGCCCTCGGCCTCGCGAGTGTTTCACTGGCCTCGGCGGCCACTTATCCCAAAGGCGACCTGCTGGTCGGCTTTACCGGCGGCACGGGCACAGATCTGATTTACGATCTCGGCCAGGCCTCCTCGTTGACCAATGGCCAGACGTGGACTCTGAACACCTTGCTGGCGGGCTACACCCTGTCCAGTGTGCAGTGGGGCGTGGTGGGTAACACCACTTCGCCTCGGGCGGCTTGGACCACCACGGACGGCACGCAAGCCGGAACCCTGAGCACGCCGGGCAATTACAATTCCTTGAACGGCATTGATATTTCGTTCTATAACTTTTTCGGGGCCGCCGGGGCCGACCAGTTTGCCACGGTGGACTCCACCGATCAAAACAGTTGGTATGCCCAAACCGTCAACCCCACCCTGACGACGCAATACCAGACGATTTACGAAAATCCGAATGTCACCGGCTTGAGCTCGGCCACCTTGTGGAACGCTCCGCTGGCGACCACGCCTTCGGCGGCAGGTTCGTTTGCGCTGGATAACACCGGCACCCTCACCTTCACGGCGGCCCCGGTGCCGGAACCTTCCACCCTGGCGTTGCTCTCGGCCGGCAGCGGCCTGCTGTTCCTGGCCTGGCGCAAAAACAACCGCCGTTCGCAAGCGTGATCCGATTTGTAACCAAACAAACAACAACACAATAAACCATTAAACCAATACAAAAAATGAAACTGAATAAATCCCTCCTGGCCGTCGCGCTCAGCTTGAGCATGGCGGGCCTTTCCCAAGCCACCACCGTCTATATGAGCGGTTCCACGGCCGCCCGCAACGTCGTTTACAAAGCGTTGACCAATGCCGGCACCGTCTTCCAGTCGCAACCGATAAGCACGCTCTATAAAGGCAGCGGGGCCAAAGCCTCGTTGATGGCCTTTCAAGGCACGCTCGTGGGCGGCGGTGCCGTCACCATCAAATGCTTCTGGTCCGGTTCGGAAGGCGGCATTCTCGATGTGGTCAGCAATGCGGTGGTGACCGAAGCCTTCATCGGCGACTCCGCGCTCAACGGATTGGAAAATGGTTCGGCCAGCCCCGCCTCTGTGGATAACCACGGCGTGGATATCGGCATGGCGGACAACCAACAGGCGTATTCCCGCACCAAGAAGCCCACGCTCACCACCGGCACTGATGTGGGCGTCATCACCTTCAAATGGGTGCGCAATCCCGGCCTGTGGCTCGGCACCAACGTCACGGATAGCATGATCCGTCAGGCATTCGCCGGGGCCTGCCCGCGCGCCGTCTTCTCCGGCAATGCGGCCGATATCAACGACTATGTCTATGTCTCCGGTCGTGACAACCTGTCGGGCACCCGCGCCAATGCCTTCGGCAACTCCGGCTACGGCATCTTCACCTTCCCCTATCAGATCGAGATCAACACCAACACCGGCACGATGCTCCAAGTCGGCGGCGAGTATGCCGGCGATTTCGGTTGGAGTAGCGGTGGCACTTTGGCCGCCACCCTGGGCGCGGGCACGAGCGACAAGGCGGATGATTTTAACAGCGTGACCGGCTATTCCGTCATCGCCTATCTCGGCCTCAGCGACGCCGCCACGGCCGTCGCCGCCGGCGCCACGGAACTGGCTTACAACGGGGTGCCGTTCAGCGCCGCCGCCGTCAAGGAAGGCACCTACACCTTCTGGGGCAATGAGTGGATTTACAAGGCCAACGTCCCTTTCACCCCGGAGGCCACCACGGTCTATAACCTGCTCGCCAACCAGACCACCGGCATCGCGGCTTTTGGTAATGGCTCCGACCTCATCAAGAAGACGGACATGCATGCCACCCGCAGCAATCCGGTTTCCGATCCTTCCCATAAATAAATAATCGGCTGGGTTTCCGGCCGGCGTGGACGCTCTCCACGCCGGCCTTTTTGGTTTAATCTGAAACCGTTTTCATTCGTATGCATTGGTCCCTGAAAGCTTCGCTGTTATTGAACTTGGGGCTGGCCGGTGGTTGGGGCCTGGGGCTCCTGTCGGCCGGCCCGCGCGCGGCTGTGCCGGATACCCGTTCCATTCCGGCTGAGGTTCGCCCTTCGCCGCCTCCGGCGCCGGCCTTTGCGCCGCCCCGGAGGGCGCAGCCCTCGGCTCCGATCCAATGGCATCAACTGCTGAGTTCGGCAGATTATCGGGGCTATGTCGCCAATCTGCGCCAGGTGGGCTGTCCGGCCTCGACCCTCCGTGACATCGTTCAGGGCGACACCGCCCGGGCCTTTGCCCATCAACGTAAAGTTTTGAATTTGGATGGCGCGGGCCGCGGCCCCTGGTCCCGCTTCGAGGAAAGCCAGCTCGTTGCCAGCCTGCTGGAAGTTCCGGCGGCTGGCGTGGCTGGCGTGGCTGGCGCGGCAGCGTCGCCTGCCGGTTCCGGTGCGGTAATGACCTCCCATCGCCTCGCTCAACCAGGATCGGGGCCGGGGCTGGTGGCGGCGGTTTCTGTTCCAGCCGAAGGCGAGGTGCCCTCAACCTCGATTTCCGCTCGCCGCGAGATCCTGCCTGCCGACCCGATGATTCCGCTGGTGTTTCGGGAAGTGGATCCCTCCATGGCCCAACTGAATGCCGCAAATCTTCAAATGATTGACGAGCTCCGGCAGAATTTTACGGAGGCGATCGGTGGCCCTGGCCAGGACCCCGCTGATCCGGCTTACTTGAAACGCTGGCAGTCCGCCCAGTCCGAGGCGGACGCGGAATTGAAAAGCCGGCTGGGAATTATGGGTTGGGCTTTCTATCAGGCTGCCACTTGGAATCCGTGAGCCGATTGGCGGGTGCTTTCCCCCTCCTTTTGGCCCTTCTCCGCCCCGCCTCAATGTTACAAGTTGGATTCAACGAATCGCCAAATCACGGGCGCGCCGAAGCGTGATTGCAAACACATTATAAAGAACCGGATAACCCAATCAGCGGGGTGTCTTAAAAGTGGTGTTTCGTGTCCGCCCACAGGTGGCGGCCGGGGGGCGCAATCCGTAGCATGGCCCTTCAATTAACTATTAATGTATCAACCCCCCAAGATGATGATGAAAAACCCCTGTCTGCTATTGGCGCTTTGCGTTGGCTTGGCCAGCGGCGTTACCACTCATGCCACCACGTATCCGAAAGGTGATCTGCTCATCGGCTTCAGCCAGCAATCCGGCAACGATGTGGTCTATGACCTCGGGGCCGCCTCGGCGTTAACGGACGGGAAAATTTGGACTCTGGGAACATTGCTGACCACCAATTTCACGCTGAGCACGGTGAATTGGGGGGTCATCGGCGATACCACCAATCCCACCAATATTTGGACCACCACCGATGGCATGCAAGCCGGCACCATCGGTTCGAAGACCGATTTGAACCGCGTGAACGCGGCGGCGGGAACGCTCTACCAGTTTTTCCCCGGCACCGGTGCGGGGCAGTCCGTGCTGCTCGATTCCTTGCAGGATTACAGTTGGGCGGGCCAGACCATCAACGGAGCCTTGCCGTCGGATTATTACAACGCCTATGAAAATCCGAACGTGGTGGGCTTGACCAATGCCTCCCTGTGGCTGCAAACGGCGATTGGCAGCAGTCCGGTGAAGATTGGCAAATTCACCTTAAGCGCCAACGGAACGGTGACCTATAACGTGGTTTCGGCCGGCCAGCCCCCTGTCCCCCAAGTCTCCCTTACTCGCACCAATGCCACGGCCTATATCTCCTTCACCACCGCCAGCCCGTTCACCTACACCTTGTATTACACCAACTCTGCGGGCTTGAGCGCCCCCGTGTCCACTTGGCCGCATTCGGCCACCACCGTCACCGGGGATGGCGCGCGCCACACCCTGACCGACACCTCCGCCGATGCCGTCCGGTTTTATCGTATCGGCGCTCAATAATTCCCGCGCCCTCGCAACCTGGCTCGCCTGGCCGCCCCACCGGGGCGGCCGTATTTTTATCCGGCCATGGTGGCGCTCTTGGGCTTTTTAAAAAATGTTGGCCGGGTTGGGTCGGTGGATGTGTGGTAGGGACGGCGCGCTGCGCCGTCCGGGGGTGGTCAGCCCCAAATCTTTCGCCCGTCGCCGCCGATGGCCAGTGGATCGAGCGTTCAATGTTGAGTGTTCCCAAAAGGGTTCCTGGGGTGGTGCGCGGCCCTCTCCCTTTCAACCCACCAGCCCCGCCGAGCCGGCATAACAGCGGGCCACATATTCCATGGTCGGTCGCCGTTCGGGCTTTTTTTCCAGACACAGCATGAGGATGGCGGTCAGGGTGCGTTGGATGTTTACGCCCTGTTGATCGGGCCGGGGCGCCTCGTCCTGTCGGATCTGTTGCTCGATCTGGGTCAGATCGCCCTCAAACGGATGTCGGCCCGTGTAGCAATAATACGCCATCACCCCAAAGGCGAATACATCACTTTTGAAGCCGTGGGTGTAGTCGCCTTCCCACTTTTCCGGGGCCATATATTTCGCCGTTCCCATCCGGTCCGGTTGGTGTTCGTTCCCCAGGGGGGGCAGTTCGCCCTTGAAATAGGCGTGGGAAAAATCAATCAGCACGGCGGGCCTGGAGGCATTCTCCGGCGCCAGCACATTCATGCTTTTTAGGTCATTATGCACGAGGGGTCGGTCGCACAGGATGCCGGCGTGCAGATCGGCCATCGTTTCCGCCACGCTTTGCAAAATCTGATGGGTGCGGGCGGGATCCTTCAGCGTGGTGCCCGCTTTCACCAGCTCATGCAACGTCGCCGCCTCCACATACTCCAGGAAGAGTCGGTGCGTCGCCGCGTCGTAGGCCAGCCTTCTCCGGATCCGGGGATGGGTGACGCCGCCGAGGATCGCCGCCTCATTGGCGATGAAGCTTTCATCCCAGAAATGCTTGGGTTCCTTCAATAATACCGGATCGGGATTCCGTTCAAATTCCACGCGGTAAAGCCTCGAAATCCCGGCTTCCACCCGCAGCGGTTCCTGTTTCAGAATAGCCGGCAGGTTCATGCCGCCTCCGGCGTTCGGGGTGGCGAGGCCTCGCTCTGGCGGTGCGGTGCGGTGCGCGGCGGCCATGGTTTTTCAACTTCAGTCATCTTGCGGGTAGAGCAGTGTCAGAAAAGAATTTCCAGGTCAAGTGGCGATTGTCGCCTTCGCCCAGGGATGTGTTCGCGGCGGTTCCCTGGCCGGGATGTCACAACATTGTAACGTGAGTGACATTCATTTGTTGCGTGGCGCGGGCAGTCTTTTGCCCATGCGAACCATCGAAATGAATGGCCGGTTGCTTTGGGTGACCAGCCTGTTGCTCTTGCCCGCCGTGTTGACGGGCGAATGTGCCCCGGCCGCCGCGGCTGCTGGCGCCAATGATGTGCTCCTGAATTTGTTTATCGAAAAAGGGTTTGTCAGCCGCGCGGAGGCGGAAAAAGTCCAGCAGGAGGCGATCCGCCGCCAGGCGGAATTGGACCAGGTCAAAGCCGAAGCGGAGCAATACAAAACCGAACTGGAGCAGGTCAAGTCCGACTTGGCGACGATCAAGGCCCAGGCGGAAAATTATCCAACCCATGGGGCAGACCCTCGGCCCGCCTCCCAGTGGCTGGTCAGCTCCGGCACCAAAGCCCTCGAATTTTTTGGCGATGCCCGTCTCCGTTACGAAGCCCGTCAGCTTCAGGATTCCCGGGCGGACGCCATCGACTTAAACCGGTATCGCTACTCGCTGCGGGCCGGTTTGCGGGGCAATTTGTTCGACGATTTCTATTACGGCTTCCGCCTCGAAACTTCCTCCAATCCGCGTTCTTCCTGGAATACCTTTGGTTCCTCCGGCTCGGCCAATCCGTTCGGCAAATCCACCGCCGGGATCAATGTCGGCCAGCTTTACCTCGGCTGGAAATACGCTGACCTGGCGGAAATCACCCTGGGCAAAATGCCCAATCCGCTTTACACCACGCCCTTGGTGTGGAGCTCAAGCCTGAATCTGGAAGGGGCGGCGGAACGCTTCAAATACACCGTGGGCGACGCCGATCTCTTCGCCAATTTCGGCCAGTTCCTCTATCAGGATACCAACCCAACCAAAACCACCGAAGGCTACTCCGGGCTGCTCCACCGCGATGGCGGCGACTTGCCCTTCTTGTTGGCCTTGCAGGGCGGCGTGGATTACCACTTCACCAAGACGATCGATTTCAAGGTGGCTCCAGTGCTCTACGCTTATGTCGGGTTCAAGCATCGGGGCGTGCCGGGCACCGGCTATCAGGTGGATGACGGTCAGGATCTGGATGGCACTTACGTGGGGCAGGGGGCCGTTTCTGGCCTCAACAGCAAACCCGCCGATTATAACTACGGCAATTTCGGCGGCTATTATGCCAACCAGACGGCCGTGAACGATTTGATGGTGGTGGAAGTGCCCTTTGGATTAAACCTGAAGGTGAAAAAGGTGAACCTGCGCCTCTTCGGCGATTACGCGGTGAATCTCGAAGGCAAACAACGCGCTACGGCAGCCTTTGACGCTCAGAATGCCGGCTATTTTACCGACCCCACCACCGGTTATGGGGATATCATGAGCCGGATTTCTTCGCCTCAAACCGACGACACGCATGCTTACCAGTTTGGTTTTTCCATCGGCAGCACCAATCTCGTCTATGGCCCCATGCAGGGCTTGGTGTTCGGCAACACTTCCAAAAAGCACGCCTGGGAGCTCCGGACGTTCTGGCAGCATATCGAACAATACTCGCTCGACCCGAATCTATTGGACGCGGACTTCTTTGACGGCCGTGAAAACATGGAGGGCGTCTATGCCGCGCTCGCTTATGGTTTGTCCGACAATGTGGTGATCGCCGCCCGCTATGGCTATGCCCATCGCATCAACAACCAATTGGGCACGGGCGGGTCGGGGGGCGATGTCACGGTGATGAACCCCATTTATAATTACAACTTGTTCCAAGTGGATTTGGGCGTCCGGTTTTAGCGCGGCGGCCCTGACCCGCCCCAAGGTCGCCTGGACCCGTATCAATATGCTCTAGCCGATGTCAACGGAACGACCCTTGATTTTGCAGGAACGCCTCCTGCCGCCCTCCTCGGAATGGCGGCCGGACACCCGTTTTTGGTCGGTCGTCCGCGTCGCCACCGGCGCGGGCTATTGTTTTGCCGACCATGCCACCTGGGAATTAAAGCTGGGTGATGTGGTGGTTTTGGGCCCCCGTGCGGAAGCCGCTTGCCGGGCCAGTCAGTTGGCGCAATTGAAGCTGGAATATTTCACCGTCGAATTGCAATTGCTTCCGGGACTGATCGCGGTCACCGAATGGCACCAGCTTGAAAAGGCCTCCGCCCGGCAGGCGCAACGGGTCTTTCATCATGCCGCCGCCAGCGTGCTGGCCCAGAAATTTGCCCGTTTGGCGGCCCTGGCCCAGCGCGAAGGGCTGCCCGTGCGGCTGGCCTTTCTCCAGCTTTGGGCTTCCTGTCTCACCAGCCTGTTCCCGGTGGCGGGGGCGGCGGTTCCCGGTTCCCGAAAATTCCACGTCCGCTTTCACCAGTTTTTCAGCCAGTTGTCGGAACAGGATTTGGGCGCCCGCTCCCTCGCCGAGCTGGCCGGCGAATTGAACTGCAGCGAGCGGCATCTCAGCCGCCTGTTTCGGGCGGAATTCGGCCTCTCGCTCCGCGCGTGTCAAAATGAAGTCCGGTTGCAGCGGGCCTGCCGGTTGCTGGCCGATCCGCAAGCCAAAGTCAGCCGCGTTGCCCGGGAGTGCGGCTACCGCCAGCTCAGTTTGTTTAATCGCATGTTCAAGCGCCGTTTTGGGGTCACCCCCGGCCAGTGGCGTTTGCACCTATCCCTCGCGTCGCCCGCCGCTGCCGGAGGCTGGCTTCCCCCACATCCCTTTCCGCCCACCCAATAATATTTATGACCACCCTGTGCCATCCCATGCTTGCCAATGCCGCCCTGTATGCCATCAAAAACGCGACCGCTGAGGGCCAAACCACCTGCGCCGTCCTCGTGCTGCTGTCCCTGTTCAGTTGGACCATCATCATCACCAAGGTCCGGCAGTTGATGATTGCCCGCCATGCCACGAAGAAATTCATGGCCGCCTACAGCCGCACCCGCGACCCGATGGATATCAAGAAGCGCGGCGAGGAGTTTGACGGCGCGCCCGCCTACGCCCTGTATGAGCGCGGCGCGGAGGAAGTGTTGTATCACCTCAAGAACAATCCGGTGGAGCTGAAAACCCCCGCCGTGGTCGCCAGCAGCGGGGAAGGCAACACCGATCATCTGGCGCGGGCCAACACCACCAAGATCAGCAACTCGGCGTTCGAGGCGGTGAAAGTGGTCTTGGAAGAGGCGGCGGCCGCGCAGGCCATGTCCCTGGAAAAGGGCATGATCGTTCTGTCCACCGCCGTGGCCGGCGGGCCGTTCATCGGTTTGCTCGGCACCGTCTGGGGCGTGATGTCCACCTTCGCCGGCATCGCCGAAAAACAATCCGCGAGCCTCGCGGCCATGGCCCCCGGCGTGGCCGCCGCGCTGGTCGCCACCGTCACCGGCCTGCTCGTCGCCATTCCCGCCATGTTCGGTTACAACTTCATGGTCACCACCATCCGCCACATCACGCAGGAACTCGACGGCTTCGCCACCCGCTACGCCAACCAGATCGAGCACGCCTATGTGGACAACCGTGACATCGAGGACAAGATCGCCGGCGCCTTGAAGCGCCATGAGCCAGCCCCTCCCACGAAGTTCTAGCACTGGGAATTGTTCCATGAAGAAGTGTTCGCAGAGCGCGCATGAGTCGCTCACCGAGTTGAACATCACGCCCTTGCTGGACTTGGCGTTTGTGTTGCTGGTGATTTTCATCATCACCACCATCCCGCCGGTCAAGGACATGGACCTGAAGCTGCCGACCGCCGCCAAGCATGAAAAAGATCCGCCGCATCAGGCCAAATACATTTCCGTGCAGGCCGACGGCGGCCTGTTTATCGACCGCGAATCGGTGAAACTGGAAGAGCTGACCGCCACGCTGATCGACCTCCGGACGAAACTCCTGCAAGCCGAAATCAAGGAAGACTTGAACATTATTGTCCGGGGCGATGGCAAAACGAAATACAAGCAAATCCGCGCCGTGCTGGACTGCTGCCAGCAGGCGAACATCGTGAAAGTGGATCTGGCCACCGACGTGAACAAATGATCCCGCAATCCCAGCCCAAGCGCCCGAAAAACTCGTCGAAGACGAACCTCATCATTTCGGCGATCTTCCACGCGCTCCTGCTTGGCGCGGCCTTTTACTTTGCGGCCCGCACCGGCATCTTGGGCGATAAACTCCAGAGCATCACCGTCACCAAAGTGGAAAAACCCAAGGACAAGCCGAAGGAACCGGAAAAACCCCCCGAGCCGCCCAAGGAAACCCCCAAGGAAACGCCCAAGCCCGTGGAAGTGCCGAAACCCGTGGCGCCCCCCACGGTCGCCCCGCCCACCGTGGCTCCGCCTTCCGCCGAAGCGCCGACGCTGAATTTTAGCGACGGCGCCAAGGTGGTGGACGAGCAGAGCGACCCCGTGCTGCTTTACAAGGGCTTCATGGAATACACCCTGCGCATGAAATGGAACCGGCCGGAGGATCTGGCGGATGACCATTACGTCGCCGAAGTGGCCGTCAGCGTGGATCCGCAGGGCAATCTGGGTCAGACCCGATGGTTAAAAGGTTCCGGTAACGCGAAGTGGGATCAAACCGTGAAAGACGTGTTCCAGACGATCCATAATATTGGCCGGTCCCCGCCGCCTAAATTTCCGTCGGAGGTGACCATTCGCTTTGACGTGCAGGCCGAAACCGAATCCCTCTCCCTGCCATGAGCCTTAAAAAAATCTCCCGGCGCGGCCATAGCACGATGAACGAGCTGAACATCACGCCCTTGCTGGACCTCGTCTTTGTGCTGCTGGTGATCTTTATCATCACCACCCCCCAGTTGGTGAACAACCTGGAAGTCAACCTGCCGACCGCCAAGCAGCCCCCCAAGGCCGATCAACCGAAACCGCCCAGCCGCATCGCGGTCAGCGCCGTGGGCCGGATCACCTTGAATGAGGAAGTCGTGACCGTGCCGCAATTGAAGGCTAAATTGCAGGCGCTCAAAGCTGACAACCCCGAGCTGGGCGTGGTGCTCAAAGGTTCCGACGAGGTGGACTACCAAGTCATGGTTAGTGTCTTGGATACGCTGCGCCAGCTCGACATCACCAAAATGGGCCTGGCCACCGAGTGACGCGCCCGCCCAGTCGGTGCCGCGTGAAATGGACGCCCCCGCCCGTCTGTCCGCCTCGGCCTGGCTCGCACCCCTGAACGGCCGGAGAATAGGGATTGGGGTCTAAGTTCTTGACTATGAATACTCCTGGCCAAGCGGCCTTCCCCCGCCGCCGGCGGCTCGCGGCTTTAGCCCGATCAACAATTCCGCCCGCGCTGGCTGCCAATTCCGCTGGACAGGCCAGATCAATGAGTTTACAACCCGTTTTATGAATCTAAGAAAAACCGCAATCCTGCGGTCGACTCCTAGATAGGCGACATTCGCGCGTTGTGAAAATATTAGTCGCCATCTCTTTGCTGTATATGGTCGGATGTTCTGCTCCGCACCATGATGTGAGTATTACTCGCTTAGATTTGCCAGCCTCGCAGTCCAAGCTTGTTGCTGTCACTTTTTCCCCTGATGCTTGGGTTCGAGGCGTGTCAGCAGAGGATATTGAGTTTGTTAAGAGCGCGTTAGCACAGCCAGGCCATTGTCAGATTGAC
>CAIMLG010000305.1 GCA_903842235.1 uncultured Verrucomicrobia subdivision 3 bacterium
CTTGCCCAGCGCCGCCGGCGCCGGGAAGAAAACCAAAAGCAGAAATCCGGCCCACAAATAACTAACAAAACACCAACAATGCCCGCCGACCTTGTAGCGTAATTAAACCGCGCTTGAGGTCATTGATTCAAAAACGCGCCGGCCCCTAACGGGGCTTTTTCATTTTGTGAATTGGTGTTCTACAACTATGCCGCGCCTACAGCGCTCCGAATCCCAACGGGATTCCATCCCTCAGCCCAGGGTTGGCGGTCCGCGCCGGACGGGCGAGGAACAACTACCCTGGGTCATGGTCCAAAAATTCCCCAACCCCAACGGGGTTGCATCACCATCCCGCTACGGTTTGCTGCAACTCCTTCAGAGTTGATAAATTTTGTGCGCTGCCCCTCAGCGCAGGTGATGGCGCACGGATACCATCACGGCAACACTGGGCTGGGCTGAAGGCGCGACCGACTTGCCGTTGTAGGCAGGGCGTTGCTACCGCAACGCCAGATGGCCAGGCCGACACGGTCGGCGGCGGAGCAACACCGCTACCCAATGTCGGAGCGGCGTATCGCTGTTGACATGCCCGGAAGGCAAAATACCCTGTTGTGGAACCCTAATCCTCCATGTCTAACTTCAAAACCTTGTTTGCGTTTCTCGTGCTGGCACTGTTGTCGGCGGCGGGGAATGCCTTGGCCAGCAAGCCCAATCTCATCGTCATTCTGGCGGATGACATGGGCTATGGCGATTCCAGCGCGTATGGCGGTTGGATCAAAACGCCCGCGTTGGAGCAGCTGGCGGCGCAAGGGTTGCGGTTTACGGATTTTCATGCCTCGGCCAATGTTTGCAGTCCCACCCGGTGCGGTATGTTGACCGGCCGTTACCAGCAGCGTGCCGGCATTCCCTCCGTTATCCTGGCCGACAGCAACAGTCCCACGCATTTCGCGGGCCTTCAGTCGTCGGAAATCACCTTGCCCCAATTGCTCAAATCGGCGGGCTATGCCACGGCGCTGATCGGCAAATGGCATCTCGGGTATTATCCCAAATACAATCCAACGCATCTGGGCTTTGACGTGTTCCGGGGCTACCTCAGCGGCAATGTGGATTATCAGTCGCACAAAGACATGGTCGGCCGCGACGATTGGTGGAACGGCATGCACCTGGAACCGGAAGCCGGCTATTCCACGCATTTGATTACGCGCCATGCGATCGAATTTATCCAGAGCCACCGGGACCAGCCGTTCTTTCTTTATGTGGCGCAGGAACCCGTGCATTCGCCGTATCAGGGACCGAAGGATCCCCCGCTGCGGGGAGGTTTCACGGATGAAGCCCTGCCGGACAAAAATGCGGCAGCCGTCGAGGCAGCCGGCGTTGAATCGGCCCGTCGCCCCGTGAAAGACATTTATCGCGACATGATGACGGAAATGGACACCGGCATCGCCGCCATCTTGAATACCTTGAACGACACCGGCCTGGCCACTAATACGCTGGTGATCTTTTTTTCCGACAATGGCGCCACCCGCGCCGGTTCCAATCTGCCCTTGCGCGGATTCAAGGGCACCGATTGGGAAGGCGGTCAGCGCGAGCCGGCCATTGCCTGGTGGCCGGGGCACATCAAGCCGGGCATCACGGAACAAATGGTCAGCAGCCTGGATGTCATGCCGACCTTTCTGGATTTCGCCGGGGTTCCGGCTCCCACCAACCGCCCTTTGGACGGCGTCAGTTTGAAAACATTTTTGCTCGAGCAAAAATCACTGGGATCCCGCCAGCTCTTCTGGGACAACGCCATGCGCAACGGGCCATGGAAGCTGATGATGCAACAAGGCACACCCCGTTTGTTCAATCTCGCGGATGACCTTGCCGAGAAAAATGACGTCGCCGCCCAATATCCCGACCGGGTAAAGACGCTGGTTGCCGCCTGGCAACAATGGAAAAAGGCCGTGGCCACCGGAGCAACGCCGCAGCCGACTTCGGCGGATGCCGTGCAATGAGGGCGGAACGTTGGTCGCCAAGTGAATGGACTTTAGGGTGTTGCAACTGTAAATCGGCCCGGTGCAGGCCGCCATTAGCTGGCGCAAATCCCTCGAATGGGAGCGCGTTGCCCGGCCGGCAGGAGATGATTAATTACTGCGCCAAGCACAAGATTCCCGTGCAGGCCAGCGCCAAGAAGTCGTATTCCATGGCTCACCAGAAACGGTTGCGCACGTCCAATGCGATGGACCGCGTCCATGAGGCAATCAAACGCTCACCCGCGGCGCCCGCCTCAAGGGGCAATTTTGTCGCTGACCCACTGGCGGGCCTGGTTAAAGCCGTCCACCGTCGCATCATAGCCCTTCTTGCAGGCGGCCTTGACGCTGTCCCAGGTGGACTCCGTGGCGTTTCTAGCCTCCGCCAGCTGCTGGTTCAACTTTGTCGCCTGCTCGCGCAGCGCTTCTAACTTGGGTTTGGCTTCAGCCTTGACCGCGGCGCTGGAGCTTTCGATTTTGGCAGAAAGTTTATCCAGATCTTGGTTGAGCGTATCGAGCTGACCTTGCATGGCCTTAACAAATTCAGCCTTCTGCGCGAAGGTGTAATCCTTCATGTCCTGCGCGGCTTGTTTCGTTTCAGTTTTGATCGTCTCGATTTGCTGGGCCGTGGTTGGGTTTTTGTCACATCCGATAACAAAGGTGGCGGCGGACAGGAGGGTGATGAGCAATGTATTATTTTTCATGGTCAAAAGCATCGCCTAAAAATCCCGCCGATGCCATGGGGTGTAACCCTACCACCAGCGGGCGTAGCCTGGCTTGAAATTAAGGAGATCTAGCCATGATCGACAGTCGGGTAACCGGTCGCACCGTAAGGTTCGCGCCTCGCGCCTCGCGCTTGGGAAAGCGGGGCTGCCCCTCGACGAAAACCGCAACGGTTTGAATATTGTGGAAGACCACGAAGACCATCTGGAAGGGGCGATCCATGGTAGGGTTACACCCCATAGCGAGGCAAAATCGTAACGGCTAAAGTACTTGAAGTGTAATCAACCAACCTTCAACCAAACCATAAAATGAAATCCATATTTCCCTTAACGCTTGCGGTTGTCGTGAGCTCCATGATCTTCACCAATTCGCCCTTGCGGGCGGCCAGCACGGACAGTCGGATTGAGTCCTCCGCCGCCAAGTCCTATACGTTCAAAACCACGCTTAAGGATGATTCCATTAAAACGGAATCCAAGGACGGCCTCGTCACCCTGACCGGCACCGTCGCGGAAGCCTCCCACAAATCGCTGGCCGAAGACACCGTGGCGAGCCTGCCCGGCGTCAAGAGCGTGGACAACCAACTCGTCGTCAGCGGCGAACAACCGGCGGAACATTCCGACACCTGGATCGGCATGAAAGTGAAAACGGCGTTGCTGTTTCATCGCCACGTGAGCGCCCTCGGCACCGATGTGAACGTGAAAGACGGGGTCGTCATTTTAACCGGCGAAGCCAGCAGCCTGGCGCAAAAAGAACTCACCACCGAATACGCCCGGGACATTGACCATGTCAAAGCGGTCGTGAATGACATGACGATTGCCAAGACGCCGGCCCCCGCCGCCCCCACCCTCGGCGACAAAATTGACGACGCGTCCATCACGGCGCAGGTCAAGTCGGCCTTGCTGTCGCATCATTCGACGAGCGCCATCCATACCGGAGTATCCACGGCGGATGGGGTTGTCACCGTGACGGGCGTTGCCAAAAACGAGGCGGAAAAGAGTCTCGTCAGCAAGTTGGCCACGGATATCAACGGCGTGACCAGCGTGGTCAATAACATGACCCTCACCGCGCCGCTGACCGACAAGTAATCCGGCCATTCAACGCCGGTGGCTGCGTGAGCGCGTCCGCCGGCAAACCCATAAAATAATTATGTTATACACACTTGCCATGGTGCTTTTGGTTTTGTGGCTGCTGGGGTTAGTGACGGGGGCCACGATGGGCGGCTTCATTCACATCC
>CAIMLG010000306.1 GCA_903842235.1 uncultured Verrucomicrobia subdivision 3 bacterium
AGGGCGAGCGGCAGGATGAGATCGAGGTGGTCAAGATTGACGGCAAGGGCGGGGTGGTGACGTTTAACAATCACGGCACGCTTCAGGAATTGTCGCTGGTGCCGGTCACCAATCCCGGCGGTCCCGCCGGTGCGGCCGGGACGCCGAGAATGCCGGTGCCGGGCTTTAACCGTCCACCAGTGCAAGCCGGTGGCATGGGTAATTCGGTGATGCCGTCAATGGGTAACGCCAATGCCGTTGGCCCCGGTGGCCGGAAAGTGCAGATGGGCGGAAATCAGGGCGGCAATCTTGGTTCGACTGGATTGAGTTCAGGTGGCAATTCGCAATTGCCGGAGGGGTTATCGCCTGAGGCCAGTATTATTATGATGGAAGCGCAGCGGGCCAAATGGATTCAAGAAGGGAATCCGGCACACATGATCATTCCGCCCACACGGCTTACCGGCCAGTTGAATCCGCCAGCCCCGTAAACGTAATCGGTAGCGCAAAAACTGGTTAAGAAAACTTGGCACCCTGTCCCCGCATCCGTATCCCCGCGCCCACCGCCCCGCGCCTCACGCCCTTTGCGTCTTTGCGTCTTTGTTGTTCAAAATTCGCGTCAATTCGTGAAATTCGTGTCTGTCTTACGCCTTGTCGTTTCAAGTTTCAGGTCTCAAGTCTCAGATTTTTGCTGTTTCCGGTGCGGTTTGGTGTGATTAGGTGCGCTAGCATCCCGCATCCCGCATCCCGCATCTAGCATCCCGCATCTAGCATCCCGCATCCCGCATCCTTCGGAAAGTGTCCGGGGAAAGTCCCAGGAGATTCTTGAAGACGCGGGAGAAATGGAACGGGTCCGCAAAGCCCGCCTCTTCGGCCGCCTGTTTCACCAAAACGCCGGGCTGCTGCAAGCGCGCCGCCGCGTGGTTCATTTTCAGCCGGAGCAGGAATTGATAGGGCGTCTGCCGGTCGTAGCGCCGGAACAGGCGGCAAAGGTAGGCCTGGCTGGCGTGGCATTCGCGGGCCAGTTGCGCCAGCGATTGCAAACGCAGGAAGTGCCGCTCGATGTGGCTGCGGCATTGCTGGTAGGTCATGAAGGCCAGGGTGTCCGCTTTTTCCAGCGGCGCGCTGGCGGCCAGAAGCTTCAGCGCCAGACATTCCAGCAGCCGGGCGCATAAGGCGGCGCTGTGCCGGCCCGCCTGCAGCCCGCTTTGAATCAGCTCGTCGAACAGCGGGGCCAGGGCGTGCGGCGGAAATATCTGCGCCACCTGTCCCGGCTTCAGGCGGCAGGAGCGCAGCAGGGCCGGCGCGGCTGTGCCCGCAAAATCCACGAAATATTTCACGAGCGGATCCTCCGGGCTGCCGGTGATGTGATGGGGCACGCCCGGCCCGTAGGCGAACAGCCGGCCGGGCTGCAAAACATGGGTGCGGTTGCGGAGCTTCAATTCGCCGTGGCCGCGGGCGACATATTCGATGGAATAAAACGGAAACGTGGCGCGGTGGATGGCGTAGTCCGGCCGGCAGCGCTCCAGGCCGCCGCAAACCACGGCGAGCCGGCATCGCCGGGGCGGGTTGAGGTCGAGATAAAAGCGCCGCGCCCCGGCCACCTGGGGCGAGAAAAATGCCGGGGCGGCCCGGCTGGCGGACGGTTTTGATTTCATGGACTTAGAGTCTGTCTGAAAATTGCGAGAGGCGCTGCGGTGAAGGATTTTGGCTGTGGGCAAGGCGGCGAGGTCGGAGCATCCCCGCAGGGGGCTGTGATGGCTGAGCCAACGCCGCCCACGGCCAAAAGACTCATCGCCCGCAGGGTTTTCGCCCTGAAAGCTGTCTGACTTCGTTGCTCCTCGGTCAAAGACCCATGAAGGGTATTTTCCCTCGTCACGCCTCGCCAGCCAGCCTTCAGGACGAAAACAGCACCCCTCGGAATTTTCAGACAGACTCTTAGGTCAAGAATATCCATGCACTGGTCAACTTTAGCCATTCGCGCGTCTGCCTGTCCAAGCTAATATGGCTGGCGTTGAGATTGGGAATTTGATTATCGTCAT
>CAIMLG010000307.1 GCA_903842235.1 uncultured Verrucomicrobia subdivision 3 bacterium
TCGGCCTGCCAGACTTCGTCGCCGGTTTTGCCAGCGTGCTGCAATTCCTTCCGTTGTTTCAACACGGCGCGGGAAGAACTGCCGGAATCAATCCACACGTCCAGCGTGTCGCTGGCTTTGGCCACGGCTTCCGGGCCTTTCCAATCCTTCGGCTTCACGAGCGCCCAGAGTTCGGCGGCGGATTTCTCGAACCAGACGTTGGAGCCGTGTTTTTCGATGACGTCGGCGACGTTATTGATGACATCTTTGTCCAGAATCGCCCCACCTGCGGCGTCGTAAAATGCGGGCAACGGCACGCCCCAAGTGCGCTGGCGGCTGATGCACCAGTCGGGTCGCGATTGCACGGCGCCTTTGATGCGGTTCACCCCCCAGTCGGGAATCCACGTCACCCGGTCAATCTCGGCGACCGCTTGTTCGCGGAAGGTAGCCGCGCTGGTCAAAGCGCGGTCGGCTTCGGAATCAGAACCCGTCCGCGTTTTCACAAACGCGGCTACATGGGCTATTTTGATGAACCACTGATCCATCGCGCGGAAGATGACGGGCGTTTTGCTGCGCCAGCAGTGCGGATAGCTGTGATGGTAATTTTCCTGATGCAGCAAGGCTTGGCGGACGCGGAGTTCATGCAGCACGGCTTCGTTGGCATCGCTCTTGCCGTGTTTTTCCAGGATGGATTTGCCCAGCAACTCGGCGGGCATCTGCTGGTCGGCCGGCAAATCACTGGTGCCTGCCAGTGCGCCGTCGTCGTTCACCGGTGAATACACCGGCAGGCCGTTGGCGCGGCCCAAATTATAATCGTCCTGACCGTGGCCAGGAGCGATGTGCACAAAACCCGTGCCGGTGTCGGCGGTGACAAAGTCGGCGGCGAACGCCTTGCCGGTGCGATTGCAGAATGGATGCTGATACTGGATGGTGGCGAGTTGCTGGGTCGGGAACGGGGTTTCGGTGTAATTGGCCCAGCCGCACTTTGCGGCGACGGCGGGCAGCAGTCCACGGAAAACAATGAAGTTCTCGGCGCCGACAGTGGTTTTGACGTATTGGAAATCCTTGTTGTAAGCCACGGCGAGGTTCGCGGGCAGCGTCCACGGCGTGGTCGTCCAAATCACGATGAACGTATTGGCCTGGCCGACGACGGGGAACTTCACAAATACGCTCTGGCTGACGTGGTCGGCGTATTCCACTTCCGCTTCCGCCAGCGCCGTGCGGCAGGGAATGCTCCAGTAAACGGGCTTTTTGCCGCGATAGACGAACCCTTTTTCGACGATGTTGGCGAACAGACGCAGTTCATCCGCTTCGTATTCCTTGTTCAGCGTGAGATAGGGATTTTCCCAATCGCCCAGCACGCCGAGGCGCTTGAACTGGGTGCGCTGGAGGTCAATATATTTGCGGGCGTAAGCTTCGCAGGCGGTGCGGATGGTGGCGGGCGACGAGGCGTCGCTGCCACTTTTGCGCAATTCCTGCGAGACCTTGAACTCGATGGGCAGCCCGTGGCAATCCCAGCCGGGAATGTAGGGCGCGCTTTGGCCGCGCAGGGTCTGATACTTGATGATGATGTCCTTGAGAATCTTGTTCAGCGCGGTGCCGACATGGACATCGCCGTTGGCAAACGGCGGGCCATCGTGGAGCACGAACTTCGGGGCATCTTTGCGGGCCGCCTGAATCTTAGCGTAAAGATTCGCGGCTTCCCACTTTTTCAGGCGTTCAGGTTCGCGCGTGACGAGGTCCGCCTTCATGGCGAAGTCGGTGCGCGGCAGGTTCAATGTGTCTTTGTATTCCATCGCAAAATTTCAGGAACGGAGACGTTATCAGCGCAAAAAAGCACTGTCAACGAACGCGGCAGGGGGCGGGGCCTAAGCGGGAAAAGAAAAAACCGGGTCAGTCAGCCAGAGGATGGCCAAAAGACCCGGGGAATTAGAATGAGCACAACGTAAGATTACGGAGAACTCGAGCAACGACAGCACTCACGCCGTTGACGAAATTATAAAATTCAAAGAGCCAGTCGCATATTGATCGTCCTGACCGCTGCAACTGCAGTTATTAAATCATGACCGCTTATTTTTGTCAACACTGTTTTTAAAGTATTAGTAAATATACTGACTTGTTGCCTGCCAATTAGCCGATGGACGACGATTTTTGTTGGCAGCGGAGCAGGGTCAAGGCTGGCGGAGAACTGAATTACAGCAGGAAGTTGAATTGCGCCATAATATTTACCTCGCGTCAGAGGCCATTAGGAGAGGGTTTCGGCGGTTAAAAATCATGAAAAATGGTGATTTTATTGGCCGTTTTGCAATTGTGAATAACTAGTGAACAAAAGTTAATATGTTGTCCTCGTAACTTTCCGTGCAATGACCTAAAAAGGCAGGCATTCATTCAATACGGGTGATGCGATTTAAATCACGGCTGCCAGCACCAGCAGGTCGCCGTTTTTACTTTAATGCAAGACACTGGATGGGAGCATGTTGAAAACATGAGCGCGGCGGTCAGGCAAATGTTTATTTTAAACATTCTATGTTTTCACTTGAATAAGTGGACGCCGCACGTTTGACTGGCGGAAGATTTGAAGCGAAAGCCCGCTGGGCGGGCGAAGTGAATAAATCGCAAAAATTGGGTATTTACGGAACACCATGCAGATTTCTGCGGAAAAAATTTGGAACACGGCGCAGGAGCATCTCCGCGTCAAGTTGAGCCGGGACACGTTTAACATGTGGTTCGCCCCGTTGCGGGCCTGCGCGGTGGACGGCCGGCAAATCACCGTTGAGGCGCCCAATGAATTTTGTGAGGTTTGGCTCAAGGACAATTATCTGGGCTTGTTGCAGGATGCCGTGGCGGTGGCGGCCGGCTGCAAACTTCAGGTAAAATTCAGCACCCAAGCCGGCAGCAGCCCGGCGCCCGCAGCCAAACCGCCGGCGGCGCCCGCCAAAAGCAAATCGGCAGAACCCGCCATCGAGCGCGTCACTTTGAATGGGGATTTGCATTTCAACCCCAAGAACACCTTTGACACGTTTGTGGTGGGCGGCAACAACGATTTTGCCTTTGCGGCGGCCAAAGCCGTGGCCGAGGCTCCCGGCAAGGCTTTTAATCCCCTCTTTCTTTATGGCGGAGTGGGGTTGGGCAAAACCCACCTCCTTCAGGCCATCGGCCAGCACGTCGCGAGCGGGAAAAAAAGCGCGCGGGTGGCGTATGTCTCGTCCGAAAAATTCACGAATGAATACATTGAGGCCATTCAGAACAACAAGTTAGTGGCCTTTCGGAAAAAATACCGGCAGAGCGAAGTGCTACTGATTGACGATATCCAATTTCTGTCCGGCAAAGAGCGGATTCAGGAGGAGTTTTTTCATACGTTCAATGCCTTGCACGAGGCGCACAAACAGATTGTGCTGACCTGTGATCGTCCGGCCAGTGAAATTCAGGGCTTGGAGCAGCGGCTCGTATCCCGCTTTGAATGGGGACAGACTGCCGATATGCAGGCCCCGGATGTGGAAACCCGGCTGGCCATTCTCAATAAAAAGGCCCAAATCATGGGGGTGACGCTGCCGGAAGACATCAGTAATTTCCTGGCCACGCGCATTCGCACCAACATTCGCAAACTGGAAGGGGCGCTGATTCGCGTTACCTCCTTCGCCTCCCTCACGGGCAAAAAACTCACGCTGGAAGTCGTGGAGAACCTGCTCCGCGAGATGCTGCATGAGGAAGGCCGGCAGCAGATCAGCATTGAAGCGATTCAGAAAAAGGTGGCGGAACATTTTGATATTCGGCTGGCCGACATGACCAGCAAGCGCCGGCCGGAGAACATTGCCTTCCCGCGTCAGATTGCCATGTATTTCTCCCGGAAGATGACCGAAAGCTCGTTAAGCACCATTGGCGAGGCGTTTGGCGGGCGCGATCATGGCACCGTCCTACATGCCTGCCGACTGGTGAAAGGCCGCATGGAAGTGGATGCCAACACCCGCCAGGTCGTGCATTATCTGGAGAAGCAGTTGCTGCGCTAAACAGGAATGCCCGCCAAGGAATGGCAGGGGCTTCGTTACGTTGCCGCGCGCCGCAATCGGTCAGCAATTCCCGCCCACGCCGAGGTTTCCGGCGGAGCCTCGACGACAATCAATTCCGCCCCGGCGGCATCACACCGGTGCAATTCCACGTAAAGCGCCCGAGCAAAGGCCTCGGCATCATGCGGAATCACGCTCACATTTTCCGCCAGGCAGCCAGCGGGGATCCGGGTATGCGCGACGATATGAACCTTAGCCATACTCAGCTTCCAGCTGGCAACCTGAGTTGCCAAGTCAGCATCATTTTTCCAAGAAGCAACCAAGAGCTTGGCCTTCGGCGAATAGTGTTTTTTTAACTGGCCGGGGCTTTTTAGAGAGCCGTCATTCCGCAGTCCCCGATCATCTGCCAAAGGCCAAACGACGGCGGCGAGCGATTCCGCGCGGATCATTCCCGGGCGCAACACGCGCGGCGGCGACCCCGACAAATCCAGCACCGTGGACTCGATGCCGACCTGCGACTGGCCGCCATCCACGAGGAGCGGAATTTTGCCCGCCAACTGGCTGCGGACATGCTCGGCATTCGTCGGAGAAAGCTGATTGGAAAGATTCGCGCTCGGAGCCGCCAACGGAAAACCACACTCGCGAATGACCGCCTGGATGAACGGATGGCTGGGCCAGCGCACCCCCACCGTCGCGCCACCGGCCGTGACCAGGGCAGGAATATTTTCGGCGCGAGGCAGCACCAGCGTTAGCGGCCCCGGCCAGAAGGAATGGGCAAATTTTCCGGCGATTTCCGGCCAGACTGACACACAAGCCTGCGCCATGCCGAGGCTGGCAACATGGACGATGATCGGGTTATGAGCGGGCCGGCCTTTGATCTGGAAAATTTTGGCGACGGCGGTTTCATCCAGCGCATTGGCGGCAAGGCCATAGACCGTTTCGGTCGGCAACGCGACCACTTCGCCGGCCCGAAGCAATTCCGCCGCCCGCCGGACGGCGGTTTGAAACAGCTCCGGTGTGTGAGTTGAAAAAACTTCCATTTTCATTACGGGCAACGGCTGGGCCAGCTCTTGCTCTTTCCAGCCTCGGAATGCCTTTGAGGATTATAACCAGCCGGATTAACGGGGCGCCTCATTCATATCGCAAGGCGTCAATCGGATCGAGCCGCGACGCTTTCCAGGCCGGGTAGAAACCCGAGACAATGCCAATGGCGGCGCTCGAAACGCAGGCGATGCCAATCCACATGAAGGGCGTCACCGTCGGCCAACTGGTGAGATACGAAATGACCCAGGCCGTCAGCATACCCAACGCAATGCCGATCATGCCGCCCGCGGCGCTCAAAGTGACCGCCTCAATCAAAAATTGAATCAGGATGTCGCGACCGCGGGCGCCGACCGCCATGCGGATGCCGATTTCGCGCGTCCGTTCCGTGACACTGACCAGCATGATGTTCATGATGCCAATGCCCCCGACCAGCAGCGACACGCTGGCGATGGCGGCGAGCAGGACGGACATGACCTTGGCCGTGGCGGTGGCCATCTGCATCAATTCCAACTGCGTGCGCACCGTGAAATCCGGCTCCTGGCTTTTATGCCGGTCGCGCAACAAGGAGGTGATCGCATCCTGCACCTGATTGATGGAATCCTTGTTGGCCGCCTGCACCATGATGGAATTTACAAACGTGCGCTTGGACAAGCGCCGCATATGGCTGGTGTAGGGAATGATAACAACGTCATCCTGATCCTGGCCGAATAGATTGAAGCCTTTGGCCGCCAGCACGCCGACAACCTTGAAGGGGATGTTGCGCACGATGATAGTCTGGCCCACGGGATCCACGTCCGGAAACAACTGATCCACCACCGTCTTGCCGATGACCGCGACCTTGGCAAGTGCGCGGACGTCGCCTTCGGTGAACATCGCGCCCTGGGCGATGTTCCAGTCGCGGATCTGCGGAAAATCCGGCGACTCGCCCATCACCTGCGTATTCCAATTTTCCCCGTTGGCCAGGATCTGCGACCGGTCGCGAACTTCCGGGCTGACGGCAACCACGTTGTCTAATTCATTTTTAATGGCGCGGGCGTCCTCCACCGTCAACGTTGAGGCGCTGCCCCAGCCGCCGCGCATGCCGCCGCTGCTAAAGTTGCCAGAAAACACCGTAACGATGTTCTGCCCGAGGCTGGCCACCTGCCCCTCGACCTGTTTGGTCGCGCCCGTGGTGATGCTGACGGCGGCAATGACCGAGCCGACCCCGATAATGATGCCCAGCATGGTCAGCAGCGAACGCATTTTGTTCCGGCGCAGCGCGCGCGCGGCGATTTTGAATGGCGCAAAAAACCTCATGTGAGCTTCACGGCCTCCTGCGCCTGTTTCAGATTCTTCAATTCAATCTCGGCATTCAACCGGTCAGCCACCTTTTCGTCGGTGCGGACCTTGCCGTCGCGTAAAATCACCGTGCGCTTGGTGTAGCGCGCCACGTCCAACTCGTGCGTGACCATGACAATCGTAATGCCTTGGTCATTGAGCTTCTGGAACACGCCCATAATTTCGATGCTGGTCTGGCTGTCGAGATTGCCCGTCGGCTCATCCGCGAGCAGGAGCGACGGCTGGTTCACCAGCGCGCGGGCAATGGCCACGCGCTGCTGCTGCCCGCCGGAAAGCTGGTTCGGCTTGTGATCGGCCCGATCTCCAAGCCCGACGAGTTCGAGGGCGGCGGCGGCGCGGTTCGCTTGTTCGGCGGACGGGATGCGGGCGTGGTTGTAGAGCATCGGCATCTCGACATTTTCCAAGGCGGTCGTGCGCGACAGCAGATTAAAACCCTGGAAAATAAAGCCGATCTTCTCATTGCGGATGCCGGCGCGCTGGTCGCGATCCAGCGTGGAAACGTCAATGCCATCGAGCTGATAATTTCCGCCGCTGGGCCGGTCGAGGCAGCCGATGATGTTCATCAATGTGCTTTTGCCCGAGCCGCTGGAGCCCATGATGGCGACAAATTCGCCGGGCGAAATGGTGAGCGACACGCCGCGCACGGCATGCACGTCCACTTCACCGGTATGATAGACCTTGTGAATGTCCGCGAGTTGGATGACGGGGCGGGTTGACACGACGGTGAGGGTTAATGACGGCGCGACATGCCCGTGCTGAACGGATTGGCCGCCGCAGACCCGGATGAATCGCTGTTGGCCACGCTGGAAACCACCTGGTCGTTTTCTTTTAGGCCATCAATAATTTCCGTGGAAATCCCGTCCGTGATGCCGGTTTTGACCGCCACCGGCTTGAGTTCCGGCGCATGTTCGGTGCCGGCGAGCAGATAGACCGTGCGGTTATTGCCCCGGCCTTTGCTCCGGCTGGGGCTGCCCGCCCCGGCATTGGTGGACCCGCTGGCCAGCGCATTGGTCAAGACGGCGGCGTTATCCGGCGGCCGGAACCGCAGCGCGGCGTTTGGCAGTTTCAGGGGGCTTTCTTTCTGGTCAACGATGATGGTCACGTTGGCCGTCATGCCCGGTTTCAATTTGTAATCCGCATTGGTCACGCCGATCACGGCGTCGTAGGTTACCACGTTGTTGACGGTCGTCGGCGAATTGCGCACCTGGGTCACGGAGCCGTGGAAGGTGCGGGTGGGATAGGCGTCCACGGTGAAATCCACGGCCTGGCCCTCGATCACGCCGCCCACATCCGCTTCCGACACGGCGGCGTCAATTTGCATTTTCGTCAGGTCGTTCGCGATCAGGAACAGCGTGGGCGTGCTGAAACTCGCCGCCACCGTCTGCCCCACGTCCACCGCGCGGGAAATCACCACGCCATCCACCGGCGAATAGATTTTCGTGTAGCCGAGGTTTGCCTTCACATTGTCAAGCGAGGCCTGCTTGATTTTGACCGCCGCTTCCGCCTGATGCAGCGTCGCCAGCGCGATGTCATAATCGGAGGCCGACACCAAATGATTCGTGTAAAGTTCGGCCGCGCGGCGCGACTGCACCTGCTGCAACTCCTGGTTCGCCGTCGCGTTCGACAAATCCGCCTCCGCCTGGGCCACCTGCGCCAGGTAAACGCGCGGATCAATCTGCGCGATCAGGTCGCCCGCCTTGACCTGGGAATTGAAATCCACATTGATCTCGCGCAGCGTGCCGGACACTTGGCAGCCCACCTGAACACTCTTCACCGGGTTGAGAATGCCGGTCGCCGTGACCGTCGCCAGCAATTCGCCCCGGGTCACCGTCACGGTGTTATAGTTCACCGGTGACGCCTGGCGCTGGCGATGGTAAAAATATCCACCCGCCGCGATTACGATGACCGCGCCGATCAAAATCCATTTGCCCCAGCCGCCGCTTGTTTTTTCTGCCATAAATTAAATAGTTTACCGCATTTGCAGACTCAATTTGCAAACCGTAAGTTACGCTATTTTACCCGGCTACCGCAATTTCAGTTTGTGCCTTTCGCGGGGCCGCGTAAAATCGAGGCGTGCTGGAAACGCTCACAACTCAACTGGCGGCCGGGTCATCGCTCTCCGCTGAACAGGTGCGGCAGGCGGTCGAAAATCTGACGGATGAAGCCAGCCCGGCTGCCGCCAAGGCGAATTTTCTCATCGCCCTCGCGCAAAAAGGCGAGACGCCGGAGGAAATCACCGCTTTCGCCGCCGCGCTGCGGGAAAAATCCATTCAACCGCCGATCGCCCCGACTTGGCGCGAATCCCGAGCCATTCTGGACATTGTCGGCACGGGTGGCGACCGGTTGAGCACGTTCAACATTTCCACCACCGCGGCCATTTTATGCGCCGCCGCCGGGGTAGCCGTGGCCAAACACGGCAATCGCGCCGTGACCTCCTCCGTGGGCAGCGCGGATGTGATGGAAGCGCTCGGCATCCGGGTGGACCTGTTGCCAACGGAGGCGGCGCGGAGGTTGCAGGAGCAGAATTTCGCGTTTTTCTTTGCGCCCAATTTCCATCCGGCCTTCAAGCATATCGCCCCGGCGCGAAAACTCTGCGCCGAGCGCGGCCAGCGGACGATCTTTAATATTCTCGGCCCGCTGCTGAACCCCGTCCGGCCCACCGCGTATCTGGTCGGGGTGCCGCGCCCGGAACTGTGCGAGCCGATGGCGCGAACCTTGCAAGCGCTTGGAGCCCGGCGCGGCATGGTCGTTTGCGGCCAGGCGGACGGGAAACATCTGGACGAGCTCTCGACCCTCGGCCCCAGTCACGTGGCGGAATTTTATCAAGAACACGGCTTTAGCGTCTCGGTGCTGGCTCCGGGGAATTTCCCGGTGCAGCCGGCCACGCTGGCGGATTTGCGCGGCGGCGACAAATTGGCGAATGCGGAAATCGTTCGCCGGATTTTACACGGCGTGGAGCGCGGCCCGAAGCGCGATGCCGTTTTACTCAACGCCGGCGCGGCCTTGTTCGTGGCCGGAAAAACCAAATCGCTGGCGGAAGGCTGGGAATTGGCCGGAGAAACGATTGATTCCGGGCGGGCGGGCGAAAAACTGACCGAACTGGCCGGCTGATTTCCGTGCGGGGGCAGGAGGTTAGAGTTCGAATTCAGCCTCTTCGGCGGCGTAATGCAGGCCGAGATTGTGCTGGGCGGTCTTGTTGCCCTGGCGCGCGGCCTTGATGAACCAGCGCACGGCCTCCTTGGAGTCCTTCGGCACGCCGCGGCCAGTCTGGTAGCAGAGGCCGAGGTTGCATTGGGCGTCGGCGAGTTCCTGCTCGGCAGCGGCCAGATACCATTTGGCTGCGGCCTCGAAATCCTGCGGCACCACCTGACCGTTCTCGTAAAAAACTCCCAGATTGTGCTGCGCCGACGGGTAGCCGCGTTCCGCCGCTTCGCGATACCATTTCACCGCCTCAGCGTAATTTTGCATCACGCCCTGGCCGGTTTCGTAGAGCGAGCCAAGATTGCATTGGGCGGCGGGGTCGCCTTGTTCCGCCGCCTCGCGCAGCCATTTGGCCGCCTCGCCGAATTCCTGCGGGACGCCCTGGCCGGTCCAATAGCAGACGCCGAGGTAGCATTGGGCCACGGAATCATTTTGTTCCGCCGAGCGCCGGAACCATTTCACGGCTTCCTGATGATTTTGCTCCACGCCCTGGCCATTTTGGTAGCAGACGCCGAGATAACATTGCGCCTGGGCGTCGCCTTCCTGTGCGGCGGCACGCATGGCTTCAAACGTATCCCAAGATTTCCGGTTGGTAGACATGGTCTTGCGGGCAGGGAAAATTAACCTTTCAAGCCCCGAACTCAAGCTATGAATTCTGCGCTGGGCCGGCGCGGCGACGGTTTTGCGCCCGCCTTTTCGCTTCCGCGCCGGCAAAATGCCTGCTACAAACTGGGTATGGCATCGCAAGCAAGAATTGGTTTCCTCGGCGCCGGGAAAATGGCCACGGCGCTGGCCCGGGGTTTTGTGCACGCCGGCATGGTCTTTCCCAGTGAAATTACCGCCAGCGATCCGGTGGACGCCGCGCGCAAACGCTTCGCCACCGAGGTTGGCGCCGCTACGGTGGCCACCAATCTCGAGGTCGCCAAGGCGGCGGATATCTTATTTCTGGCCACCAAGCCGGATCAGACCACCGCCGTGCTGAAGGAAATTTCCCAAGCGTTCACCCAGAAGCATCTGATCATTTCGATCGCCGCCGGGGTCACGCTGGGCAAGCTCGAAGCTGCCTTGCCCGCCGGGGCGCGGGTCATCCGCGTCATGCCCAACACGCCGGCACTGGTCGGCGCAGGCGCGTCCGCCTTTGCGCTCGGCCAATCCGCCACGGCGGCAGACGGCGAACTGGCGCAAAAGCTTCTGGCGGCCGTCGGCCTGGCGTTGCCAGTGAAAGAAGCGTTGCTGGATGCGGTGACGGGCCTGAGCGGCAGCGGTCCGGCGTATGTTTATCAATTCATTGAGGCGCTGAGCGACGGCGGCGTGGCGGCCGGCCTGCCGCGCGACGTGGCCACCAAACTGGCCGCGCAAACCGTGCTTGGCGCGGCGAAGATGGTTTTGGAAACCGGCCAGCATCCCGGTGCGCTCAAGGATCAGGTCACCAGTCCTGGCGGCACGACGATAGAAGGCGTGCATGAGCTGGAAAAAGGCAAGCTGCGGGGCACCGTGATGAGCGCCGTGCGCGCCGCCACGGAGAAATCGAAGAAACTGGGACAGGCATGAAATGAATCCGCTCTTCATCCCGACTTTGGCAGGCACAACGCTGTGCTTCGGGTTGGGAATCTGGCTGACGAAGAAAGCGCAATCAAAACACCAAGAATACGGGCTGATTATAATCAGCACGCTCGCGGCTGTCCCCGCAGTTTTATTTGCGATCTATTACTTTGGAGTGCTGGGGGAAGCCGGTTGGTTTTATCGCTTCCGGGCTTGGCCTGGGGCCGAACTTTTCGCCTGCGGAATCGGCTTATTAGCTGGCTGGCTTCAAACAAAGCGCACGCAAATCCCACAAATCAGGAAACAAGTCAGTGCGGGATTTATCCCTTTCATTTTTCTGCTTTGCGTTGGCGCCCCTTATTTGAAACAGGTGTTTTTGCGACCAGATTGGACGCAATTCAATGATCGTTGGTCTGAAGAAGTGTGTCTGCAAAGCTCTGAATCGTCTTGCGGACCAGCCTCGGCTGCAACCCTGCTGAAACTTACCGGCAAACTGGTCACGGAAAAAGCAATTGCCCAAGAGTCTTTCACTTCCCGTCGTGGCACGGAGAATTGGCATCTCATTCGCACACTCCGGCGTCATGGGCTGGCGGTTGATTATTTGATCGGGCCGCCGAATCAGGCGGTCTTGCCATTTCCCGCGATCGTTGGCGTCCGACTTGGCGGCGTCAGCGGGACGGGGCATTTCATTGCGATTCTGGGCCGCTTGGGAAACCGTTATGTGGTCGGCGATCCCTTGAATGGCCGAGAAGAACTGAACGAGACGCAGCTGCGAGAACGTTATTATTTCACCGGTTTTTCAATCGTGGCAAAAGCGAACTCAGCTAGCCGCCCGGTTTTTGCAGTGGCACTTTCAACAAAAACTTACTGGCTGATTGACGCTGCCGGCCGGCCATTTCAAATTTGAAATTTCAAATCTCAAATTTATCACCCCATGACCTACCAACGCTTTGAAGATTTGCCGGTCTGGCTGGAGGCGGCCAAACTTTACGAACGAACGGATGATTTGCTGGAAAATGCGCCGCCGCGAATGCGGGCTTCCTTCCGCGACCAGCTTGATCGCGCCGTCCTGTCGGTTTCCAACAATATCGCCGAAGGGTTTGAGCGTGGCACGACGAACGAATTGCTGGCTTTTATTTACATCGCGCGCGGTTCGGCGGGTGAAGTTCGCTCCATGCTCACGCTGTTGCTCCGGCGCAAGTGGGCGGAACCGCTCAAATCTCAAATCTCAAATTTGAGATCAACGGCGGAAAGCTGTTCGCGTCAGCTACGCGGCTGGGCAGACTCGCTGCAAAACTCTGAGATCAAAGGCCAGCGGCATCTCAACAACCGCATCCGCCTGGAGCAGGGTCAAAAACAGCGTGCCACCGCCTTCCAGAAAAAACTGCTGGCCAATCTGCCGGCTAACCACCCCTTGCGCCGTGCGGCCGAAGTAAAGGAGTCTACAGTCTGACACAGAACAAACGCTTGGCCCCAGTTTAAGACTGAGCTCCCAAAGTTGGAATTTTCAACACAACCAGCCCTATGAATCCACCCTCGCCCACCCATCAACAATCGCGTCTCATCTGGTTCGCCGCAACCGGGCTAGCCGGAGCCGCCATCATCGCGCTCATCGCAGCAGCGGTCTGGGGCTTGGGGCGGGTGTTGGATTTACTGGGGCCGGTGCTATGGCCGCTGGCAATGGCCGCCGTGGTGGCGTGCCTGCTGTCGCCGCTGGTGGCGTTCTTCGAGCGCCGGAAGATCCCGCGCTGCCGGGCCATTTTGCTCGTTTTTGTCATTGCGTTTGCCGGGGTGGCCGGGGTGCTGGCCAGCGTGATTCCACTGGTGGTGGTGGAAACCAAAGATCTGGCAACCAAGGTGCCGGAATATTCCGAGCGCTTGCAAATTCGCATCCACGATTTCATCGCACATCCGCCGGAATTGCTCCGCCGCCTGTTACCGCAGTCCGCCGCCGCCGTGGATGCCGCTGGCAATTCCGAAAATCCCGCCCTGGCGTCGGCGACCAACTGGCTGACTGGCAGTCTGCCGGAGATGGGCTCGTGGCTGTTGAGTCAAATCCTCAAGGTGTTGTCGGGATTCGGCCTGCTGGCGGGGGTGGTGCTAATCCCGATTTACGCGTTTTATTTTCTGCTGGAGCAGCGCCACATTGAAAGTCGCTGGAAGGAATATCTGCCGTTGCAAAATTCCCGGGCGAAGGAGGAATTGGTTTTCGTCCTCGATGCCATCAGCGGTTATCTGGTCGCCTTTTTTCGCGGGCAGGTGTTGGTGGCGATGTGTGATGCGGTGCTTTACACCATCGGGTTTCTTTGCGTTGGCGTGAACTACGCCTTTTTGCTCGGCTTTGCGGCGATGTTCCTCACGATGATTCCGTTCCTCGGTGCCATGGTCATCTGCATCACTGCGCTGACATTGTCGTTTGTGCAATATGGCGACGCGCTGCATCCGGCGCTGGTGCTGGGCGTGTTTGCGGTGGTGCAGGGGCTCGAAGGACTGGTCATTTCCCCTAAAATCATGGGGGATCGCGTGGGGCTGCATCCCCTGGTCATAATTATTGCCGTGATGACGGGCACGACGCTGCTGGGCGGCATCTTGGGCGGCATTCTGGCCATCCCGCTCGCGGCGGCTTTGCGCGTGATTATGACCCGATACGTTTGGAGCCAGCCGGCCGCGTAACGAGCGTAAGAGCAAGCCGAGGCCGAAACGGCTGCCCGTTCTCCGGGGCCAAATAACGTCATAATCTTCGGTTCCGCACTTGCATGGAATTCCCCTTAACAATTATACTCCACCACTCAATTTTATGAGCAAAGCACCCATTCGCATCGCTGTCACCGGCGCCGCCGGTCAAATCGGATATTCCCTTCTGTTCCGCATCGCCTCCGGCGCGGCGTTTGGCCCCGAACAACCGGTCATTCTCCACCTCCTCGAAATTCCTGACGAAAAAGCCATGGCCGCGCTGAACGGCGTTTGCATGGAACTCGACGACTGCGCGTTCCCGCTGCTCAAGGGCATCGTGGCCACCTCCAACATGGACGTAGCTTTCAAGGGCGTGAACTGGGCGCTGCTCGTGGGCGCGGTGCCGCGCAAGGCCGGCATGGAACGCAAGGACCTCCTCGGCATCAACGGCAAGATTTTCACCGGTCAAGGCCAGGCCATCGCCAAGAATGCTGCGAGCGACGTCCGCGTGCTTGTCGTCGGCAATCCCTGCAATACCAACTCGCTCATCGCCGCCAACAATGCGGCGGGCGTGCCCAAGGATCGTTTCTTCGCCATGACCGCGCTGGACGAAAACCGCGCCAAGACCCAAATCGCCAAGAAGGCCGGCGTGGACGTCACCGCCGTCAGCAACCTCGCCATCTGGGGCAATCACAGCGCCACGATGTATCCGGATTTTGCGAACACCAAGATCAACGGCCAGCCCGTGCCCGCCGTCATCAAGGACGAAGCGTGGCTGCAAGGTGAATTCATTGCCACCGTGCAACAGCGCGGCGCGGCCATCATCAAGGCTCGCGGCTTGAGCAGCGCTGCCAGCGCCGCCAACGCCGCCTGCAACACCGTTTACAAGCTCTCGCACCCGACGCCCGCCGGCGACTGGTTCAGCGTGGGCGTCCACTCCGACGGCAGCTACGGCATCGAGAAGGGTTTGATTTTCAGCTATCCGATCCGCAGCAACGGCACGAACTTCGAAATCGTGCAAAACGTGCCGCTCAGCGACTTCAGCAAAACGAAAATCGCCGCGACCGAGAGCGAGTTGAAGGAAGAGAAATCGCTCGTCGCCGACCTGCTCGCGAAGTAAGCCGTTTTTTCCACGCAGCCGCAGCCTTCGGGCTGCGGCTGTTTCGTTTTTGCCACCAAGGCGCAGAGCACACCGAGTTTGATTCTTCTGTGAACTCTGTGGCAATTTCGTTTTCTTCTTCTCCACTTTTGTTAGTCTCGCGGCGTATGGCTTTTGATTCCTTCCGCGATTTCATCGCCGCGCTCGACCGGGCGGGCGAGCTAAAACGTATTTCCCAGCCCGTTGCCACCGAACTCGAAATCACCGAGATCGCCGACCGCGAAATGAAATCGCCCGGCGGCGGTAAGGCGCTGCTGTTCGAGAAGCCCACCGTCAACGGCGTCGTCTCGCCGTTTCCCGTGGCCATCAACACGCTCGGCTCGCACAAGCGCATGGCCATGAGCATGGGCGCGGAGTCCGTGGACGAAGTCGCGAACAAACTTGGCGCGTTGATGAAAGCCAAGCCGCCGACGAGTTTCAAGGAGGCCATCAAGCTGCTCTCGCTCGCGCTGGATTTGAGGCACGCGAAACCGAAGACGGTGAAGAGCGGTTCGTGCAAAGACGTGATTCATTTGGTTGATAGTCCAAAGTTGAGAGTTGATAGCTGGCCGAAAGCGCCTGATGTGGAGAATCCATCAACCATCAACTCTCAACCATCAACTCTCCTCAATCTTCCCATCCTGAAATGCTGGCCGCTCGACGGCGGACGATTCATCACGCTGCCCTGCGTGGTCACGCACGACCCGGACACCGGCGAGCGGAATCTCGGCATGTATCGCATCCAGATTTACGACGACAAAACCACCGGCATGCACTGGCAGTTGCAGAAAGTCGCCGCGCGTCATGGTCGGCGTTATTACGA
>CAIMLG010000308.1 GCA_903842235.1 uncultured Verrucomicrobia subdivision 3 bacterium
CGCCACCAGCGCGGTCGTAGCGGCCACCAGCGTCAAAGCCATTGTGGCGGCTTCCGGTGCGTCTCCGGCTGACCAAGCGACTCTTGTGGCGGCGGTGGCCACCGGGTTGACGACTCCGGCTCCAACCACTCCAAGTCCCGTGGCTGCCCCAACCCTCTCCAATCCTGCCCAGGCCGCCTTCGCCTCCGCCATGGCGACTGCCCTGAAAGCCCCGAAGTAACATGGAAGCCATCCTCGCCATCATCGGCCCACTCCTCAACGCCATTACCGCCTGCGCCAATGCCTACACGCAAAAGCTCAAGGACGACATGGCCAACGCCCCCTATGCACGCAAACAAGCCGCCCTCGCCATCACCCGTGACACCCTCACGGCGATGCAGAACCTTCGCGCTGCTGGCAATGATGCCGCTGCTGACCAGTTGCGCGACCAGCTTGCAGCAACGGCAGGCCCTCCAAATCTACCAAGCCCCCCAGCTACACCTTAAAGCCGGAACCACCGTCCAAACCACCGAAGGCTACTACAACGTCCAAACCGACCAGACCTATTACAGCCAATCTGAAATGGAAAAAGCCGACGCCGAAGTGGCTGAATTGACCTTGAAACTTCAATCCAAGTGACTGATGCCCGTTTTCGACCAACCCACCGTTGCTGCAACCTTCACCGGGTTGGGAGTGCCTTCCGACCGCATTGACCTGACCTCCAGCACCTACGCCGGCGTTGACCGTGACCAATTCTTCAAGGCTATCCTCCCCGCCTTCCACGCTTATCTGGCGGAAATCAAGGCCCCAAATGGCAAGACACTGGCCCAGTATGACATCATGGGTGCCGTGCAGGACAATGTGTGCCACGATTTTGAGTTGTATTTCCGGGCGTGGGGCAAGCGTGACTGGTGGGTGCAGATGAACGCGATAACCCCGCCGGCCTTAATGGCGGATAGTCCGGCTTGGGGCACCATCAAAGGTCCCGCTCCATTTGACCTTGCCACAGAGCATAGTTGGGGCTGGTTGCTGGACCTCGACGGCAATCTGCATCTTTTTGAAGCCATTCCCAATGTTGTCACGGTGGAATACCCGGTGGCAGCCTACGACTTCACCGAGATTACGGGGGTGGCCGCATGAAAACCTTCGCCAAATATGCCTTCGGTGCTCTTGTGCTTTCCGCCCTATGCACACTGCTCGCCATGTCTGCCTGCCAGACACCCGACCCCTTTATTCCCACCCCGATTCAAACCGGCCCCTAACCATGGACGCCATCCTCCAACGCGCCGCACCGCCATCCAAGATGTTTGAATTTCACACCTTCAAAGACCAGTCAGGGGAAATGTTCCCTTGGGTGGAAAGGCATCCATGGCTTATTATTCCTGGAGCGCTAATCGCCGTCGCCACCTTCCATGACCCGGATTTGGTGCTGCCCGAACTGATTGACGCATGGATGAAGGTCTTTGTCCATGCCGGGGCCGGGGTGGTTAGTTTGGTCACTGCATGGAAAGGCATCTTGTGGTTGTTTAACCACCGAAAAAACTCCGCCTTTAACCGGGCTGCTGCGATGCTGGTGGCCGAAAAAGAAGCCCAGAAAAAGCATCACCATCACAAATGACATGGCCTGTTCCTCCTGTGGAAAGCGCACCAATCCCAACATCCTCCAGTTGGGCCGCAATGCCGCGTCCGCCCTCAACCGGGTCGCCGTCGCCCTCGTCAAAGGAAAACCTGTTTTTACACCGGAGGAGATGGTTCGCAAAAGGCTCAAAACCTGCGCCTTCAATGAGTGTGGATATTTCCGCTCCAATCCCGCCATGCGCTGCGTCCATCCTTC
>CAIMLG010000309.1 GCA_903842235.1 uncultured Verrucomicrobia subdivision 3 bacterium
GCACGTCACCGCCGACGCGGGCGGAGCGCCCGTCACCAATGCGCAAGTCCTGCTAATCAGCGCGCCGATGGCCGTGACCGAACATGAAGAGACGCGCGCCAGTAGCGAGCTGGGCGCGGCTCAAAAGGACACGGCGCGCGAATTGAGCGCGAAGCTGGCGAGCCTCAAGGGCATCGTGTGGGTCGGTGTGGTCGTCTTCCTGTTCGGCCTGGCGACGATGGTTTATCCGCCCCTCAAGTTGCTGATTGGGAGTTTCACCACCAGCGCCGCCATTACGGTCGGCGGGCTGGCGCTGATTGTTTTGCCGACGGTCATCGTCGGGAATGAACTGCTCATCATGGGCGGCGTGGCGGCGGCCGTGGGCCTGTGGTTTCTGGCGCATCGGTATGGGAAGCTGCGCGGGCTGGTGGAGGCGGCCAAGGATGTAGTTGAAACCAAGTAAGGAAATTTATGAATGAAGTTGTCTTACAAACTGCGATGGCCACCTGGGCGGCCAGAAATTTGCCGGCACGATTGGATGTGGCGGAGACGGCCAAGCTGCTCGGCTTCGCCGTCCACGACATGCAAGTTTTGATGGCCGTGGGGAAGTTGACGCCGCTCGGCGATCCGGCTCCCAACGCCCCGAAATGGTTTTCCGCCGTCGAAATCATCCGGCTGGCCGGTGATCAAGACTGGCTGCACAAGGCGACCAAGGAGTTATCCAAGTTTTGGCATAGTAAGCGCGTGCGCCGTCAATCTTCCGCCGCCTCACCACGGATTACCAGGCGCCAACCCACCCGTTTTCCGACTGAAAAAGTTTCACCTGATTCTTCACCTAAACCTTCACCACACGAGCAATACCAGAGCAATGACGGAGCAATGAAAGGTGGTAGTCGAGCGGTGGTAAATAGTGCTTGAACCCGCATGGAATAAGGGTATAGTTGACCTTGTAACAGAGTGTGTTAGGTCGGATCAAGTGTAGAGTCCCAGCCCGATTCCGACCCTCGCCTCCAGTCCGATATGCTGATTTATTGGGCTTTTTGCAGGCGATAGCGGGCAAGTGCCAGTGAAAGTGCCAGTAAACCGCGCCGTTTCGTTCGTAGTGCGCCCCTACTCGTCACCTACTCACTGCCAACTCAGTCGCTACTCAATCACGAGGGGTCGCCGGATGAAATATAGTTGCCGACAGAAAGGCAATCATGAAACCGCAGTTCATCCTGTATCGTCGCAATGGCATCTACTATTGCGAAAACACCAAGACCGGCAAACAAGAATCCCTCCGCACCCGGGACGAAGCCGCCGCCAAAGCCCTGCTTCATTCCAAGAACGAAGCCTATCGGCAGCCGATCCTCAACCAGTCCATCGCCCTGGCCTACCTCAGCGCCACCGATCCCGAAGCCGCCAAGCGCGCCTGGAAGTTCGTCATGGACGAAATGACCGCCACCAAGCGCGACGAAACCCGCCACCGTTACGGGACGGCTTGGGCCGACAAGGCGTTTGACCTGATTCGCAGCCTGCCCCTGCTCGACACCCGCGCCGATCACTTTCTAAAAGTGCTCCGCACCGGCACCGTTTCCACCAACGTCTATTTGCGCCGGCTGCACAACTTTGCCCTCGACATGAGCTGGCTGCCGAAAGCGCTCCTGCCGCGCAAACAATGGCCCAAGCCGGTCTATCAGGAGAAGCGCGCCATCACGGCCGGGGAACATGCCGCGATCATCGAACGCGAGAAGAACACCGAACGCCGCAGTTTCTACCAACTGGCCTGGCACCTGGGCGCCGCGCAGACCGATCTGGCCCGACTCAAGGCCGAGGACGTGGATTGGGACCAAAAAATCATCAGTTTCTTCCGGCTCAAGACCAAGAGCGTGTGCCGGCTGTATTTTGGTGACGATGTGGCCGAGGTGTTGCGCGACCTGCCGGCCACGGGCTATCTGTTCCCGTATCTGGCCACCGTGCGCGCCAGCGACCGCGCCACCGAGTTCAAGCAACGCTGCCGGGGCTTGCAGATCAAAGGCGTGACGCTCCACAGCTATAGATACGCTTGGGCCGAACGCGCGAAAACCGCCGGTTATCCCGAACGGTTCGCGCAGGAGGCGCTGGGGCACAACAGCCAGGCGGTGCACCGGAGCTACGCCAAGCGGGCGCAGGTGTTGTTGCCGCCCTTGGAAGACTACGAGAAGAAGAAAATCAATTCCGCGCCGCTGCCGACAGTGGCGGCGTGAGTGAAGTATCGCCGGGCGCATCGTGATTGGTTTCACGGTGCGCCTTCTTATTGCCGTTGCGGGTCCGCCAATAATTGACGATGGAATCAGACGCCCGCCCCAGCCATTTCGGATCCCGGCGCAATTCTTCCAGCGTGACCGTGGCGAAATACTTCACGCCCGTCTCCGGCGGCCGGCCCAGCGGTTTGAGCAGCCCATCCGCCACCAGAATCGGGATCTCATGTTGCGAGAAGCCGAGATACCAGGCGACTTCCTCCGTTTTCATCCGCGCTGGCAGAGTTTTGAGATTGAGAAATTGTTCCTGAGCCGAGTTCATACATCGCCTTTCGTTTGCGAAAGGTTGACGTCCCCTGCCCCGCCGGCCTCCACCAACCCGCGCAATTTTCCATACCGATGCGCCAGAAACCACAGGCCCACGGCCGCAGCCACGCCGCCCATGATGAGTAGCTCATTCCCGACGATGACCGTCGGCAAAACAATCAGCGCCAGCCCGCCAACCGTAATGGCGGCGCTGGTGGTAAAACTGCCAATGAGCAGTTTCAGCGGCGGATAAAACATCGTCGCCAAGCCGAACAGGAACACCACCACGCCGACCCACACGATGCCCTTGAGGCTGGCCAGCTTCGCGCTTAACTCGCGCGCCGTGTCCTTTTGAGCCGCGCCCAGCTCGCTACTGGCGCGCGTCTCTTCATGTTCGGTCACGGCCATCGGCGCGCTGATTAGCAGGACTTGCGCATTGGTGACGGGCGCTCCGCCCGCGTCGGCGGTGACGTGC
>CAIMLG010000310.1 GCA_903842235.1 uncultured Verrucomicrobia subdivision 3 bacterium
CACCGGGTCGGTCGAGGTGAATAGTTTTTCCGGTGTGCAGTTTGCGTAAATTTTTCTCTCGTGCAGCATGATCACATGGTTGCCCACGCGCCGCGCGCTGCGCATGTCGTGCGTGACGACGATGCTTGTCACCTTCAAATGGTCGCGCACGCGGATGATCAGCTTGTCAATGCTGTCGGACACGATCGGGTCCAGTCCGGTCGTCGGCTCATCGTAGAGCAGAATCTGCGGTTCGTAAACAATCGCCCGCGCCAGCCCCACGCGCTTCCGCATGCCGCCGGACAGCTCCGCCGGCTTCTTCTTTTCCGTGCCCGGCAAATCCACCAGCTCCAGCACGGCCGCCACGCGCTTGGCGATTTCGCCCAGCGTGAACTGGTGCTTTCGCTCCAGCGGGAACGCCACGTTTTCCGCCACCGTCATCGAGTCGAACAGCGCCGCGCTCTGGAACACCATGCCGAACTTGGACCGCACGCGCAGCAGCTGGCGCTCGCTCATGTGGGTGATGTTTTCGCCGTCCACAAAAACTTCGCCGGCGTCCGGTTGCAGCAGGCCGATGATGTGTTTTAGGAGAACGCTTTTGCCGCCGCCGCTGCGGCCGATGATCACCGCCGATTCACCGTTTTCAATCCGCAGATCCATGTCTTCAAGGATTAGTTGCGGGCCGAAGCTTTTTCTTAATTGGCGCACTTCGATCATGATAGCCAAAACAACACATACAGCCGCTGGAGCAGCAGCGTCAGGAAAAAGTTGGTGATGAGGATGGTGATGGATGAAAACACCACCGCCTCCGTCGTGGCGCGGCCCACGCCTTCCGCGCCCATGCCGCAGGTCATGCCCTTGTAACAGCCGATAAGCGCGATGATGCCGCCATAGACGAACGATTTCACCATGCCGAACACCACGTCGATGTCGCCGGTGTATTGCAGCAGGTTGAAATAAAGATACGTCGGGTCGATGCCCATCAGTTGCGTGCCGACGAAGTAGCCCGAACCGATGCCCAGCACGATGGATTCGATCGTCAATAGCGGCAGCGCGATCATCGAAGCCAGCAGCCGGGGCACGACCAGATAATCGATCGGGTGCGTCGCCAGCGTCCGCAGCGCGTCAATCTGCTCGGTCACGCGCATCGTGCCGATTTCCGCCGCGATGGCGGCGCCGACGCGCCCGGCGACCATCAGCGCCGTCAGCACCGGGCCGAGTTCGTCGCACATGGACACGCCCACCACCGCGAGCGTGGCGGTGTCCATCTTGACTTTGTGAAATTGGAAATAAGTTTGCGCCGTCAGCACCATGCCGGTGAAGGCGCCGGTGACCAGCACCACCGCCTGCGATTTGATGCCGATGAAATAAATCTGGTAGAGCAAATCGCGCCGCGAAGCCTTGAAGGTGAGGCACGATGCGACCGCGTCCCGCGTCAGCACGGCGAGGCGGCCCAGTCCGGTGAGCCATTCGCCGACCCATGTGCGCGCGAGAAAATTCATTGCGGGTTTAGCTTAACCAACCGCCGGCTCTTTTGCCAGCGCGGGAATAAGCCTCCGCCCATTGGCCGCGGGTTGCGCTTGAGCCGGCTCGCCGGGGGGGGCAGACCTCGAATTTCACGGCTTGCGCGGTGGTCGGAAGGGGTTTTAAATCTGAGCCATTCATGGGTCGCCGATTTAAAGCCAAAATTGTCCGCAACTGCGACTCGCCGTTTGGGGATAAACCAAGCGGTAAAAACTTTCCGTCGGAAAACCGCTCGCATCCTCGCTGGCTGATAATCATGGTTTGCATCTTTCTCGCTGCTGCCGTGTGGGTTGTGTTTGGTCAAACCCGGCTTCATGAGTTTGTCAATTATGACGATAATGATTATGTTTGCTATAATCCGGTTGTCACTCAGGGTCTCAGCTGGAACGGAATCGTCTGGGCGTTCACCCACCGGCATGCTGGCAATTGGCATCCTCTGACCACCCTGTCTCACATGCTGGATTGCCGGATCTACGGATTGCATCCGGTGGGACATCATCTGACCAATGTCCTGCTTCATGCCGTGACGGTCATCCTCTTGTTCCTGATGCTGCGGAACCTGACCGGCGCGTTTTGGCGGAGTGCCTTTGTGGCCGCGGTGTTTGCCATCCATCCGTTGCGGGTGGAATCGGTGGCCTGGGTGGCGGAACGGAAGGATGTGTTGAGCGGATTGTTTTTTGTGCTGACCCTGTGGGCTTATGGGCGCTATGTGCAATATTTTCAGGATAAAAATTCCAAGTCCAAAGTTTGGTATGGATTGGCATTGGGGTTGTTTGTTCTGGGATTGATGAGCAAGCCAATGTTGGTGACGCTGCCGTTCATCCTGCTGTTGCTGGATTACTGGCCTTTGAAACGGATTGAAAATTATGGGTTTGGGATTGCGGTTTGGCGGCGGCTGGTTTTGGAAAAGCAGTTTTTCTTTTTATTGGCTGCGGTTGACTGTGGCGTCACTATTCTCGCCCAAAATAAAGCCGCTTGGTCTTATCAAGCCGTTGACTTTCCATCGCGAATTGGAAATGCCCTGATTTCTTATGCCGTGTATCTTGGTCAGATGGTTTTCCCGGCCAATCTGGCTGTGCTCTATCCGCACCCGGGAAACCATCTGTACCTTGGGAAGGTTGCCGTCTCTCTGCTGGTTTTGCTTCTCATTTCTGCGGGGGTTTGGGCCGGGCGTCGTCGGCAACCCTATCTATTGGTGGGGTGGTTGTGGTATCTGGGTATGTTGGTGCCGGTCATCGGTCTTGTGCAGGTGGGAACGCAGGCGCGGGCGGATCGCTACACTTACCTGCCGCAAATTGGATTGTATTTTCTGCTGACGTGGGGCGGGGTGGCCCTTTGCCGCAAGTGGCCTTGCCGGCGCGCCGTGTTAGGAACCGCGGCTGCGGTGATTCTGGCCGGCTTGATGAGGGTGGCGCATGTTCAGGCGGGGTATTGGCAAGACAGTATTACCCTCTGGACCCATGCCCTTATTTGCACGTCGGAAAATTATACGGCTTATAATAACTTGGGCATTGCGCTGGCCGACCGGGGACAGTCGGCTGAAGCCATTCAATGTTACCGGCAGGCAGTCCAACTCAAGCCTGATTACGCTGATGCTCAAAGGAATTTAGGTGCCAGATTGATATTGCAAGGTAACTTGGACGAAGCCGTTCAACACCTTGATCGGGCGCTCCAACTCAAGCCTGATTTTGCCGAGGCCCACAATGATTTAGGTGTTATTTTGGCTCAAAAAGGGAAGTTGGATGAGGCGGTTCAACATTTTGGGCGGGCACTCCAGCTCAATCCCGATTATGCCCCTAGCCACAGAAATTTGGGTTCGATATTGATGATGCAAGGCAGGCTGGACGAGTCGGCTCAACATCTTAATCGGGCGCTCCAATTGAAGCCGGATTTTGCCGAGGCTTACAATGATCTGGGTGCCACGTTGTCCGCCCAGGGAAAGTTAAACGATGCTCAGTCCCAATTCCAACAAGCTTTGAATCTGGCTCAAGCCCAAAATAATGGTGCTTTGGTGGAGAACATCCGGACCCGGCTCAAA
>CAIMLG010000311.1 GCA_903842235.1 uncultured Verrucomicrobia subdivision 3 bacterium
GCTCGCAGCTCGCCCTCCTGCTGCTTCTACCTCGAAGCGAAATCAACCGCTTGACTAAAACCTGAAAAACCAGTCCTCTTTGCCCGGAAGGTGCAGCACTTTTCGAGCGCCACCCGCCGCACTTTTCAACCGCCGTTTACAGATCACGCGGCGAATGGAAATTTCCTCGGCCTTGGCGCGGATTCCTGCCAGCGCGCGATTGTCGTGGAACAGTTGCAGGCGTATGGCCTGCTCATCTCCAACGGCGAATTTGTGGGCCGCTGGAGCAGCACCAACGCCGTCTGTCTGGAAATCGGGCCGGAAGCGCGCGGCAAGGTGAGTCTGGTGAATTGCTCGTTCTGGGGACCGATTGACCGCTGCGTCTGGATGCGCAGCCCGGCGGGACAGTTCACGGCCAGCGCGTGCAATTTTGTCCGCTGGGACGTTCGCCGCACCGGCGCGCCCGCCATTCAATTGGACGCGGGCAAAGCCATCGTGCAAGGCTGCACGTTTGGCCAGACCAACCTGCATGTTCAGGTTGGCGAGAAAGTCACCTCCGTTATTCTAACGGCGAACCAAGCCGCCGGCGGATTCCGCGTCGAAAACCATATCGGCAATCGGGCACAAATCGGGTTGAATGAGGACAATTGATTAAATTTCTTTGGCCGATGCAAAATACAGCAACTATTTTTTAAAAAAACTGCTTCTTCAAAATTCGTGGAGGGACATAAACGATCGGTTCTGCGGAGTGTGGAGCGGAGTGGCGGGTGCTCCTGCCCGCTGCGGCGTCCGCCCGGCAATGCATTGTAAGTAGCGCTCCAACCAGATTGTAATGGACGAAGATGTTCTAATAAAAGTTGACATATTTTTTGAATTGGTGGATATTTCGTATGTCACCTTGAAACTGGCACTGATATGAAGAATGTGAGAAATGTTTCCGTTTTAAATGCATTTTCCGGCATCACAAACTGGGGAGCGTGTGTGATGTCTTCAAGGTTTCCGAAAGTCCCGCCGGTCGGTAAAAAAAACCAACAAAATGAAGCCCATCGCATCTCAAGCTGAACAACTGCCACCCATCCCATCCTTGAAAATGTTTATCCTGCAAATGATTTTTAAGGTTCAACCAGCGGTCGCCGCCGCCGGAGCGTGCAACCGGTTGCGGGTCGCGCCGGTGCTGGCGCTGGCTTGTGGCGCGCTGCTGCTCGCTGGCTGTGGCAAGGCTTCCGCGCCGAAGGTAATCGGAGAGGTGACCGTAGAGGATATGAATAAGGCGATAAACATGATGTCCCTGTTGCCGGGTGGGGATCCCAAGACTGTAGATGAGTTAACCAATTTCCCAGCCCTAAAGGGTCGTCCATTTCCCACGCCGCCCGCCGGCAAGAAGTTTTCCATCGACCCAGCCAAACACCAGGTTGTAATTGTCAATCAGTGAATGCCATGAATAATCCCAACATCACTCCCGCTGCTGTTTCGGCGCGAACCAGATTTGCTCCTGTGGCGGGCAACCGGCGACTGTCCGGCGCTTTCACCCTCATCGAACTATTGGTGGTCATCGCGATCATCGCCATCCTGGCCGGATTGCTGCTGCCCGCCCTTTCCAAGGCCAAGGAAAAAGCCAAGACCATTGCCTGCATGAATAACTTGAAGCAAATTGGCATGGCTCAAGTCCTTTATATGATGGATAATCAGAGCCGCTTCCCCTCGGCGCTGAATTATTTTGGTGGCGTCACGGTCACTCCAGCCAACTATAGTGCTTTTGTCACTGTGGCCGGCGGGTATACCTATACCTTCGGCGGTGTGCCGGCCATGCTGAATATGACGAACAATCCCGCAACTTTCAGGTGTCCCAGTGATAAAGTATATACCAACTCCATTCCGCCCGGCAACAATGACATCGCCTCCTATCGTTCCCGGTGGGTGGTCTGGTATAACACCGGCAAATTTCCAGGGCTCAAGGATACGGATTTCTGCAAGCCATCGGGGCAGGCGGTCTATATGGAGATGTATGATTACCATTACAACCTGAAGTATTACAACGATCACAACCAGCAGCCGATTCTGAATTCGACCTATGCCGATGGCCATGCCGAAAAGTTCAAAATCCTGTTCCGCCAGGGTGGCGGCACCGGGTGGTATGACGCCAACTGGTTCACCTATAATCCCGACGGCACGCTAAACATTCTTAATGCAGCCGCCAGCCAGGATGTGCATTCCGCTTACGACCAGTAACCAAGTGTTCTGCCGCGAACAAGGGGACATTCAACTTTAGGGTTATGCATGTGACTTCCTAACCGCAACCGCTGGCGGCGATTTGCCACGCCTGACCACAAGGGAATGAGTTATGTGGAGTGATGTGCATAGGCATATCCAACTTTAACCATCCGCCAAAGCATTTCCATTCTTGAAAACCATCACCCGCGCGTTGTCCAGCCTTCCCCATAAAATCGCGTGAAATCAAACCTCGCCCGCCACCGTAAAAACAAAGACATTATGAACCCAAACCGCATCAATAATTGCCGTAAAACATGTCTCCATTGGCTGGGCGTGCCGCTCCTGCTGCTCGCGCTGGCCCAACCCGTCGCCGCGCAGACGCCGCCGTCGCTGTTTACCGCCGCGCTGACTTTCCAGTCCACCAATCACATTCTCTCCACCGTCCTGTTTCATTGGTACACCGCTAGCGGAGGCCAGCTCGATAGCCCGTGGTTGCCGCTGGGTGGCCGCGCGAGTTGGGACGGCACACCGGCATTCTGGCAGGGCCAGATCAAGCAGATAATGCGGGCGAACATAGACATGCTCTACCTTCAACAATTTGCAGATTCCAGCAATCCCAACCGCTCGGCAACAAACTTTCCCGCATCAGCCTTTGATCCGCAGCTGGTCAACTTTTTCACGGCCTACAGCCAGCTCCGCGCCCAAGGTTATGACGTGCCCAAGATCGCGCCCTTCCTCGACACGCTGATCACCTGGAATACCACAAACGTCAACCTCAGCACCACCGCCGGCAAGAACGCGTGGGCCAACCAATACATCCGGTTTTACAACATGTATTACAGCGCCAACACCGATACCAATGCCGACACCTATGTCGCTAAAATAGCGAATAAACCCATCCTCAACGCTTGGCATATGAACACCAGCGAAACGCTGAATGTCAACAGCCTCTCCCGCGCGGACGTGTCCAACCGCTTGGTTTCCGCGCTCGGTGCCGCGCATCCCTATTTCACGAACGGTTTTGTGCAGGTTGGCTGTGCCACGGTCGGCTCAAGCTTGAGCTTTGTGGATGAAAAATTGTATCAGTTTGAAAACACCGCGTATAATACCACCATCACCTACAACGGCATTGCCACCATGACCCTCAAGGCGGGTTATTGGGATCAAAACGTCCGCAACCCGGGCAGCTTCCTGGCCCGCAGCGGCGGGATAAATTACAGCAACTCGTTGAATAGCCTCAATCCCGCCACCGTCAAGCACGCCTATATTGAAAGTTGGAATGAATACGCCGAAGGCACGGGCATCTATGCCGGCACCAACCTGCCGCCTTACATTAACGGCACCAATCCCAGCAACACCAACAACGATACCTGGTCTGTCACCGGCGATCCGTTTGAATACATCAAGACCACCGCGCGCGGCGCGGCCGGCTTCTGCGACGTGTCGGCGCAGGCCGCCAAGGTGCTTTGGAGTGGCATCCCCGCCACGCTCATGCCCGGCGAGTCCCGCACCGTCAGCATCATCGTCCGCAACGCCGGCAGCGCGCTTTGGACCGCCGCCGCGAACTACCGCCTTGGCCAGACCGACGCCAGCTCGATCATCTCCGGCGGCAATCGCGCGTATATTGACGACACGCAGGATGAAATCCCGCTCTATGGCGGCATTTTCCGCGGCCGCGCCAAGACCTTCACCTTTACCATCACGGCACCGGCCTCGGCTGGCACTTACACCAACCATTTCCAGATGGTGCAGGACGGCGTGGCCTGGTTTGGCGACACGCTGACCAATGTCATCACCGTCAAGACCAAGACGGCGGCCACCGTGACCTTGGGCAACCTCGCGCAGGTGACGGATGGTTACAACCCCTCTCCGGTGACGGCCACCACCACGCCGCCGGGCCTGACGGTCAACGTCACTTACAACGGCTCACCCTATGCGCCGGTGGCGGCGGGCAGCTACACCGTGGTGGGCATCATTGACGACACGAATTACTACGGCAGCGCGACCAATACGCTGGTCGTCACCGCCAATGCCAATCCCATTCCCAACTGGAGTTTTGAGGCCAACCCTCTCGGCATGATCATTGATATGCCACAGGGGGGAGGCAATTACGGGGGCAACACCAGCATTCTGGGCTGGCGGATGTTCAATGTGGATTCGACCAATGTGTCCTTCAAGGCGACCGTCATCAGCAATGCTTCCGCTGGCAGCCAGGCCCTCCGGCTGGATGTCACCAACACCGCCGGCGGCAGCGCCTATGCGCTGGATCAATGGAATGTCGGGTTACACACCCCGGTGGTCTATGGCACCCGTTACATTATCAGCTTTGACGCGGCTTGGATTGCCGGGGTCTCGACCAACAACCTGCTGGCGTATGTGAATGAATTCAACAATGCCGGCACGTTCATCGGTACTTCGGAAAATCTGGGGAATGTCTCGGTTGCGACCCCCGGCTATCAGACATACTCATTCATCTGGACGCCGCAGAATTCGGGCACGACCGAAATCGGCTTCGGCTTCCGTCCCTTGGACGGTACTGTGGGCGCGACGGCGTTGAGTTTGGACAACATACAGATTGCGGATGCCGGCAACAGCGTGCAGCCTCTGAACGGCTCGTTTGAATACAGCCCGGCGGGTGCCGTGGTCAGCGCCCCGCAAGGCGGCGGCACGGTCGTGGTTGACACCCTTGTGGGCTGGCGGTTTGTGGGGACGGACTCGGCCAATGCCTCCTTCACCGCCTCCATCATCACCAATGCCTCCGCCGGAAAACAGGCGCTCCGCTTTGATAAGAGCGCGGATGGCCCATCCTATATTGATCAATGGAATCATTCCATGCAGACCCCGGTGGTCTATGGACACTCCTATCTGGTGAGCGTGGACGCCGCCTATATTTCCGGGCCAACGCCCATCAGCTTGGGGATTAAAGCGCAGGAATTTGACGCCACCTCTTTCCTCTATGAAGGCGGTATCGGGACGGCCAGTGTGTCATCCACCAACTATACGAAGTATTCGTTCCTGTGGACGCCGCTGCATCCCTCCACTTCGGAACTCAGCCTCTCCATCACTCCCGGGGTGGGGGCGATGAGCATGGACAACGTCCAAATCGTGGACGCGACCAATCTCCCGCCACTGTTGGACGGCTCGTTTGAATACAGCCCGATGGGCGCGGCGCGCAGCTTTACCACGAACAATACGGGTAACGACACCTCGACGTTCTTTGGCTGGCGCTTGTTCAGCATCGGTTCCCCGGCGATCGTCGGCTTTACCGGCAAGATTGTGGATGCCGGAGCTTACACCGGCGGCACGCCCGGCAGCCATGCCATGTTCCTGGCCGTAACCAACACCGGTTCGCCAACGAACTATGACTACGCGCTGGATAATGACAACAACCGCATCTCCGTCACGCCGGGACAACATTACAGCCTTTCCTTTGACCTGGCGTTGCTCTCGCTCAGCGGTGGCACGGAGCAGGTCGTGGTGCAGCTCACTCAATTTGACGCGAATGGCGCTTTCCTTGGTTACGCAGCCAACCCGACTGTGAATCCGCCGACAGATCAGACTTTCCATCACTACGTCGTGAGTGGTGTGACCACTAACAATGTGGCCAAGATCTGCATCGCCTTCCGCCCGCACGATCCGGGCAATAGCGCCACGCTGGTGCTGGATAACGTGGTGTTCGGGCCGTTCGTCTCCGTGGCCAACACCGTCACGTTCTATCGCGCCGCCGGCAGCCCCGCTCAAGTGAAAAAGATGAAGATCATGTCCGGCGAACCGCTGGGCCTGACCTTCGTGACCAATTCCGCCACGACGGCGAATGGCGTCACGCTGATCACGGATGCCAACACCATCTATGTGCCGGCGGGCAGCGCGGATGACAGCTTCACCTACACCGTCACCGACGGCTACGGCAACAACGGCGACGGCACGGTCATTGTCAAAGTGGGCGCGCCCACCGGCTCACCGGCGGTGTCTTTCCCGAACTGCGATTTCAGCGCCAACCCCTACGGCACGGCGCTCGGAGCCAACACCAATGGAATCAGCAACTCGACCACCTTTGCCAACTGGCGGTTTTTCAGCGTCACCAGCCCCACCGCCGCCGACTGGTTTGCGGCCGTGATCCAGGACGAGGCCACGAACTATGCGTCTGTGCAGGGCGGCGTGCCCGGCGTGCCCAGCGTGCGCTTCGACGTGGACCAGCGGGCTCATGCCGGTGCCGACCACGCGCTTGACCGCAACAGTGCGCGAATCGCCGTCCAGCAAGGCGTCACCTACACCGTTTCGTTCGACGCCAGGATCCTCGCCGGGGCCGGATCGTTGACTTTGGCCATATCCGAGTTCAACCAGACCAACGGGTTCACCGGAACCCAGGTCGGATTCGCGCCGACATTGGACGGGGCCTTCCGCAATTACGCTTACAGTTGGACGCCGCAGAATACGAACACGGCCGTCATCAATCTGGCCTTCCGTCCGAATTGTCCGGGCGCGACCGTGGCGATGAGCATCGCCAACGTGAAGCTGCACGCGCCGGTGGCGGTCAACCTGGCCGCCAACCGCGTCTCCGGCACGGCGCTACAGTTGGCCATCGCCGATCTGATGGCGGGCGCGACGGACACCGAAAACCATCCGCTCGCGTTCGTCGGCACCTCGGTCACGACCACGAACGGCAAGCCGCTGAACAACGACGGGGTGTATATCTATGTCCCGACCAACACCATCGCCGACAGCTTCACCTACAAGATCACCGACGGCCTCGGCGCGACGAATTTTGCCACGGTCGCGGTCACGGTGACCGGCGGCATGGCCACCACGCCGACGAACTTCGTGTTCAGCGTGACTGGCGGCAACACGGTTCACCTGACCTGGCCGGGGTCGCATCTGGGCTGGATCGTCCAGTCCAACTCGGTGAACCTGGCGAACTCCAATTACTGGTATGACATCGCCGGCACGGCGGGCGGGACGAATCTGGAC
>CAIMLG010000312.1 GCA_903842235.1 uncultured Verrucomicrobia subdivision 3 bacterium
ATTTTAGTCGAAACGAAAAAGATTTAAGCATGAAAGTCCGAGCGTCAGTTAAAAAATTGTGTGAGCACTGCAAAATCGTCAAGCGGCGCGGAATCATCCGTGTCATTTGCACGAACAAACGCCACAAGCAACGTCAAGGTTAATAACTAATTTATGGCACGCATCATTGGTGTGGAAGTTCCGCCCGGCAAGCGCATTGATATCGCGCTCCGTTACATTTATGGCATTGGCCCCGTTAACGCGAAGGAGATTCTCGAACGCGCCAACATTGATCCATCCATCCGCGCAAAGGATTTGACCGAGGCGCAGCTGTCCCAGATCGTTCACGCGATTCAGGAGGGCAAGTATGTCATCGAAGGCGATCTGCGTCGTGAGCTCGGCATGAACCTCAAGCGTCTCCAGGGGATTAAGTGCTATCGTGGGATTCGCCACATGCGCAGCCTGCCTGTCCGCGGTCAGCGCACCCAGACCAACGCCCGCACCCGCAAGGGTCCGCGCAAGACGGTCGGTGTGTCACGCAACCCGAATGCCAAGACGGGCATTCACTAATCATTGAATTTCGTTATGTCCGAAGAAAAAAAGAAACCCGCCGCGCCGAAGAAAGAAAAAGTTGCGAAGCCTGCCGCCGACGCTGTCCCAGCGGAAGCCAAGCCAGCCAAGAAATCTGCGCCGGGGGCTGAGGCTCCGGCGGCTGCGGATATCGCCAAGGTTGCCGAACCGGCCATTCCTGCCGCCCCCACGGCGGCCGAATTGTTGGGGGAAGATCCGAACGCCAAGAAGGTCGTCAAGGCCAAGCACGCAAAAAACGTCGTCTCCGGAGTTGCGAACATTCTGGCTACTTTCAATAACACCCAAGTCACCATCACCGACGCGCAGGGCAATCTGATTGGTTGGTCAAGCGCCGGCCGCGTGGGTTTTAAGGGCTCCCGCAAGAGCACCGCTTACGCCGCGCAGATGGTTGCCCAGGATGCTGCCCGTCAGGCGATGTCCCACGGCATGAAGGAAGTGGAAATTCGGGTGAAGGGTCCCGGCTCCGGTCGTGAATCCGCCATCCGTGCTTTGCAGGCTATTGGCTTGGAAATCAGCTCCATCAAAGACGTGACGCCGGTTCCGCACAATGGGTGCCGCCCGCGCAAAAAACGCCGCGTCTAAAAATTACCATCGCAAACCGCAAATAATATTTTTCTATGGCTCGTTATACAGGTCCCCGCGTTCGCATTAGCCGCCGTTTCGGAGTTCCGATTTTCGGCCCGACAAAATATCTTGAGCGCCGTAATTACGGCCCGGGTGTTCACGGTCCCAAGTCCCGTCGCAAGTCCACGGATTACGGTCTGGGGCTGATTGAAAAGCAGAAGCTTCGCTATTACTATGGTTTGATGGAGAAGCAGTTTCGCGGGGTCTACGAAAAGGCCAAGAATCGCCGGGGGGTGACGGGCGAGACGATGTTGCAGATTTTGGAGACGCGTTTGGACAATGTGGTTTTCCACCTCGGTTTTGCCAACACCCGTGCGGCCGCCCGGCAGATGGTCTGTCACGGGCACATCACCGTGAATGGTCGCAAGGCGAGTATTCCGTCCTTTGCGCTCAAGGTGAATGACGTGGTCAGCGTCAAGAACACCAGCGTTGCCCGCCAGATGGCCACCAAGAATCTTGAAGTCGCCGCCAGCCGCGCGGTGCCGGACTGGATGTCGTTGAACAAAGAAGAGTTCAAAGGCACGGTCATGCGCATCCCGACCCGCGACGAGATTCAGCCGATTGCCAACGAGCAGGCTATCGTCGAATTTTATTCCCGCTAACCACTAACCAAACAATTATACGGGCTGTCCTGGCCGGGAATAAGAATGGCCGGGACGGTCAGATTAAAATTGTTGAAAGGATAATATGCCAGTTCGTCTTGGACGGTTTGAAATGCCCAAACGGTTGCAGAAAGAAGAAGCAACCGCCACGGAAACCTACACCAAATTTATTGCCGATCCGTTTGAAACCGGTTACGGCCACACCGTCGGCAACTCGCTCCGCCGTGTGCTCCTCTCCTCGCTGGAGGGCGCGGCCATCACGTCTGTCAAAATTGACGGGGCGATGCACGAGTTCACCACGGTTGAAGGTGTCGTGGAAGATGTCACCGACATCGTTCTCAACCTCAAGAAGGTCAAGTTTAAAGCCCACACCCGCGACGAGCAGGTGCTGTTGCTGTCGGTCAACAAGGAGGGCGCCGTGACAGCCGCTGACATTCAGGCCAACGCCAATATTGAACTGGTGAACCCGACGCAGCACATTTGTACGTTGGACAAGAAGAAAAAGCTGGAGATGGAATTGACGGTCAAAGTCGGCCGCGGTTTCTGCCCCGGCGATGAGAACAAAAAACCCGGTCAGGCGATTGGGGTCGTGGCCATTGACTCCCTGTTTTCCCCGGTCACCCGCGTGCGTTATGCCGTGGAAGCCGCGCGGGTCGGCAACCGCACGGATTATGACCGCTTGGTTCTGGAAATCTGGACCGACGGCCGGATCACGCCCGATGACGCGCTCACCCAAACCTCCGCCATTCTGGCCCATCATCTCGACGTGTTTGTCGGTTATGACAAGAACGCCGTGGAATTTGAGGAGGCGGCGGACAAGCAGGATGACGAGAAGGCCAAGCTCAAGAAATTGTTGAACATGAGTGTCAACGAAATTGAACTCAGCGTTCGCGCTGCCAACTGCTTGAACAACGCCAACATTACCACCGTTGGCCAGCTCGCGATGAAGAGCGAGCAGGAAATGCTTAAATACCGCAACTTCGGCAAGAAGTCGCTCAACGAAATCAAAGATAAACTGACCTCGCTCAGCCTGTCGCTCGGTATGAATTTTGAGCCCGGCTTGGTGGAGGCCCCGAAAGAAGAAGCTCCCAAAGCGGAATAAGGAATTGCCATGAGACATTTGAAGCGCACGGCCAAACTGGGCCGCACCTCGGAACATCGCAACGCGATGCTTGCTAACCTCGTTTGCAGTCTGATCGAACACAAGCGGGTGACGACGTCTTTGGCCAAGGCCAAAGCCGCCCGTTCGGTCGCCGAAAAAATGGTCACGCTCGGCAAAAAAGGCACGATCGCCCATCGCCGTCTGGCGGTTGCCCGGTTACATCAAGAATCCGCCGCCAAAATCCTGTTCAAGGAAATCGCGCCGGCCTTCAAGGATCGCCGCAGTGGTTACACCCGCATTATCAAGCTCGGCCAGCGTCAGGGGGACGCCTCCCAGAGCGCGATTCTGGAATGGGTGGACAATGTGGTTCCCGCCGCCGCCCCGGGCGCCCCGGCGGCCGAAGCCAAGCCCGAGGAAAAGAAGTAATTTTAGCGAATCACCAAGCCCGCTCACAATTGAGCGGGCTTTTTTGCTTTCTGGGTGCCGAGTTGATTCTGATCGCCGGCGTGTCGCCAGTTTTGACTTGCCGGCTAATTCGTTTAACTTGTCGGACATGAATTTGACCGAACAAATGACGCAGTTGGCCAGGCAGGCCAAGGCTGCGTCGCGGGAACTGGCCAAGCTGACGACGGCAGAGAAAAATGCCTGCCTGCTCGCCATGGGCACCGCGCTGGAACTGAATGCTGACGCGATCCAACAGGCGAATGCGCTCGACTTGGAATTCGGCGCGGGCCACGGCTTGTCGGCCGCTATGCTGGACCGTCTAAAGCTGGACGATAAACGCATCGCCGGCATGGCCAAAGGTTTGCGGGAAGTGGCGGCGCTGCCGGATCCGGTGGGAAAAATCCTCGATGAACGCATCCGCCCAAACGGTTTGAAGCTGCAGAAGATTTCCACGCCGATCGGCGTGGTGGTCATTATCTACGAATCCCGCCCGAATGTTACCGCCGATGCGGCGAGTCTGTGTTTTAAATCCGGCAATGCCACGATTCTGCGCGGGGGCAAAGAGGCGCTGAACTCCAACCGGATCATCGCCAAGACGCTGATTGACGCTGGCAAAATTGCCCACCGGCAATTTCCTGAACACGCGATCCAAGTCGTGCCGACGCCCGACCGGGAGGCCATTCCCATTTTACTATCGCTGACGCAATACGTTGACCTCTGCATGCCGCGCGGCGGTGAAAGTCTGATCCGCGCCGTGGCCGACTGCTCAAAAGTGCCGGTTATCAAGCATTACAAAGGCGTCTGCCACGTTTTCGTGGACGCCGATGCCGATTTGAAAATGGCCGAGGAAATTGTCTTTAATGCCAAAGTCCAGCGGCCCGGCGTCTGCAACGCAGCCGAAACCTTGCTCGTGGACCAGGCGGTGGCGAAAACATTTCTCCCGCAGATGGCGCAGAAGCTCGCGGCCAGGAATGTAAAATTTTTTACGGACGCCGCCACGCGGGAAATTCTGGCTCCTTCAATTTTGAACCTCCAGCCGGCGGCCGAGCAGAACTGGTTCACGGAATACAACGATTACGTTCTCAACGTCCGGGTGGTGGACGGTGTGAAAACGGCCATTGATCACATCAATCATTACGGCTCAGCCCACTCGGACAGCATTGTGACGCAGAGCGAGGCACACGCGAAACAATTCCTCGCCGAGGTGGACTCGGCGGCGGTGTATTGGAACGCCAGCACGCGCTTTACTGATGGCGGCGAATTCGGCATGGGCGCGGAAATCGGCATCAGCACGGACAAAATTGGCGCGCGTGGCCCGATGGGTTTGGACGAGCTGACCAGCTACAAATGGCTTGGTCTCGGCCATGGGCAAATCAGAAACTGATTTCGAAAAAGCACCGTCAGGTCAAAGGTGTTGGCCGGCCGTCAGAATGACCTCCGCCCCGGGATGTTTCACGGCCAAACCCCAGAGATTGCGCCTGCCGTTGCGCCGCGCAGCGTGTCCATGTCTGCCCCTGGGCCTGTTCCACCGCGAAACGGGCTTTCTGGTTTCAGTCGGTAGTCACCGGCGATGACGTCTTCAAAGCCGACGTCCGCCAGAGAATTGGCCGCGCGATTTCCTTCTGGCCAGTCCTTCATCCCGCCGGTGCCGACAATGAGATTATTCGTAAATTCATACGCGCCACAGTAGCAGTCCAACCCCGGGCGCCCCATGCCCCGGCTGCCATGGATGCCATACTGCCCGCGGGTGACCAGATTATCGCGGTAAACGAAGTCCTGGACGACATTGCTCTTGCTGCCGAAGGTGAGAAAGGTGTTGCCCCGGCCGGTGTGGAGCATCGTGTTGCGCTCCAAAACGAGCTCCGTGATGGGGCGGCGGGGCGAAAGCAGTTGCAGCAACCGCCCGTCGCCGCCAAAACGTCCGGGATTAATGTCTTCGAGCAGGTTGTTGCGGAACAACAGCCGCTGGCTGGTTTTGCTCCGATGATTGTCGTCCTCCGCCAGAATCGAAATCCCCGAACTGCAATGGCGCACCAGGTTGTTGATGAAAGTGATGTCCTCGAGCGCGCACCAGGGAGCCTTGCCGCCCTGATTGCGCGGCGTCAGCACGATGGCAAAACCGACCTGCCCGTGCGTCCAGGAATTTTCAAAGACGTTGCCTTCGATCCAGACCCGGCGCGCGTTCTTCAACTCGAGCAGGTTCTTGACGGTCCAAGCCCGTCCCGCAAAATCCGGATCATTTTTCCGCCAAGTGAGCGGTTTGTGGAAATAATTCCCGCGAATCTCGATGTCTGCGGGAACCAGTTCGGGCACCCGCGGGTCAGCCCCGCCAAACATCACATTTTCGCCCGAGCCTTCGAGGTAATTATTGACGAGCTTGTAAGGGCCAGGGCCGTTCCAGCCGGCCACCGCCTGCGCGTCCTGCCCTTCCACGTGGCAGTCGGCGATGTAAGAATTGGCAATGACGGTGGCGGCGCTGTTCAACGCAAAGCCGCGTTTAAGCGCCGCTTCCGGGCGGCCGTGAACATATACCCGGTCGAAGATCAAGTCATGCGGCACTTGGGACAGATTATTGTGATCCCCGCCCAGCTCCACCAAACCATAGTGATAAGTCACCCCCTGATCTGCTGCGATCTCCAGTCCCATCACTCGATAGCCCCCGGCTCCCGGGGCCACCGCCAGGGCGGGACGGTCATTCGGAGCAATCAGTTTTGGCAGGGCGGCGGCGTTCGTCGGCTGCACGCGCCGACCGGCCGGCAACTGGTCCATGGCCGAGGATCGCAAAGTGATCCACCCGGCTCCGGACTTTTTCGGAAGCCTGAAATTGCCCACGTAGCGTTCGCCCGCCGCGAGGACAAGTTCATCTCCGGGGCGGGCCGCATCAAGGGCCGCTTGGAGGTCAGCGCCCGCTGCGATCATTTGCACCCGGCCGATGGCCGGGAGCGAGGCGGGATTTACTTCGAGGAAGACGCGTGGCGGGGCCGGCGCGGCGCGGACCGCATGAGTTGCGACCAACAGGGATAGCGCACATAACGTGAAAACTTGTTGGAACATGCTTGCGAAGTTACGCCACCAACGGCAAAAGCGGAAGTCGATTCCGAACGGGTGGTGGCTGCCTGCCCGATGATGAACTAGCGGACAATGCCCGGCCCAACTGTGAGGAGTTCGGGGACAAACATGACCCGTCGGCCCCGGCAGTCTTTCTGGGCGAGGCCGGTTGTGCTCCGGCGTCAGCTGGACGATGAATTCGAATTTTCCAATACAGCCACCAGTTGCGGCAGCAAGCAGCCTGCCGCGAAAGCGGCCGCCCGCCCGGTGGGCCGGTCGGGGGAAGAACTTTGTTTTAACCGCAAAATTTCCCCGGCCAGCCGCTCCGCTTCGCCGTGCCGGACGCTGATAAATGGGGTTTGACCGCCCGTAGCCGCCACCGCTTCCGTGACATGGCTCGGCGCTGGCCCGATGTAAATGACCGGCGCTCCCACAGCCAGCATGTTGTAAATTTTGCACGGATGCACCAGGCCGAGCATGGCGTCGCCCATGACCACCGTGTGCGCATCGGCGGCCGACAGCGAGGCGGAAAGCTGGGCCAGTGGCTGATAGGGCAGGCATAAAACCATTGGATTCGCCTGGCTTTTCCCGGCTCGCTCCCGGTCGGCCGCCCATCTTTTTACGCGCTGAAATTCACTCCCGCCGCCAATGAAGACAAAAGCCAGGCCGTCGGCCGCGGCCAAGGTGTCCGCCGCCTGCATCAAGGTGTCCAGCGGATGCACCGGGCTGTGGTTGCCGGAATACATCACCACAAATTTTTCGGCGAGCCCGTGCGCGGCGCGAAACGCCGCTCGCCCGGCCGCATCGTAGCGCACCGCGTCATCGTGCGACCAGGGTGGCAGCACGGCGATTTGCTCCGGCGCAATGCCCTTGGCGGCGATGCGGTCGCGCATGAACCGGTCCAGCGCAATTATGGTTTTCGCCCGGCGCAAACTGAACCGGGACATCCGCTCCAGCCCTTTGGCTGCGAACGAATCGGCCCGCAGCCAGCCGGCGGCGATGGCTTCGTCCGGGTTGAAATCCATGACCCAGTAGCAGAACCGCGCCCGCCACAACTTGGCCCGCCACGCCCCGAGAAACGAAATCAGCGGCGGCGTGGTCAGCGCCAGCACGACATCATGCCGCGGCAGAAACAGCAGCCGGAGGCAGCAGAAAACGAGGAAGCTGGCAAAGTCCGCCGCGCGGCGCCACTTGGCGGCTTTGCCGAAGCGCGTGGAAAAAACCCGGATAATTTTCACCCCGCGCCAGGTTTCGCGCGCCGGGAACAGGGTGTCCGGATGCTCATAGGCCCGGCGGCTGCTGATCACGGTGACTTCGTGGCCGCGCCGGGCCAGCGCCGCCGCCAGATCGCCCAGATGTTGGGCGGTCGAGACGACGTCCGGATAAAAGACCTGATTCAGCAGCAAAATTTTCATCTTTAACCATCCCACCAGACATTACGCACTGGGAACCCGAAAAGCTCCAATCGCTTCGGCTTTGCGAATTCGCCGGATTCGCGGGGCGATTGGTTCCGGGCCGTTACCCATCCCGTTTCCGGATGCCCGCAGTTCCCGTGGCGGGGAAACAGAAGCCAGAAGCCGGCCGGCTTGGCAAATAAAAAAGTAATTCGGTGAACGCGCTGGCCGCGACGGGAACCCGGCAAGGCTCAAGGCGCGGCCTGCGTCCGCCGCTGTCGCCGGGTCTGCCCGCCGCCCAGCCCTAGGGCCCAATTCGGAATAGCACCCCCGGCCGGTCCGGGGACGATGGGATGGGTGATGGAAAATTCGTCAATCGCGAAAGTGTCCTGGCCGCCTTTCATTCGTCTGTTCTTTTCTTAAGGTTCAGGCGAGCACATCAACTGGCCCGCAGCCGAGTCGCGTCAGTTTCTATTCAAGGTCCGGGCACAAAACCGGAGGTTGGCGGTTCAATGGCTGGCAGTCTGCCAGTCAACCGGCTCGGCTTTCAACTGCATGGGTGGTAAACTTTTGTGGCAACTCCGGGTGTGACTCTGGTAACCGTTGAAAGAAAAAATGGAGCGAGCGAAGGGATTTGAACCCTCGACGTTCACCTTGGCAAGGTGATGCTCTACCAACTGAGCTACGCTCGCGTCCGAAGTGAGAGAATTCTATCTGTCCATAGCGGTCTGGCAAGTCTGAATTTTCTCAAGGCTTGTTCGTGTCTCCCAGCGTCGCCCGGATGACCTTCAGCAAATAATCATGCTCGATCGGTTTTTGAAAAAAGGCCACCGCGCCGGCCGAGGTTGCCCGCGCCTTGGTCTGTGCCTCCTCGCTGCCCGTCATAATAATGACGGGTATTTTTTTGGCCGCGTCCATGCGATGAAACCATTCCATGATGCGGAAACCGTCCCACGGCACCCCCCCTACGTCCGGCGGAAAGAAAATATCCAGCAAAATTAGGTCGGGGGCTTCCTTGCGGGCAGCGGCCACGCCTTCGGCGCCGTCCGCTGCGGTGATCACCTGGTAGCCAGCCCCCTGTAATTTTAGCGACAAAGTTTTGACCACTATTTCGTTGTCATCCACCACCAAGATTTTTTTCTTGGGCGGGGCCGCTGAAGGGTCGGTGCTCATACAAAAAACATTAAAACTTCACTCGCTGGGGCTTTTTCCAATCCTGATAAGCCGACACTAGCAAAGTGACCGGCAGGCGCAAAGGAATTTCTCTGCTTTGCCACCCCGGTCGGTCGCCCTTAGACTATCCCGATGAGCAACGAATTTTACACGCCCGGCGAACAGCGTGCCGCCAAGGTCAGCGCTCTGTTTGCCCGTATTGCCCGCCGCTATGACTTCCTCAACGACCTGCAAAGTTTTGGCCTGCACCGGTTATGGAAGCGCCGCGTGGTGGACTTGGCGCGCGTCCAGCCCGGCACCCGCGCGCTTGACCTTTGCTGTGGCACCGGCGACCTCTCGTTGGCCCTGGCCCGGCGCGGGGCCGAGACGATCGGCTTGGATTTCAGCCCGCAAATGTTGCAGGTGGCCAGCCAGCGGCGGGAGGCAACGGCCAAATTGAACAATCAAAACGTGACCTTTCTCCAAGGTGACGCCCAGCAGCTCCCCTTTCCCGATGCCACCTTTGAAGTGGTCACCGTTGGCTATGGCCTGCGGAACCTGACGAGCTGGGAGCGCGGGCTGGAGGAGATGGAGCGCGTGGCGCGGCCCGGTGCCCGGCTCATTGTTCTCGATTTTGGCAAGCCCGGCAACGCCTTGTGGCGGGCGATTTATTTTACCCACCTGAGTCTGTCGGTGCCGCTGATCGGCCTCCTGTTTTGCGGCAACGCCTCGGCTTACGCCTACATTTTGGAATCGCTCAAGCATTACCCGGCGCAATTGGCCGTGGCCGAAAAAATGCGGCAGCTCCAGCTAAACCAGGTTCGCGTGCTCAACTTGCTCGGCGGGGCCATGGCGATCAATTACGGCGAGAAACCCGTCTGATGTCGGCCGGGGCCTACATTTGCTCGACGACTTCGATGCCAAGCGTATCCAGGCCCTGCTTCAAAACCCGCGCGGTCAAATCGCACAACGCCAGCCGGCTGGCGCGCGTGGGGGCGTCGTCCGCTTTCAGCACCGGACAATTTTCAAAGAAGCGGGAGAAGTGAACCGCGAGTTCGAAGAGATAATTGCACAGGTAATTCGGCCGCAATTCTTCGGCGACGGCTTCCAGCGTCAGGCCGAAATTGAGCAGGTGCTTGGCCAGCGCGAGTTCTTCCGGCGCGGCCAAAGCGATTGCGGATTGCGGATTGCGGATTGCGGATTGCGCTTCCGCTTTGCGGAAAATGCTTTTGATCCGCGCGTAGGCGTATTGCAAATACGGCGCGGTGTTGCCCAGCAGCGCGAGCATCTTGTCCCAGCTGAAAATGTAATCGCTCTGGCGATTGGGCAGCAGATCGGCGTATTTCACGGCGCCCAGGCCGATGACGCGGGCAATTTCTTTGCGTTGCGCTTCGGGCAATTCCGAACTCTTTTCGGAAACAATTTTGAACGCGCGTTCCTCCGCTTCAGCGAGCAAATCGCCCAGCTTCACGGTGTCGCCGGAGCGCGTCTTGAACGGCTTGCCGTCGTCGCCCATGATTTTGCCGAAGCCGACGTGGACCAATTTCACCTGCTTCGCCGCGTCCGGCTGCCAGCGGGCGAAGGTGAGGAATAGCTTTTTGAAATGGCCGGCTTGCCGGTCGTCCACGACATAGACGATTTCGTCCGGTTTCCATGTTTTCAGGCGATAATCCAGCGTCGCTAAATCCGTGGCCATGTAATTGAAGCCGCCGTCGCTCTTGCGGACGAGCGCGGGATCGGGAATCCATTCGCCGTCGCGGTTGACGAGGAACACATCTTCTTTTGGCGGCACGGAACCGTCGCTGAACACGCCAACGGCACCTTCGCTCTCACGGGCAATGCCGCGCGTGAGCAAATCGGCGACAACTTCGCCCAGCCACGGGTTGTAGAAACTTTCGCCGAGGGCGAAGTCAAACTTCACGCCAAGCCGCGCATAAATTGCTTCGAATTGAACCTGCGAAAGCCGGATCATTTCTTTCCAGATAGCCGTATTTTCTGGATCACCAGCTTGGAGTTTTACCAACTCTGCCCGCGCCAATTGGTCTTGGACTTCGGGAGTTGATTGCACCCAATCCGAACCTTCCAAATCTTCGTAATCGTTAATTTGACCGGCAACGCGGCCATATTTGTAAAACGCGCCCATCGTCCCAATCGGATCCGATTCAAGATGGCGCTGTAATGCAGCCGGGGCATTTTTTTGGAAATCTTTCCAGACGACTAAGATGTAGCCGAACTGCGTGCCCCAGTCGCCAATGTGATTGTCGCTGATGACGCGGTGGCCGAGCAGGCGGAGCGTGCGCTGGAGCGCGTCGCCGATGCCGGTGGAGCGGATGTGGCCGACGTGCATCGGCTTGGCGACGTTCGGCGAACTGAAATCAATGACGACCGTCTTGGGCTGCGCCGCCTGGTCAAAAAACAGATGCTCGCCGCGCGCGGCGGCGGCTAGCGTCTGTGTGAGCAGGCAAGATGAGAGCCGGAAATTAAGGAAGCCCGCGCCGGCGATTTCCACTTTTTCGCAGACGGCGGCGAGATCGAGCCTGGCCAGCACGTCGGTGGCGAGCTGGCGTGGATTCAGCTTCCGCGCCTTGGCCAGCGCCATCAGCGCGTTGCTCTGGTAATCGCCAAATTTGGGATCGCACGGGCGGACCAGGACGGCGGCGGCATCGGCGTCCGGCAGGACGGCGCGAACGGCGGCTTGCAGGGCGGATTCAATTTGTTGGTGAGGCAGCACAAGAAAATTTTAGCCCCAGATGGGCATAGATGAAACACCGATCTTCCCGGGTGCCGGCAGCCCGGCTCGCGGGGACGCTCGCCCCACGGAAAGGGATTATTTCTTCCCGTGTTCGCGGATGACGGCCAGCATGGCTTCGGCGGTGGGGGACTTTTCCAACGCTTCGCGAAAATCCGCCTTGTGCAGGAGCTTGGCGATGTTGGCCAGCGTGTGGAGGTGTTTCTGGAACTGGCCTTGCGGAACGAGGAAGAGCATGACGAGCTTCACTGGCTGGTTGTCCAGCGCGTCAAAGTTGACGCCTTTGGCCGAGCGGCCGAGCGCGCCGACCACTTCGTAGATCAGATCCGTGGAGGCGTGCGGGATGCCGATGCCGAAGCCGATGCCCGTGGACATGGAGGTTTCGCGCTTTTTGACCGCCGCCGTCACGGCGTCGCGATCGGCGGCTTGAATCTTGCCGGTGGCCACCAGGTTGCCAATGAGTTCATCAATGGCCTCCCAGCGGTTCGTCGCTTTGAGTTCGGGCACGATTTGTTCGCGTCCCAAGATGTCGGCTAAATCCATATCGGCTGTGAGGATGAATCCAAAGGTGGTTGCATTTCAAGACAGAATTGCTAACAAATTTTGCCTTCCTTAAGGGAGCCGTTGCAGCCAATGGAAAACCAGGCCCGTGCTTTCGGCCCACCAGCCGAGCGCATTCAGCACCCCCACGCGGGCCGTAAGCAATGGGATCCCGACGAGCAGCACGCCAATATTGCCGAGAAAAATCACCACGGCGGAAAATAAATAGCCCTGCGAGGTGATGTCCGACTGGTGGGTTTGCAAGACGTGCGCCGTCAGCGTTACATGAAACGCATACGCCGCCCCGGCCAATAGGTAAAAGCCGACGAGGTAATAGCCGTGCCAGTTCCAAATGAGATTACCCACGGTGAAAACCGCGATGACGAGCACCAGGTAGAGCGGGAAAAAATACGGTGCGAGCGTGATGAGGAAATTCGTTTTGGAAATAACCACATGGCCGCCGGACGACCGGACTTTTATTTTTTTAACCTGGCCGCCAAAGAGCCAGGTCCAGAGGGCGTGAGTCAGTTCGTGGCCGAAGACATAAATCCACATGGGCTTGGGCAGCAAAAAGAAAATGATGCCCCAGCACGCCGCGCCGGCGAGGAGCGGAATCCAGACCGTATCCGCGCCAGATCCCGCGCGCAGCACGAGCCCGAGCGCCCGTGCCGCGCCCGCGCACACCGGCAACAGCAGGAGGGCCAGGATGAACTTGATCCATTTCCACATGACGGAAGTTTGCCAGACCGCCGGGCGAGGGGAATGCAAAACCGGGGGGGCGGATTTGTCACCGTGAGGAGCGGCGCGGGCGCGCCTTGGCTGTCGCGGGGAAATCCTGTGTTCGGAAAACGCCCTCGCTTGTTAGTTTGGCTACTGCCCCTTGTCACCACTTTATGTGACTAGGAACCGTGGGCGGGGCGATTTACTGTCTGCGCTATACATCATCGTATCAAATCTGTCGCCAAAACCGTGTTGGCGTTCCGTGTTATTTAAATCACCTCCCAAACCCAACAAAACCAAATGAAAATCAACCCTCAACTCCTGCGCGCCCCCTATTCAACCCTTGCGGCAGTGCGCCTTTTCCATCGGGTGTCGGCTGGCTTCTTGGCGCTCTGCGCCCTACTCCTGGCCGGTGGCCAGCCTGCCCGGGCGGTCGTTAATATTATATCAACCAATAGCGTCGCGGGTAGCTACACTTGGGTCTGTCCGGCCGGCGTCACGGCCGTGCAGGTGGAATGCTGGGGTGCCGGCGGTGGCGGCGGCGGTTGCGTGGCCACAACTGGTGCTGCCGGTGGCGGCGCGGGCGGCGCGTATGCCCGGACCAATGTTTACGCGGTGACACCGGGCAACACTTATTATATTCAAGTGGGCGCGGCGGGAGCACTTGGTGCAGCCGGGAACAATCCCGGTGGCGCGGGGGGAGATTCCTGGTTTTCCAACACCACGCCTGCGGTAGTGGTTTTGGCCAAAGGCGGCAACGGCGGCGGCGGCGGCTCTGCCGGCTCTGGCGGAACGACTAATGCCCAAAGTGCCAGCTTCGGTGGTGATGCAGTCTATTACGGTGGCCCCGGACTCGCGGGGGTTAGTGGCGCTGTTGGTATTGGTTACGGCGGCGGCGGCGGCAGCAGTGCGGGCAATAGCAGTAAAGGAAATACCGGGTTAAGCAGCGGTGCGGCGGCGGCGGTGGCCGGGGGTGGCCCCGGCGGAGCCGCGACAACTGCCGGTGGTGTTGGAAAAGTCCCGGCGAGCGGTCCTGGTGGTGGTGGCAGTGGCGCCTATTCTACCGGAGGCTTGACTAGAGCCGGTGGGGCTGGCTGGGCGGGCCAGGTGATTTTGACCTACACCATTCCCTTCAACACGCTGTCGTGGATCGGTGATGGCGTCAACAACCGCTGGAGCACCAACAGTGGGAACATTGTTTGGGACAGCAATTCCGACAGCACGGCTGACACCGATTTTGTGAATGGCGATATAGTGACTTTCAGCGGGTCGAGCAATCCGAATGTCAGCCTTGAAACCCGCGTGGCTCCGACTTCGGTGACGCTGAGTTCCACGGCTAATTATACGTTCAGCGGTGCCGGTTGGATTAGCGGCAGCGCGGCGCTCACCGAATCCGGCACCGGTTTAGTTACCATGGGCACCACCAATGATTATTCTGGCGGCACCACGATCAGCACTGGGCGGCTCCGGCTGGCCAATGACAATGTTTTGGGCACCGGCCTGGTGACCCTGAGCGGCGGCGCGCTTTCGGCGGATACCACGGCGCGGACGCTGACCAATGCTCTTGCGATCACGGCC
>CAIMLG010000313.1 GCA_903842235.1 uncultured Verrucomicrobia subdivision 3 bacterium
CGGGTTCAAAAATCCGGCGTTGCGGCTCACATTCAGTTCCGCCACTTTCGGTGTTCTCAATCTGTGAAATCTGCGGAATCTGTGGCTTTAAACTCCCACCAGTGGCCGCGGAAGGGCGGCTATTGCGCCCATGAACAGGATTGCTGATTATCCTACTTTAGATCCATTGTGTTGATCAAAAGATTGCCGCTGTGATCGACGGCGTCAGGGTATTTGGTTTTAAGTTCACTGGCCAATTCCGCCGCCTTCTTGTCGTCTCCGCTGGTTTTATAGTCCAGGACCAACAAATACCGGGCGTATGCTCCCACTTGGACGCCGTCGCCGTAAAAACAATCGTTGTACTTGGAGAGGCAATCCTGGAGATACTTCGCACGCTCGGCGCCGGTGGAACTCTGGGCGATGTAAAGCACGGCGCAGCCGGTGCGATTGATATCAGGATATTTCTTGATCATCTGCTGAAGGCTCTCGGCGGCTTCGGGAGTGCCCCATTTCTGATTGGCAATTTGATAGAGATTCTCGGCCTCGCCCAACTGGGCGGAGGTGTATTTGGCCTTGTCCGCGGCCATTTTATTGTTGAACCGTTCGCGCAGTTTTGCGGCATCCAGCAGCGACTCCTGTTTGCTCTGTTCATACTTGATAAAACCGCCCGGCGTGACGCGCTCCAGGGAGACGATTTGCAGATTGGGCACCTTGCCCAGCCCCTCTTTGAGTTGGTCGGGATAGTTGCACAGGAACGAGCCCACCAGCTTGTTATCCTGGCGTGTTGTCCTGAAGAAACTGCCCGTCCCCAGATTGGTCGAAGTGGAGTGGGTCGAGGCATAACGATTGACGCTTTGGAGGAATTCCTGCGGAGTCTTGGGCGCGAAACCTTCCAGCGGTTCAAACTTCACCAGCCAAACGTCCTTAATGAATTCCTTGAGCCATTTATCCGCCTGGATCAAATCCGGCTGCATCCCGTGGCTGCCGCGATAATAACCCTCCCACAGTCCGTAAATCGCCCACCTGTTGCCGGAGTTTGCCTGTTGAATCTGCTGCTGCAAATCCCATTTGGCGTCGCCGCTCTCAGCCTGCTGAGGGGTGGGATTCTGCGCATCCGTCAGCGTGACTATGGCCAGGCCCGCCACCAGCGTCGCCGCCAGAGCCACGCCGCGATTGGTTTTCTTGAATTTTGCGATCATACTGATTCTCTCCTTCATTTGTTTTCTATTCTCGAGGATGCTGGCCAGACTGGGCGCCCAGCCCTGTTGGCCAAAACCCTCCAAAAGTTTCACGATGGTTAAACCGTAAGATTCATTCTCGCCGCTCTTGACATACGAAAGCGCCAGCGCGTCGCAGGCCATCTCGCGGTCGGCGCGCAACCGGTGGGCGGCCAGCCAAACCAACGGGTTAAACCAGTGGACGGCCTGCATCACGACCATTGCCCAACCCAAAAGGATGTCGTGACGTTTGATATGGGCCACCTCGTGCAAAAACACATGCCGCAGTTCCTCCGGGGTGAAACTGGACGCCAGCCCGGCGGGCAGAAGCAGGCGCGGGCGCACACAGCCGTATAGAGTGGGGCTTCGCACCGCCTCGGTCTCGATCAGCGCCACGGGTGTGCTCACAGCCAGCAACGCCTTGCAATCCTCCAACAGATTGAGCGCTGTCTCGTTGATTAAAGGGCGGCGCTGATGCACGCGGCGGCGGATCTTCCAATCATTGACAACGGCGCAGACGCCAATAACGCACACGCCGGCAGCCCAGACCCACACCAGCCAGCGCCCGGCTGAAAACCTGGACAATGAGCCGGCGCCTTCCCCCGCCACAGAATCCACCGGCGCCGCGGTCGGTTGCGCCGCCGCCTCTGCCGCCTCATGCGCATTAGGGACAACGACGCTGGGCACTTTCACTGCGTTGAAAAGACTTGTGGGAGATGCAATTGTCCACGGCAGGGCCAGGCGCGCCAAAACCATCAGCCACAGCGCGCAACGCCAGCGCGGCTGCAAGCGCCGGCCGCAAATCCATTGCGCCGCCAGCACCAGCACAATCAAAATTGACGCCTGCCCCGACATCTTGAGCAAGCTCGTAAAATGGGTGGCCAATGATTCCATAATATCTCCTTAATCGCGGTCTTTGAGCAGGCGTCTTAACTCACGGATTTCCTCGTCGGAGAGCTTGTCGCGCTTGACAAAATGGGCGAGCATCGGCTTGAGCGACCCTCCGAAAACCCGGTCCAGAAACGACTCGCTGGCTTCATCGATGCATTCATCCTGCCGGACGAGCGGTCGATATACATAAGCGCGCCCCTCCTTGCTGAAACCCAGCGCCTGTTTTTTGACCAGCCGGTTGAAAAACGCCTTGGCGGTGCGCGGATGCCAGGAGGCGTCGTTTTGCCGCAAAGCCTGGATGATTTCAATGGCCGAACAGGGCGCCTTGGCCCACACGATCTTCATGATCTCCCACTCGGTCTCCGAGATGCGCGGTGATGCTTTCATAATCGATTAACAATGTAATCTTTAGGAAAGATTACAACTTTAATCTTTGGCGTCAACTGTTTTTTTGGTTGGAATTTAGCCGCGAAAGAACGCAAGGAACACAAAGAAGGACTCGGGGGGGGAAGGCAATCGAACACTTCAATCAGCAATCAGAAATCAGCAATCAGCAATCAGCAATCAGCAATCAGCAATCAGCAATCAGCAATCAGCAATCAGCAATCAGCAATCAGCAATCAGAAATCGGGGCCTGGGCTGCGGTCTGTCGTGGATTTCAGGTTGA
>CAIMLG010000314.1 GCA_903842235.1 uncultured Verrucomicrobia subdivision 3 bacterium
GGCAGCGGCAAGGTTTCCAAGAACAAAATCACCATGCTCTATCATTTCGAGGGCATGAAGCGGATTGAGATCCAGGAAGCGCACGCCGGCGACATCGTGGGCATCTGCGGGTTCGAGGAAGTGTTCATCGGCGAGTCTATCACCGACAGTGAACTCCGCCCCGCCCTGCCCTACATCCCGATTGATCCGCCGACGATCCAAATGGAATTTGCCGTGAACGACGGCCCGCTCGCCGGCCAGGACGGCAAGCTCGTCACCGCCCGCCACATCTGGGACCGGCTCGTGAAGGAAATCCGCACTAACGTGGCCCTCCGCATCGCGCAGACCTCGGACCCGAAGATTTTCGCGGTCAGCGGCCGCGGCGAAATGCAGATTGCCATTCTCATCGAACAGATGCGCCGCGAAGGCCATGAAGTCTTGGTGTCCCGCCCGGAAGTGTTGTGGAAGAAAGATCCCACCACCGGCAATCCGCTGGAGCCGATCGAAAAACTATTCGTGGAAATCCCGAATGACTGCCTCGGCACCATCATGGAAAATCTTTCCGGCCGCAAGGCGCAGATCACGAACATGAACCATGTGGGCAATCAGGTTTCCATCGAAGCGTTGGTGCCCATGCGCGGCCTCATCGGTTTCGAGACCGATCTGGTCAACTCCACCAAGGGCATGGGCGTGATGAGCCATTTGTTTCACGAATACGGCCCCGACTGCGGCGAAATTGCCGCCCGTAAAAACGGCTCGCTCGTCTCAATGGACAACGGCGAAGCCACCAATTACGCGCTCAACATGGTGCAGGAACGCGGCCGCCTCATGGTGGAAGCGGGCGACGCCATTTACATTGGCATGATTGTCGGGGAGAACGCGCGCGAGAATGACATTCCGGTCAATCCCGTGAAGGAAAAGCGCCTGACCAACATGCGCTCCCAAGGTGACGGCAAAGGCATTCAGCTCGCCCCGCCGCTCAAGCTCTCGCTCGAACGCGCGCTGGAATACATTGACGTGGACGAATACGTGGAAGCCACGCCGAAGAACCTGCGCCTGCGCAAAAAAGTGCTTGATGAAGCCCTCCGCCGCCGCAGCGAAAAATCCCGCGCCATTAAGTTTGTGCCGGAAGCAGAATAATTTGCCGCCGTTTTCCTCCGCCGCCCGGCAGGTTTCACCACCGCCGGGCGGTTGGTTTTTCCGCCGGCCGCGTATTTCCTTTTCAAGGCTGTCGGGCAAAAGTAGCATGCCGCCCTCATGAAAAATCCATTTTTCTCCGCCCTCGTGCTGCTGATCAGCAGTAGTTTGATGATCGGCCGGGCGGCGGAGACAAACGCCTATTTCAAAATCCGCGTCGTGGATGCGCAGACCGGGCGCGGCGTGCCGTTGGTGGAATTGAAAACCACCGCGCAGCAGCGCTTCTACACCGACAGCGCCGGCGCAGTGGCCTTCAACGAACCGGGCTTGATGGGGCAGGAAGTCTGGTTCAGTGTCTGGAGCCATGGTTATGAACAATCAAAAGATAATTTTGGCAACGCCGGGGTGAAATTGAAGCCGCTCGCCGGTCGCAGCGCGGAAATCAAACTCAGGCGGAAGAACATTGCCGAGCGGTTGTATCGCATCACGGGCGCTGGCATTTACCGCGACACTGTTTTGCTGGGCGAACCAGCCCCGATCACCGAGCCGGTGCTGAATGGTAAGGTCGTGGGTCAGGATTCCTCCGTGCCGGCGGTTTATCATGGGCAAATCCACTGGTTCTGGGGTGACACGTCCCGCCCGGAATATCCGCTCGGACATTTCCAAACCGCCGGGGCCATTTCGGAATTGCCGGGGCAGGGCGGGCTGCCGCCGTCGCAAGGGATTAACCTCCGCTATTTTACCGATAAAAACGGTTTCAGCCGGGGGATGGCTCCGCTGCCGGCGTCCGGGCCCGTCTGGATTGATCAGCCGGTGGTGCTGACGAACGCCGGCCGCGAAGTGATGCTGACGCGCTATTCGCGTATGAAAGGATTGGCCACGGTCGTGGAACAAGGACTGATGGTGTATGACGACGCGCAGGAGCAGTTCGTAAAATTGCGGGAATTGGATTTAAGGGAACCCTGGCGGTATCCCTCGGGCCATCCGTTTCGCTGGACGGAGGCCGGCACTGAATACTTCGTCTTTGCGCGGCCTTTTGCGACAGTGCGCGTCAAGGCCAACTGGCAAAGTCTGACCAACCCGGCCGCTTACGAAGCCCTCACCTGTCTGGCGGCGACCCGTCCGGCAGATCCGCCCGCGGTGGCGCGCGATGCGGCGGGTCAAGTGATCTGGCAATGGCGAACCAATGTGAAGCCCACGGACCAAAAGCAGGAGCGGGAGTTGATCAAGCGCGGGGTGCTCAGACCCGGCGAGGCGCGTTACCAGTTGACGGATGTGGATTCGGGCAAGCCTGTGGAACTGCACCATGCCTCGATCCATTGGAATGAATATCTTCAGCGTTGGATTCAGATTGGGCTGCAAACCGGCGGCAGCTCTTATCTGGGCGAAATCTGGTTCGCGTCAGCGGCGAGCCCCTTCGGTCCTTGGTCGCCGGCAAAACGCATCGTGACGCACGAGAAGTATTCGTTCTATAACCCGGCCCAGCTGCCCTTCTTCGATGAGGCGGGCGGGCGCTACGTTTATTTCGAAGGCACTTACAGCACCACCTTCGCCGGGAATGATCATCCGACGCCGCTCTACGATTACAATCAGTTGCTCTATCGGCTGGACCTGTCCGATCCCCGGCTGTCCCTCGACGTGGCTCCGGCTGGGAAGTAACCAAGCAGCAAAGGCCATCCTGCCGCGCCGGGTGGGGCATTCGGTCAGCCCGGCGTCAGGCCGAAGTAATCCATGCCGACGAGGCAGACATCGTCATCAAATTCGCCGTTCACCGCAAAGGCGCGGATGACTTTGAGCAGCTCGTCAAAGAGGATGCCCGGCGGATGGGTGATGAGCGTTTTCACGTCGAGCGTCAGCCGTTCCTGCGAATACAGTTCTTCATTCTGGCCCTGCACTTCGTAAAGCCCGTCGGTAAAAAGCATCAGGAAGTCTCCGGGCGCCAGCGTCGTTTCCGTGGCCTGATAGGGCGGATCTTCAAATAATCCGAGCGCTGGCTGGCTGCGGCCCGAGGCGTTGGCGAGCGGCTCCACGCGGTTCGTTGCCCGGCGGAGGAGCAGCGGCTTGGGATGGCCGGCGTTCGCATAGCGGAGCTGGCCGGTGCGGCAGTCGGCCACGGCGTAAAACGCCGTCGTGAGCATCGGCGAGCCCGTGCTCTTCAGAATGTTGACCAGGTCGTAGTTGAGCTTCCGGAGAAAATCGCCCGGCTCCCGCGCCTGCGGTTTCAATTCCTCGGCCAGGGCGCGGATCATCGCCGTGACGAGCGCGGCGCGGACCCCATGGCCGGTCACATCGCAGATCAGCACGCCCACCTCCGTGTCGGACAGGGCGGAGATGCTGAAGAAATCGCCGCTGACGGATTCCGCCGGCTCGTAGCGGTGGACGAATTGAAAGGCGCTGCGCTCCGGGGCCGCCTGCGGGGGGAAAAGGGGGTATTGCTGCGGCAGCATGGTGAGCTGGATTTCCCGCGCCGTGCGGAGGTTTTCCTGCATCACCGCGTTCTTGTTGCGCAGTTCCTCGCGGCTGCGCGACACCTCGGCGTTCGCCCGGCGGATCTGCTCCTCCGCCTCCTTGCGCTCGGTGATGTCCTGCACGGTGCCTTCGTAATACAGCAATTTGCCTTGCGGGTCCCGCACGGCGCGGCAATTTTCCGAAATCCAGATGATGTGGCCGTCCTTGCGGTAAATCCGCGATTCGAAGGCGCTCAGTGTATCGTGTTCGTGCATGAATCGGACGAATTCGTCACGGCGGCTGTGCTCGACGTAGAGGGTGCCGGCGATGTCCTTGATGCTCGCCATGAGTTCCAGCGGCGAGTCATACCCGTAAATCCGCGCCAGGGCGACGTTCGCCAGCAGATAGTGCCCGGCCACTGTCGTGCGGAAGATGCCCTCAACCAGATGATCAAAGAGGCCGTAATAATTTTCCTTTTCCTCCAGAAGCGCCAGGCGTTCCTGCTGGCGCGCCATGGCGGAATGGAGCGTATGCCAGAAGCTCGGGGCGGACAACGCTTCGCGCTCCAAATAATCTTGCGCCCCGCTGAAGATGGCCTCGGCCAGATAGTGCTCGTTCCCGCCGGGCCCGATCACGATGACTGGCTGCCTTGGCGCTTTGGTGGTGAGTAGCGTAATTTGGAACAGCGACGCTGTATTGGCCTGCGGAATCTCAAACAGGATGACGTCAAAAAGATTGGTCGCCGCCATCGCCAGCCCGGCATCGGCGGTCGGTTCCACGGTCAGCTCCGCTGAGCCGGTGGGCCCGAGCAAAAAATCACTCGTCTGGCGCGCGAGTTCGGTGTCGCCGCTGATCAGTAATATTTTCCGTGGGGTGGAGTCCATGCTGGTGCCGCTCCGGTAAAATAGCGAATCCCGGGCGTCCCGCAAGCGTGTTGCCACCGGCTGGAAAAGTTTGGCCTTGCCAAATATGGGCGATTGGGTTTGAAATGCCCACAGTCATAAAGCCTGTTTGGAAACCATTAACCGCATTCTGATATCAGCTTATGAAAAACTATCCGCCCTCCGAAATTCGGAACTTCGCCCTCGTCGGTCACGCCTCGTGCGGCAAAACCCTGTTGAGCGAGGCGATGCTTCGCTGTGCGGGGGTGATTACCCGCCTGGGAAGCATCGCCGACGGTTCCACTGTTTCCGATTATCATGTCAGCGAAAAGCAGCGGCAGATTTCCGTCTCCGCCACCCTGATGCACGCCGACTGGGCGGGGAAGAAGTTCAATCTGATTGATACCCCCGGCTATCTGGATTTCATCAGCGAGGGGCTGGGCGCGTTGCGGGTTGGCGATTTTGCGCTGGTGGTCATCCACGCCCAGCACGGCTTGGGCGTCGGCACTGACCGCGTGTGGAACTACGCCACCGGTTACGGCCTCCCAAAAATGATCGTCGTCAACGCGCTCGATAAAGACAACGTGGATTTCGCTGCCGTGCTGAAGGGCGCGCAGGAACATTTCGGGCGGCACGTCTTTCCTTTGAGCGTCCCGGTGAATGCCGGCCCGGGTTTTAACCGCACGCTCGACGTGCTGCGGAATGAAATCGTCACCTACGCCGCCGACGGCTCCGGCCAATACACCGAGGAACCCGCCACCGGCGAATGGGCGGAAAAAGTCAAGGAACTGCACCGCGAACTCATTGAGCACATCGCCGAATCTGACGATGTGCTGATGAACAAATATTTCGAGCAGGGCGGCTTGTCCGAGGCGGAATTCCGCGCCGGCATCCATGCGGCGGTGCAGAAAGAATTATTCATCCCCCTGTTCGCCGTCTCGGCGGAGAAAAACATCGGCGTGGCGCGCCTGATGGATTTCATCGCCAAATACGGCTCGTCGCCCGTAGATCGCAAAAACGTCCCGGCGATTGACGCCAATGGCAGCGAAACCGAGGTCGTTCTCGATAACGCGGAGACCGTGGCCTACATTTTCAAGCACATGACCGAGGCGCAATTCGGCGAGCTGTCTTTTTTTCGCGTGTATTCCGGTTCGGTCACGACCGGCACGGATCTGTTCAACAGCGACCGCAAGATCACCGAGCGCGTCGGCCAGATCTTTCTGCTCAACGGCCAGACTCGTGAGGCCGTCCATTCGCTCGGCGCGGGCGACATTGGGGCGGTCGTCAAGCTCAAGGATACCCACACCGGCAACACCCTGTGCACGCTGAAACATCCGGTCACGCTCCCGAAAGTGGTTTATCCCAAGCCGAACATCCACGCCGCGCTGATCGCCAAGGTGAAGGGCGAGGAAGACAAAGTCGCCACCGGCCTCGCCGCCTTGCACGAGGAAGACCCGACCTTTCTTTACTACGTGGACGGCGAACTGCACCAGACCATCATTTCGGCGCAGGGTGAATTGCATCTGGAAGTCGTCGCCGACCGTCTGCGCCGCCGTCACAACGTCCATGTGGACCTCGCCGAGCCGCGCGTGAAATACCGCGAGACGATCCGGGCCAAGGGCGAATCCAAATACCGGCACAAGAAGCAGACTGGCGGCGCGGGGCAGTTTGCCGAGGTCTGGATGCGCATTGAACCCAAGCCGCGCGACAGCGGCGTGGAATTCACCCAGTCGCTCGTGGGTCAGAACGTGGATCGCAATTTCGTGCCGTCCGTGGAGAAAGGCGTCGCCCAAGTTTGCACCGAAGGCGTCCTGGCCGGCTGTCGTGTGACCGATGTGAAGATTGATTTCTACGACGGCAAGATGCATCCGGTGGATTCCAAGGACATTGCTTTTCAAATCGCCGGTTACTTCGCCTTCAAGGAGGCGTTCGCGGCCGCCAAGCCGCTGCTGCTCGAGCCGATCGAAACCGTCGAGATTCAAGTGCCGGAAGCCTTTCTGGGCAAGGTCATGGGCGACCTGTCCTCGCGGCGGGGAAAAATTCTCGGCATCGAGGCGGAAGGCGCCTTTCAGGTGATCAAGGCGCATGTCCCGACGGCGGAGCTTTACCATTATTCCAGCACACTGCGTTCGCTGACCGGCGGCAGCGGCGTGCATACTGAGACCTTCAGTCACTACGAGGAAATGCCGCGCGAGGCGGCGGACCAGGTCGTCGCCGAAGCCGCCCAGCGGAAAGCCAACCACGACAGCCATAATTCCCACTGAGCCGGTGGCGGTAGCAATCCGTCGGCCGGCATCGGGTGCATAAGTGAGGCACCTGTTTCTCCGCTGTGGCGCGGGGAAGCCGGTGACGATTGGAAATACCCCTTGCCGCTTATCGGACGTGTGCTAGTTTCCTCATGCTTGAAGTTTCAGATGAAACAAATGAGGTCGCTAGGCCGGATTTCATTCGGAATCCTGACCGTATTGCTCGTCCTGTTGCTTAATCTGCTGGCTGCCTCGGCGGCGTTGCACCAGAAATTGCACGCGGATGCCCCCCAATCCGCCCACCAATGCGCTGTCACCTTGTTTGCGCACGGCCAAGTGGATGCGGCGGCGGTGGATGTGCCAGCGGCAATATTTACTTTCGTTCAACTTTCTCCCCGCCTTGAATTTTCCGTCTTCGCTCCGGCCATTGCCGGTCTTCCCGCCGGTCGCGCCCCGCCAGTTTCTGTTTCTTCCCCAGTCTGATTGGCCGGTCAGCTTTTGCTGATTGGATTTCCGTTCGTAAATTCTGTTAGAACCGGCGCGCACGCCATTCGTGTGCGCCGGAGTGGAGAAATTAAAAATGAAACTGAAAAAAATATTGGGCGTGTCTTCGGCCCTTTGCCTGTGCGCAACCGTCGCCCAGGCCCAGGAGACAAATGCGGTGGAGCAGTTGCAGCAGCAACTGCGGCAGATGCAGGCAAACTTTGAGAAACGTGAAGCCGAGGATCGCCAGCAAATCGAGGCCTTGCGAAAACAGGTCGAGTTGCTGGCCCAAAAACCAGCGGCGGTGACGAATCCTGTCGTTGCGGCTGAGGCAACGAACAGCGTGTCGCCGGGCTTGTTCAAGGAATTGAGTGACAAAGTGGACAATGTCGTCGAGGCGCAGAAGAAATCGTTGCCCGGCGAATTCAATCCCGCCATCGGCCTGGTGGGCGACTTCTTGTCCAGCTATCACAGTCAGAGCGCGGACAAGATGGGCAGCGCCCGTCCGGGCGGGTTTGATTTCTGGGCGCGTTCGGTTGAACTGATGGCGTCGGCCTCGGTGGATCCGTTTGCCAAGGGCTGGGTGGTGGCGAATGCCTCGGCGGATGCCGCCACGGGCGAATCCACCTTCGGCATCGAGGAGGCGGCGTTGCAGACGACGTCGCTGCCGGGAAATCTCACGCTGACGGCCGGGCGGTTTTTCGGCGAGTTCGGCCGGCTGGCTTACATTCACGATCACGAACTGCCGTTTGTGAATCGTCCGCTCGCTCTGGACAATTACATCGGCGGCGAATCGCGCACGGACGGCGGCCAGCTCAACTGGCTCGTGCCGGTGGATCATTACATTAGTGTGACGGCCGGCGTGGGCGACCAGTTCGGCGGCGACAGTCCAAACCCGAACAATCCCGGAAATTTCCGTGCGTTCTACGGCTTGAATTTCTGGGGCCGGGCCTCGACTTTCTTCAACCTCACGGACAACTGGCAGTTGGAGGCGGGCGTCTCCGGCATGTGGAATCCCAAAACGCAGGATCGCGGCGGCCTCTTGCTGCAACCCAATGGCGTCACAACCTTCACGGAAAAGGAACGCCGGCTGGCGGGCGTGGACTGGAAAATCAGTTACGTGCCGCTGCGCGAAAACCAGTTCAACAGCTTCACCTGGGGCACGGAAGTTCTGTTCAGCGACAACCGGTTTTTCATCAATCCAGACGTCACTATTCCCAGCACCGGTTATGAAGGCTCCGTCGGTTCGCTCGGTCTGTATTCGTATGTGAACTACAAGTGGAGCCGCCAGTGGAGTGCGGGCTTCCTGTTCGATTACCTTCAAAGCGCGCAGAACCACGACGACGAGACGCTCGCGTATTCGCCGTTTCTCACCTACGCCTGGACCCACTGGAACCAGCTTCGCCTGCAATACACGCACACCGACCGCAGCGCCGTTTCCGGCCTGAAGCCGGACGACGCCATTTATCTGCAATGGTCCTGGATCATCGGCGCGCATGCGCACGGCTGGACCCAACGCTGAACAAAAGCTGATACCTGAAAGGAAATTTGAAAATGAAAATGAAATTATTTTTGGCCGCCCTCATCGCCGCCTTGCTCGGCACCACTCAAGTCAACGCCGCGAAAGTTCGCGTCGTCGCCACGCTCACCGATCTCGCCGATCTCACGCGCAATGTTGGCGGCGAATTCGTCGAAGTCCGCAGCCTTGCCACCGGCATCGAGGACACGCATGGCGTGCCGATGAAACCGAGCTTCGTGCCGCTGCTTAACCGCGCCGACCTGGTGGTGCTGGTCGGCTTTGATTGCGAACACGCGTTCCTGCCCGCGTTGCTGGAGGCGAGCAAAAATCCGAAGCTCCAGCCCGGCAAACCGGGTTATGTGGACTGCTCCAAAGGCATAAGTCCCCTCGAAGTCCCTAAATCCACGGACCATTCCGAAGGCGACGTGCATCCGTTCGGCAATCCGCACTATATGCTGGACCCGGTGCTGGCAAAGACGGCAGTGCGAAACATCTGCGACGCGCTCGTCGCCGTCGCACCGGAACATGAAGCGGACTTCGTGAAGAACCGCGATGTCTATCTCGCCAAACTCGATGCGAAGTTCGTGGAATGGCAGGCGGCGCTCGCGCCCTTCAAGGGCACGAAATTCGTGTCGTATCACGGACACTGGCATTATTTCGCCCAGCGGTTCGGGCTGGTTTATTACGGCACGATTGAATTAAAGCCGGGCGTTGACCCGACGGCTCGCCACATCGAAGGGCTGGTTTCCTCAATGAAGGCCGACCACGTTCCCATCGTCGTCCGCGAACCGCAGTTCCCGGAGAAAGTCCCCGCGCTCATCGCGAAACAGACTGGCGCAACGCTCATCAAGCTGCCCATCATGCCGGGCGGCGTGCCGGACACGGAAACTTACATCGCGGAGATGGATTACATCGTTCATTCGTTCGTTTCGGCGCTGCAAAAATAAAATGTCGGATTCTGTCATCACACTCGAAAGCCTGGCCATCGGTTACGATGGTCAGGCCGTCTTGTCCGGTATTTCGCTGGCAATTGCGCGCGGCAGTTTCACCGCGATTCTCGGAGCGAATGGCACCGGCAAATCCACGCTGCTGAAAACGCTGCTCGGATTGCAACCCGCCGTCAGCGGACAGATCAAAATCCAGCCGCCCGCCGGTTTTGGCTATGTGCCGCAGGCGACTCAATTTGACCCGCTCTATCCGCTCACCGGTTTTGACGTGGCGCTGATGGGGACGTTTGGCCGCGTCGGGCCGATGCGATTTCCGTCGCGCGCGGAAAAGGATTTTGTTCGCGACTGCTTGCGGGCGACGGCCGCGGAGGGATTCGCGCAGAAAAAATTCAGCCAGTTGTCCGGCGGCCAAAAGCAGCGCGTGCTCATCGCCCGCGCGCTGGCGACGAAGCCGGAAATTCTCGTGCTCGACGAGCCGACCGCCGGCGTGGATGTGGCCGCGACGAAATCGCTGCTGGAGTTCATCTCGCAAATCCACGAAGAACGAAAACTGACGGTGCTGCTGGTCACGCACGATTTACCGCTCGTCAAGAAGCACGCGCAGCAAATCATCTGGCTGCACGACGGCGCGGTGCTGCACGGCACGGTGGCCGAACTGTTCACGCCTGAACGCATGGCGGAGATTTTTGAAATGGAGGTCGGCTGATGGAAACGCTCAAGGAAATTCTCTCGCCCGATTTTCTGCTGCGAAATTCGGTCTATACCAGCGTGCTCATCGGCTTCGCGTGTCCGCTCGTCGGCGTGTTTCTCGTGTTGCGGCGGCTGGTGTTCATGGGCGTGGCGTTGCCGCAAATCTCCTCGACCGGCGTGGCCGTGGCGCTGTCCGTGCCCTTCTGGCTGGGCGCCAAACCGGATCACGCGGCGCACAGCGAGCATCTCCTCGCTTTCGCCGGCTCGATGTTTTTCTCGCTCGCGGCGATTTTGCTGCTGGCGTTTTGCGAACGGCGCGGACGCGGATTGTCGGAAGGCCGTCTCGGCACGGCCTACGTCGTCGCCTCGGCGCTGAGCATTTTGCTGCTTTCCAAAAACCGCTACGCCGAAGTCGGCTGGCTGGATTTACTGAAAGGCGAGATCATCACGATAGACAACTACGATTTGGCAATCACCGGCGCGACGCTCGCGTTGGTGCTAACAATGCTGCTGTTGTTTCACAAGGAATTTCTTTTCGTCTCCTTCGACCGCGCGATGGCGGCGACGCTCGGCAAAAATGTCTTGCTGTGGGACATTTTGATTTACCTGCTCATCGGCGTCACCGTTTCGATTTCGGTTTTGAGCGTCGGGCCGCTGATTTCGTTCGGCTTTTTGCTGGTGCCGGCGCTGACCGCGCATTTGTTTGCGCGGAATATGAAACAATTTTTCGCGCTCGCCTCAGTGTTGGGCGGCCTCACGGCGGTTCTCGGCTTCGGGCTGGCGTATCAATGGGACTGGCCCGTCGGCCCGACCGATGTCGTCTTGCTCGGTGTCATTTATGCCGCGGCGTGGTCGGGCCAACGGGTTTGCAGACTCGCCGCCGGCAAAAACTGATTTCGTTTCCGTTTCGCCAAATAGAAACCTTTTAGCTAACCTCCTGAAACAATCGCCATGCCACCGGAACCTGTCACCTTGACCACGCCGCTTCTTTCGCCGGCGTGGCTGCTGTTTGTTTACTGCGCGTTGACGATGTTGGCATCGTTGGCGGGCGGCTGGCTGCTGCTGGCCATTCATCTCACCCACACGCGGCTGCAAATGGCCGTCAGTTTTGTCGCCGGACTGATGCTGGGCATTGCGCTGCTGCATTTCCTGCCGGATGCCAGCGAACATCTGCAATCGCTGGACAAAACCGTGAACTGGATGCTCGGCGGCTTTCTCGCGATGTTTTTTGTCCAGCGCTTCTTTCACTTTCACCACCACGATTTGCCGGAAGGCGACCCGGAAGATTGTTGCGGGCACGATCACAGCCACGAGCATGAGCACGATCACACGAACACCCTCGCGGACAAGTCGGCGAAGCAGCTTTCCTGGGTCGGCACGGCACTCGGATTGACGCTGCACTCGCTGCTCGATGGACTCGCCTTGGCCGCCGCCGTGGCCGCCGGGGTGCATGGCCACGCGCAACTGGCCGGACTTGGCGTGGCGCTGGTGGTGATTCTGCACAAGCCGTTCGACGCGATGGCGGTTTCAACCCTGATGCATGCCGGGGGCAAATCGAAGTTTTCGCGCCATGTGCTGAACGGCTTGTTCGCGTTCGCGAGTCCGCTGGGCGCGGCGCTGTTTTATTTTGGCGCGGGCCAGCTCGCCGGTGGCAGCGTGCCGGTGTTGGGCTATGCGCTGGCGTTTTGCGCCGGCTCGTTTCTCTGCATCGCCAGCAGCGACCTGCTGCCGGAACTGCAATTCCATTCGCACGACCGGTTCAAATTATCCTTCATGCTTCTGGCCGGCTTGTCCGTGGCCATCCTCATCAAGCTCCTGGAGGCCGGGGAGACATGATTGGCTTGGAAGTTCCGCGCCCTGCAATTTTCTTGATTCTGCCGCCGTTGCGGTAAACATGATTCATCATGTCGTCTGAAAATCATTTGAGCCAAACCGCCGCCGCCCGTCCGCCGCTGAATCTGGCGGCGCTCGTCAAGGAGCACGAGGGGCGGAATTACGAGCTCCAGTCGGAGCACATCAATCCCGCCAATGTCCGCACGTTGAAAACCATCGGCTTCGACCGCTGCTACACGCGGGCCGAAGGCGCGTATCTGTGGGATGTGAAGGGCGAGAAATATCTGGATTTGCTGAGCGGCTACGGCGTGTTTGGCTTGGGCCGGAACCACCCGGAAGTTCGCCGCATTCTCAAGGAATTCCTCGACGCCGATTATCCGAGCCTCGTGAAGATGGAGGCCCCGCTGCTGTCCGGCCTGCTGGCCGCCGAGTTGAAGAAGCGCATGCCGAACCAGCTCGACATGGTGTTTTTCACCAACTCCGGCGCGGAAGGCGTGGAGACGGCCATAAAATACGCTAAGTGCGCCACGGGCAAATCGGCGCTGATTCACTGCAAAAAATCTTTCCACGGCCTCAGCTCCGGCGCGTTGTCCGTGAATGGCGACGATAGTTTCCGCTCCGGCTTCGCGCCATTCCTGCCGGATTGCCGCGAGATTGCGTTCAATGATCTTGAGGCCTTGGAAAAGGAATTGAAGAAGGGCGATGTCGCCGGCTTCATCGTCGAGCCGATCCAGGGCAAGGGCGTGAACCTGCCCGCGCCCGGTTATCTGCTCGCGGCGCAGCAGCTCTGCCGCAAACACGGCGCGCTCTTTATTGACGACGAAGTGCAGTCCGGCATGGGCCGCACGGGGAAATTTCTGGCCATTGAACACGAAGGCGCGGTGGACCCGGACATTGTGATTCTCGCCAAAACCCTTTCCGCCGGGTTCGTGCCGGTCGGCGCGGTGCTGTGCAAAAAGTGGATTCACGAGAAGGTGTTTTCCTCCATGCAGCGCTCGGTGGTGCATAGCTCCACGTTCAGCCAGGGCAGCTTTGCCATGGCCGCCGGCTTGGCGGCGCTGGATGTGTTGGACCGGGAAAACCTTATCGCCAACGCTGCCAAAATGGGCGATCTGATCGGCCAGGGCGTGACGGCGATGATCCCGCGTTTTGAATTCCTGAAAGCCGTCCGCTGGCGCGGCTTGATGGTGGGCATTGAGTTTGGCACGCCCAAATCCATCAGCCTGCGCCTCGCCTGGACCACCTGCCATACGCTGGACAAGAGCTTGTTCCCGCAGGCCGCCGTGATTCCGCTGATGGACAAGCATCACATCATCACGCAAGTTGCCGGGCACGGCGTGGATGTGGTCAAGCTCCTGCCGCCGCTCGTCATCACCGAGGCCGATGTGAAAACTTTCCTGACCGCCTTCGAGGACGTCATGGTGGGGATGCACAAGTTCCCGGGGCCAGCCTGGGACGTGCTCGCCGGGATTGGCAAAATGGCATTGACCCAGCGGGCGCGGTAGGCGCGCCGCTTACCCGGTTATTTTCCCTGTGCCGCCGCCGCATCCTGGTAGCGGTAAGTGCGGGCGATCAGGCTGAACAGGATGGCCACCACAAAGGTCAGCCCGGCATACATCAGGAACCGGCCGGGGCTGACGGAGGCTTCGCTGTTGCCGGGCGTGGAAAAGATCTTCGTGATCACGCTGACGAACAGGTTGCCGAACGCCACCGTGAGCAGCCAGAAACTCATGATGATGCTCTTCATTTCCGGCGCGGCTTCGCGGAAGGCGAATTCCAAACCGGTGGTCGAAATCAGGACTTCCGCCGCCGTGAGAATAAGATAGGGCGCGGTTTGCCAGAGGACGCTTAACTGGTCGCCGTGGTCAATGCGCGTTTGCAGCGCGGCCACGACCAGATACGAGCCCGCCGCCAGAAACATCCCATACGCCATCCGCTTGAGCGGGGCCGCGAAGCGCCCGATTAGCGGATAAAGGCCCAACGTAAACAGGGGCACGAGCGCCATGACAATCAAGGGATTCATGGACTGCATTTGTTCCGCGCCGATACTGAGGTTGGGCAGATTGAACATAAACCAGGTGAACAGGCCGGAAAAAACTGCCGAACCAAGCCACAGCATCCACTGGAATTCGGTCGAAGGAGATGGTTGGTTGGTCGTGAATTTTCGATATGCCAGAGTTGGAAGAAAGCATAGCCAAAAAATTCCCGTTCCGGCCGCAATAAAGCTCCAATACGGCAGCAGTGCCTTGATTAGTCCCAATTCCCCAAACCGGAAAACGAGCATCTTTTCCCCCTGCATCACCCACGTGGAATTCGTCTGGTCAAACAGCGACCAGAACACTGGCACCAGCGCGAAGACAAAGAGGATGGGCGGCACGGATTTCGCCGCCGCGATTTCCGCCGGACTGAAACGGGCATTGGCGGCGGACCAGAAATCCTTGCCCGCCTCGCGCCGTCTAGTCAGGGCGCCAAAAAAGACTTGGAAGAAACCGGCTGTCTTCGTCTCGCGGTTGGGCGGGATGCGGACGTAATGTTTGGTGCCCAGCCAGAAGATCAGGGTGGCCACCGCCATCAGAATACCCGGCACGCCGAAGGCCAGACTGTAACCGTGTTTATCCTTGATCCACGGGATGACCAAGAAGGAGAAGAAGGAGCCGAAGTTGATCGCCCAGTAGAAGGCGCCGTAGGCTTTTTGCAGCAGGTGCGATTGGTCGGGCCGGAACTGGTCGCCCATGAATGCCGAGACGCACGGTTTGATGCCGCCGGAGCCGAACGCGATCAGGGCGAGTCCGGTATAGAGGCACCACATCTTGCCGGCGACGCCGCCGCCGACATAATCGCTGCACGCCAGCACCCCATGGCCGGCGCAGTAAAACAGTGAGACCCAGAGAATCGTGTGGTAGCGCCCGATGAGTTTGTCTGAGAGCCACGCGCCGAGCAGTGGCATGAAATAATTGGCGAAAACAAACAGGTGGATGATTTCGGTGGAGGCGTCGGAGCTCTGGCCCAGCCCGCCTTTCAGCACCGCGCCGGTGATATAGCCGGCGAGGATGCTCTTCATCCCGTAGTAACTGAAGCGTTCGCACGCCTCGTTGCCGACGATGTATTTGATCTGCGGCGGCCAGCGGTTGGGGGAGGCGCTCATGGGGCTGGATTATTTTGTCGGTTCCACGCCAATGCGCTTGAGGAACGGCTCGATGGAGCGCGGGCGGCCGAGGAATTTTTCAATGGAAACGTTGACATCGCGCGAATCGCCGACGGAATAAATTTCCTTCCGCATGCGCAGGCCGGTCGGCTGGTCGAAATAGCCGGCGGGCGATTTTTCAAAGCAGGTGGCCATGTCCGCCGCGATGGCATCCGCCCAGGCATAGCCGTAGTAGCTCGCGCCGTAGCCGACGATGTGGCCGAAGTAGCCGATGAACGCCGTGTCCGGCGGCACCGGGAACGAAACCTCGCTCAAGATCTTATTGGAGAGCGGCAGCACCTCGTCGGCATTGGTGGCGTGGATTTGCGTGTGCAGCGTCAAATCCATGATGCCGAAGGAAAGCTGGCGGCGGTAGAAAGTGCCATAGGTGGCCAGCCGGGAGGCCTTGAGCTGGCTCAGGATGGCCTGCGGGATTTTTTTCTTCGGATCGCGGTAATCAGCGGCAAAGCTGTCCAAAACCTTCTTGTCCCACGGCCAGTTCTCCAGCATCTGCGACGGCGCCTCCACGAAATCGCGCGGCACGCTGGTGCCGGAGAAGCGGCCGTATTTGGCGCGGGTCAGGATGGTGTGCATGGCGTGGCCGAATTCGTGGAACACGGTTTCCACCTCGTCATGCGACAGGAGCGAGGGCTTGTCCGGCTGCGGCGGGGGAAAGTTGCAGACCAGCGCGCAAACGGGGCGCTGATAGTTGCCGTCCGGCAGTAATTTTCCCTCGATGATGCCGAATTGCGCGAAGTGATTGTATTTGCCCTCGCGCGGGAACATGTCGAGATAGAACAGCCCCAGCGGCTCGCCGGTCTGGGCGTCGGCCACGGTGTAGAGTTGCAGGTCGTCCACCCACTTGTAAGGCGCTTCCACCCGCTCAAACTTCAGGCCGAAGATGCGCTGATAAATGGCGAACATCCCGTCCAGCACGCGTTGATACGGGAAATAAACGCGCAACTGCTCGGCATCCACATTGTATTTGGTGATCTTGAGCTGGTTGGCGTAATAGCGCCAGTCCCACGAATTGACGATGGCCTTGGCGTCGCCGGTTTCCTGAATCTTCAGCCGGCGGAACTCCGCCAGCTCCGCGTCAAACTTGGGTTGCAAGCCGGTCTTGAGGCTTTGCAAAAAGTTGAGCGCCGTCGCCGCGTTCTTCGCCATGCGGGTTTCGGTGGCATAATCTGCATAGGTTTTATAGCCGAGCTGGGTGGCGATGTCGTCGCGCAGGACGAGGATTTTCTGGAGCAGGGGAATGTTCACCTCGCGGGCGAGGTTGCATTGCGCCGTCATCATGCGGCGCCGCGTGGCTTCGAGCTTGGCGTTGTCCTCCACCATCAGGTAGTGGAACGTGATGTTCGCCTTGAGCGTGTATTCGTCGGGGCCCGTTTTAATGCCCTGCTGGGTGAGGAAATCCTCCGGCACGCCGGCCAGTTCCGCCTTCGTGAACGTCAGCGCCTTCGTGGCCTTGGTGACGTTGTTTTGAAAATCCGTCTCCAACCCCGTCAGCTCCTTGCGCAATTTTTCCACCGCATCGCGCTGCGCCTTGGGCAATTCCAAACCGGCCCGGCGGTAATCGCGCAGCGTGTCGTTAAACAGCTTTTGTTCTTCGCCGCTCAACTGCGGCTGCGTGGCGGCCAACGTCTTCAGCGCGCGGTAAACATCCTCGCGGTAATCCAAGCCCACCGCCCAAGTGGCTAGCTCCTTGCCCGCCTCAGTAGCCGCGTCGCGCACAGCGGCATTCGTGCTGGTTTGCTCAATGAGCGAAAGCCGGTTGGCCGCGAGGCCCAGGCGATAATTCAAATCATCCAGCGCAACCAAGGTGTTGGTGAAATTCACCTCGGCGGCCGTTTGCCGGCCGATCCGATCCAGCGCCGCGTCCCCGGCGGCAATCAGGTTCTTGGCGGTGGCGGCCACTTCCGCCGGCGTGGTCTCAAACGTCGGCAGGGTGACGACCGCATGAAACTGGGCGGCGCGGCTTTGAAATGCTGCCAGCGGATGCGCCGGGGCGACCGGGTCCGGCTGGGTCGTGTGGCAGGCGGTTAAAAGAGTGGTCATGAGCAGAAACGATAAATTGAGCCAACGCATAGGCAGCGAGCCTACCGGCGGCGGCGGGACATTCAAGCGGAAATCCCCATTTTCGCTGGCCCCCGGCGCGCTGGCCCCGGCGCATTCTTTGTCCGCACCGCCGCCGCCGAGGGGATGGCGGAGGAACCGACCATGAGCGGAGGCGGCCTTGGCGTTAGCCTATGCTCCGGGCGCATACCGCGATAACAGGCTGGACAACCCCCTTTTGCAATCCCAAACTGCCGCAAACCCTGCGCCGATGATCGGCCGCAGTTTTTCAAGACAAGCCCTGATAGGTGCCTGTTCGGCCGCTTGCACGCCATGCACTCATTTACACCCATGTTTGCCGAGATTGCAGATAAAATGCCGACCTTGGGTGCGATGTGGACGCTTTGGCTGGTCGTCGGCTTGGTCGCAGCGGTGGTTACATTGGCACTTTCATTTGCTCGATTGTGGCTTGGCTTACTTGTCATGGTTATCAGCGCCGCTCTAGGTTTGATTGCCGCTTGGCCAGAGAGCTTGGATGAGCAGGTTGTCAGAGAGCTTGGAGTTAGCTACCTGTGGCAGCAGCGGGTTTCGGGTTTCGTGCCGTTCATCTTGGCGGTGCTTGCATTTATTCTGGTTTGGCGGTTTCGGCGGCCCAACACCGCGCGAGGCGGTGTGAAAACATTTTGAGGGCGTCCGGGGCCTTCATGTTTAAGATTTCCCTGCCGGCCGGTTGCGGCTAAATTGCCCGACCATTTTTATGCCTGAACCGGTTCCTTATCTCGACCTGCGCGCCCAACTCAAGCCGTTGCGTGCGGAAATTGACGCCGCCATCGCCCGCACCTTGGACAACTGCTCCTTCTGCCTCGGCCCGGACGTGGCGCAGTTTGAAAAAGATTTTGCCCAATTCTGCGGCGCTCAGCACGCGCTTGGCTTCAACAGCGGCACCTCCGCCCTCCACGTGGCCCTGCTGCTCCTCGGCGTCGGCCCCGGCGATGAGGTCATCACCACGCCCTACACCTTTATCGCCACGAGCTGGGCCATTTCCTACTGCGGCGCCAAGCCGGTCTATGTGGACATCGAGCCCGCCAGCTTCAATCTCGATCCCCGGCAGTTGGAAGCCGCCATCACGCCCCGCACCAAGGCCGTGTTGCCCGTGCACCTTTACGGCCATCCGTTCGACGTGGCCGCCATTGCCGCCATTTGTAAGAAGCATAACCTGCCGCTCGTGGAAGATGCCTGCCAGGCGCACGGCGCCACTTATCAGGGCAAAACCGTCGGCTCGCTCGGCGATCTCGCCTGCTTCAGTTTTTATCCCGCCAAAAATCTGGGCGCCTGCGGCGAAGGCGGCGCGCTCGTCACCAACAGCGCCGCGCTGGCCGCCCGCGCCAAATCCCTGCGCGAACACGGCTCCACCGTGCGCTATCACCACGATGAACTGGGTTTTAACTACCGGCTCGAAGGCCTTCAAGGCGCCGTGCTCGGCGTGAAGTTGAAGTGTCTGGCCCACTGGACCGCCGCGCGCCGCCGCGTGGCCGGCCGTTATGCGGAGCTGCTCGCCGGCACGCCGCTGCAATTGCCGACCGTTGCCGCCGGCTGCGAAAGCGCCTGGCACCTTTACACCGTGCGTTCACTGCGCCGGGATGACTTGAAAAAACATCTGGATGCGAATGGCATTGGCAACGCCGTGCATTATCCCATGCCCTTGCACCTCCAAAAGGCCTATGCGCCTCTGGGGTATCAGGCGGGGGATTTTCCCGTGGCGGAAAAGGCCTCGCGTGAAGTGCTCAGCCTGCCGATGTTCCCGGAACTGGCCGACGCCCAGCTCCAGCGCGTGGCCGAAGTGGTCCACGGCTTTTTCAAATAAGCTTCCTTTGCCGACCACTGGGGCGACGGGCCAAACCCGCGTCGCCTCGTCCCCCTTTTTTTCGCCATTGGGAATGAAATCTCTGGCGGCCGGCGTTTTGGCGTGGATCGAATATTCTCTTGCCAAAATCCGGTTAAGTTGTTCTCATCCGCCAGAACTCAATCGCATAGCTCAGGTGATTATCATATTCTGGGCGAAAACATCAACAGACTCTATGAAACTCAAAACCATCACATTAATCGCGGCCATCGCCCAATTGCTGGCGCTGCTCTGTCAATCTCTCCAATGGGTGCAAATGCTCGTGCGCTTGATCGGGGGAAACGGATCCTGGCATTATGAGTGGCCCTATGTCCTATCCATGCCCATTTACCTCTTTTCGGGGATCATGCTGGTCATTTTCCTGTTTACCCTGAGCGCCCGGCAAAAAAACAACTAGGAGACCATTATGTCCGAAGATGCTGAAGCCTTTCTGGGCCTCCCCCCGCAAATTCCCGCCGCCGTTTCGCCCGTCCCTCCCGCCGGTGGCCCGGGCCCGATCCAACCGCTCAGCCCCTTTCCCGTGGTGGCGGTAATCCTCCTGCATTATGTCACCTGCGGGATATTCACCATGGTCTGGCTCAATCTCCTGCATGGGAAACTGCCCAAGGTCCGGACGGACGACCCCTCCGCCGGCAAGGCCATCGGTTTTTGTTTCATTCCCTTTTTCAACCTGTATTGGATATTTTTCGTCTATCGCCGACTGTGTTTGCGCCTGGCCGAGCAGCGGCAATTGGCCGGACTGCCTGCCAACGACCTCCGCGGTCTGGCCACCACGAATTGCATCTTCCAGGTGATTCCCTATATCAACGGACTGATCGGTTACACCATCATTACCCCGATATTTGCCGGTCTGGTGCAGGCCAGCGTCAATGAACTGGCCGGCAAAACGATCCTGACGGCTGCCCCGCCGGAAACGGCCCCGGCCGCTCCGCTAACCGCCAGTTTACCTCCGGTCGGTTTGCCGCCTACCCCACCCGCCCCGGGCCAAGGCACCCCCGGCTGGGCCATTGCCCTGATCGTCTGCGGCGCCCTGCTGATTCCGGCCGTGCTCGCCGCCCTGCTACTGCCCGCCCTGGCTTCGGCCAAGAAAAAGGCCCAGCGGATCAATTGCGTCAACAATCTCAAACAAGTCGGCCTGTCCTTTCGCCTCTGGGCCGGCGATAACAGCGACCAATTCCCCTTCAATGTCAGCACCAACACCGGTGGCACCTTGGAATGGTGCCGGCCCGGGGCAGACCGCTTGGACCAGAATTCGTGGCGCCATTTTCAGGTCATGTCCAATGAATTATCCACCCCGAAGATTTTGGTTTGTCCCAGCGATGCCGCCAAACACCCGGCCCTGAACTTCAGCCAATTCCAAGCGGAAAATGTCACCTACCTGATCCACTCCGGAACCAACATCACCGACGCCGATCCGTCGCAAGTGCTGGCGATTTGTCCCGTGCATCACAACGTCGTGCTCGCCGACGGCTCGGTGCAGAGCGTATCGGAATCCGAAATGCGGCGGCTCCTGAACCCGTCACCGGCGGCGCCCTGATCAACCTGAGCCAGCCCCGTCAAAACTAAAATCACGCTGCAAACCGCCGGGGGAATTCAAGCGTTAACCGGCGGCCGAACAAGCCAGCCGCGCGAAGTGCTCAGCCTGCCGATGTTCCCGGAACTGGCCGACGCCCAGCTCCAGCGCGTGGCGGAAGTGGTGAAAAGCTTTTGCGGAAAGTAAGCCCGCTCATTCCGACGCGGTTTCCACGGTGACGACCTCGCCGTTGGCGCATTCGGCCAGCACCTCAAAGGGCCGGCAGCAGATCTCGCAATCGGTGGTGAAGCTTTGCCGGCGGACGCTGGTGTCCACCGTCACGTCGAACGTCTGGCCGCAGAATGGGCATTGGATGGTGACGAATTCTTCCATGCGGGCAAACTACACCGGCGCCGCCAAAGTGCAACCGGGTTCCCGGGCGGCTTATCTGGCCACGGTGGTGACGCTGGACAGCCAGCGCAGATCGGCAATCGTGCCACTGTCCAAGCCCGTAATGCCTTCCTGAAAAGTTGTTCCCGTCAGAACAATCGTCAAATTCACCGGCGGCTGATCTTTTATCCCGTGCCATTTATGAATTTCCACATGGCCGTCGGCAAAACTGAGCGTGCCCGCACCGGCGTGATAGCCGGCGGGATAGTCCACCAGCATCACACTGGCATCCGCCACGCCGTTGGCCATCCGCAGCGCAAATTGGCCATCATTGATGCTGTTGGCATGCTCTTCAATAAACACAAAGGTGGAACTGGCATTGGTAATCGCACTCAGCTGGCCATAGACCTTATAAGTTGTGTTGGGATAGGTTTGACTTAACCAAGCCCCCGTGCCAAACACCTGACTCATGGAATAGGTGCGCAGCCGGGGGGCCATCACCCCGGATACATAATTCGTATAGACTTGGGTGATATCCGCCGGACAGCGCCAGATGGCCCGGTTCCGGCCCACAAACGGCATCAACGGGCTTTTGTCCAAATAATAACGGGGCTCCCAGTCGCCCGCGCTTCGAGCAGCATAATTCCACGTGTCACTGATCCACGGCGGCCGATTGGAAATCGTCCCCCCGCTGGTCAGCAACTGATCATTATATTCTCCCGCATATAATTCCCAGCCGAGCTGCATCTGCTTGAGATTGCTCATGCAGGTGATCATCGGCGACCTTTGCTTGGTCTGACTGAGCGCGGGCACGAGCAGAGTCGTCAGAATGGCTACGGTCGCCAGCACCACCAGGAGTTCCACCAAGGTAAACCCGCCGCGTGGGGCCGCCGGTTGCGGGGCCGGGGCCGCGCTGAATGAAACCAGGCCTTTTTCGCCAGAGAAGGGAGTCATGGACAGAAGCCTACCCAAGTCCGCCCAAAAGTAAACCCCCCGCCCGCGCGGCCGGCCACCGCATCTGCGGCGGGCAGAGGACTGCGCGCCCTTGCCCATCGGCCTTCGATTCGTGTCCTGGGGGTGCATCTTGACAACGGTTATTATCCGGTCGGATGAAAGCTGGAATCAGCCTTCCTCTTTATCCTCGTGGCTCGTCCACGATATTCCCAGCCAAACCGAGGACGAGGACGAGCACGAGCCGAAGGACGACCTTCAGTTCAGCAATAAAAGTGTCAAGCTGCACCCCTTGGCGGTGTGTAAATTTTCCCCTTGACCGCCGTCCGTCATTGTCGTATAAGAAAGTTATCTACGAGCATGCAGCGGATTTCTTGGAGCCGGGTTTGCCGTTCTTTGACATTTTGTTCGCCGGGGCCGGCGGCTGGTTGGATCGGTGTTTGCGCCCTCTCGTCGCCCGTTCTCGCTCGTGCGCGCTTCCCGCCTTGTCTGGGCTGGGTGTCTGCCTCGGGCCGGTGACGCAGACGGGGATGCGGGGAAAAATAAAAAATGGTAAAGAA
>CAIMLG010000315.1 GCA_903842235.1 uncultured Verrucomicrobia subdivision 3 bacterium
AATCAGCCGGTAACCCTTGGCCGCCGCCACGAACGCGAGGGCAATGCCGGTGTTGCCGCTGGTTGGCTCGATAATCACGGTGTCTTTCGTCAACACCACGCGCTTTTCGGCGTCCTCAATCATCGCCGCCCCGATGCGATCCTTGACACTGCTCAACGGGTTGAAAAATTCGCATTTGAGCAGGATGGTGGCGTCCACCCCGGCGGTGACCTTGTTCAATTTGACCAGCGGCGTGCGGCCGACGGTTTCGATGATATTGTTGTAAATGCGTCCCATAACTTTTTGAAATTTGATAAATTGACTTGGCTTGTGAAATTTGGCCGAAAACCAAGCGAGGGCAAGTTTTATTTCTTCATCTTTCTGGTGATCGCCTGGCTCGTCCGGGTTAAGGTGAAGGGCGAGATTGCGATTGCCAACTGTGCCTCCAGGACCATCAGTCCCGGATCCATCATTGGGGTCCGACAGGAACCGGGGTGGTGGTGGGCGTTCCCTTTTTCAGAGGCGGCTGGTTTCCCAACGCCAGCCTCCACGGCAATCGGAGTTTTTGGCCTGCAGTAGGGCTTTGCCGCGCGCGGATTTCGAATGCGGTATTTTTCAACTCGTCTGGTGGTCGGTTGCGCCCGCCCCCGCGCCATATTTCTCAGCCCTAATGGATTTCATGCAAATTTCTGATCTATTGACAATCCGAGCCAGACAAATAGCAATTTATGGTTGGTGGGTTTGCCGGACGGGCGCAAATTATTCTCGCACTTAAACCAACATCAACTCGTAATTATTATCGTCATGAAAAAAACAATTCTTTTGTCGGCCGTTTTGGTTCTGATCGCCGCTGTATCAGCGAAGGCGGCGGAGGCTAAGGAAACTTATGACACGGTCTGTGCCAAATGCCACGGCGCCGAAGGCAAGGGCGACACCAAGATGGGCGCTAAGCTCGGGGTGAAGGACTTCACCGACGCCAAGGTGCAAGCCGAGATCAAGGATGATGCCGCAGTAAAAGCCATCAAGGATGGCGTTAAAGATGCCGAGGGTAAGACCAAAATGAAGGCCTACGTGACGGGCGCGGATGCCCCGCTGTCGGACGATGAGGTCAAGGCTCTGCTGACGTATGTCCGTGGCTTGAAAAAATAAAAGATTTTGTTTGTGGGCGGGGGCGTCGAACTGGCGACCCTCGCACAGCCAGCCGCCAAACCAACCTCCGGTAATATGCGCCGTTTTAAACTGCCTCCCCAAATCATCCGATTAGTTCTCCTGGCTGCGGCCATTGTGGGATCTTATCTGATCGCCCGCACGTTTTTAACCCCGCCTTCGTTTGGTGCATATGGCTGGTATCGCGGGAATGCGCTGGGCGAAATCGCCAATTCCCGCGACCCCCTGTTCGCGGGCAAACAGGCATGCGATGAATGCCACTCTGACCTTCTGCACCAACTGGCGTCAAATGCGCACAAGACGCTTTCTTGCGAAGGCTGCCATGGTGTGTGCAGCGAGCATGCCGCCAATCCGGACATTCTCCCGGTCAAGGCCACCGGCAGCCACTGTATTCGCTGCCATGAAGCCGACATTTCCCGCCCTAAATGGCTCAAGCAGATCGTGGTGAAAGACCACTACGGCGTGAACTGCAAAGAGTGCCATCTGCCGCACCAGCCCACCAAAGAACCCGGAACCACCGCCAAATAACCCGCCAAATCCATGAACCCACTGAAGACTCAATTTAGCCGGCGCGGTGCCTTGGCGAGCATGGGCGGGGCCATCGCCGGATTGTTCACGCTTTCCACGGCCCGTGCCGCCAAGGCGGCGGTTTCCAAAGTTTTGGTTTCCACCACCGCGCCCCATACTTACGACCCCTACAAGCACCAATGGCTGATGTGCATAGACGACGCCAAATGCATCGGCTGCGGACTTTGTGCGGAGGCGTGCAAAAAGGAAAACGGCGTTCCGGAAGGGGCTTACTATCGCACCTGGATTGAGCGTTATATCATTAAAAAGCCGAAACCGGGATCAGGCGAAACCCGCGGTGAAACCATCGTGGACTGCCCCAACGGCGGGATGCATGGATTCCCCGAACCCACCGTGCCCAAAGACCAGATTGAACACGCCTTCTTCGTCCCCAAGCTTTGCAACCTTTGCGAAAACCCTCCCTGCGTTCAGGTGTGTCCGGTGGGCGCGACCTTCAAGGCTCCGGATGGTGCCGTGCTGGTGGATCCCAATTACTGCATTGGCTGCGCGTTTTGCGTCCAAGCCTGCCCTTATGGCGCGCGGTTTTTAAGCCCAGCCACCAAGACGGCGGAAAAATGCACCTTGTGCTATCATCGCACCACGCGCGGACTGAAGCCGGCGTGTGTGGAAATCTGCCCGGCGCAGGCCCGCATCTTTGGCGATTTGAAAAATCCGGTTAAAGATGATCCGCTGCAAAGTTTTCTTGAAAATAACCGGATTCAGGTGCTGAAGCCGCATCTGGGAACCGAACCACGCGTCAGCTACGCCCATTTGGACAAGGAGGTAAGATAAGCCATGATCAGCGCAGTCACCAATCTCGTCGCCGAGGCCATTCCGCAATTCGAGGGCTACGTCTATCCCAACGAAGCGCACGCGCACCCCTTGTGGAGCTTTTTGATCGTCGTCTATCCTTACGTCACCGGACTGGTGGCGGGCGCGTTCATCATGGCGTCGCTGGTGCGGGTGTTTCGAGTTCAGGCACTGGAACCCATCTATCGCTTTTCACTGCTCACGGCGTTTGCTTTTCTGCTGTGTGCGCCGCTGCCGCTGCTGTTGCATCTGGGGCATCCCGAACGGAATTACGAGATTATGATGACGCCGCATCTGACGTCGCCCATGGCGTGTTTTGGCTTTGTCTATGCCTGGTATCTGATGGCGGTCTTGCTGCTGGAGCTCTGGTTTGATTTCCGGCGGGATCTCGTGGAATGGTCCAAAACCGCCACCGGATTCCGGGGAATTCTCTATCGCGCATTGACTTTGGGCGTGGCCGATGTGTCGCCACAGGCGGTGGCATTGGATTTGAAGATGGGGCGCATCCTTTCGATTATTGGCATCCCGTCGGCCTTTTTGCTGCACGGCTATGTCGGCTTTATTTTTGGCTCGATCAAGGCCAATCCATTATGGGGCAATGTGCTGATGCCGATCATTTTCATCCTCTCCGCCGTCGTTTCCGGCATCGCGCTCTGCGTGTTCAACTATGTCAATCTGACTTGGGCCCGGCGGAAAATCGTGGACATGCGTTGTCTGGACACCATGGCGATGTTTCTGTTTTACGCGCTGGCGGTGGATGCCACCATTGAAGCATTGGACTGGCTCCACCGTTCCTATGCCGCCGAAGAAGGGTATTCCGTGATCGCCATCATGATGCGCACCAAGCTGTTTTACACCATGAACCTGGCTCAGGTCACCGTCGGCACCATCTTGCCGCTGCTGATGCTGGGCTCGCTCCAGATCCTCAAGCGAGTGCCCGAACCGGTCCGCCGCCGGATGATCTATTGCAGTTCCGGCATGGTGCTCATCGGCGTGCTGGCAATGCGCTGGAACGTGGTCATGGGCGGTCAGATGTTTTCCAAGAGCCTCCGCGGCGTGATGGGCTATAACGTGGATTTTATGGGAGCCGAAGGCTTGCTACTGGGCGGCGTTATTTTGATCCTGCCATTTTGCATCCTGACGGTGCTGGTGAAATTGTTTTTGGATGCGCGCCTCCCGTCCAGCGAACATGCCACCCAAAGTTCTGCCGCCAGCTAAATTCCAGCAATCCCCCCGATTGCCCGCTCCGAGAAACCGGCTTGGCTGATCCGGGTGATGGTTGCCGGAGTCGCCGTAAAGACCGATTTGTACGGTGCTTTTGTAAAAACAATAAGTCCCGGCTCAACCTTGCGGTCAAACCGGGACAAATGGGGGATGGGAGTTCGCCATGCTCTCTTTCCCGTGCCAGCATTGGGCGCACCCTTTTCAGGGGCTGCTGGTTTCCCGACGCCATTCTCCACGGCAAGCGGAGTTATCGGCCTCGTAGCAGGGCCGTCCGGCACTTTGCAGCGCACGGATTTTGAGTGAGGCTTTTCAGCTCGCTTCAGCTGGTGGTTGCGCCACCGGCTTGCAAACCAGGTCAAGACACGCCTGCGAATCTACCTTCGCGTCTTAACCACTGGCTCCGGGTCAGCCACCGCTGATGACGGTGCGTTCGCCCTTAGCCACGGGTCTCGCCTCTTCTCTCTCAAGCTGCTTTTTATCTCACAGTCCAGCGGTGTCGTTTTTAACATCGCCGGCGCTTGGAAGTTTTTCACGGAACCTGCCGAGTTCCCGTGTTCTTCCCGATGCG
>CAIMLG010000316.1 GCA_903842235.1 uncultured Verrucomicrobia subdivision 3 bacterium
AGGCCCTTATCGGCCAATGATCGGCCCGGAATCGCGCTGGTCGGTTGTGGAGGTCAGGGACGTGGAGATGCTGCCAATGCGAGCCGCTTTGGCGATATCGTAGCTGTCTGTGACGTCGATGAAAACCACGCTGCCTCCGCCGCCAAGCAATACGCCAAGGACGGCAAGACTCCGGCCGTGTTTTCCGATTTCCGCAAGCTTCTGGAACGCGACGATATTCACGCCATAATTAATGGCACGCCTGACCACTGGCACACCCTCGTGAACATCGGGGCAGCCAAGGCTCACAAGGATATTTACAGCGAAAAACCGCTTACATTGACCATCGACGAAGGCAAACAGGTCGTCAAAGCCGTCCGCGAAAACAAGGTTATCCTGCAAACCGGCACTCAGCAGCGCAGCGATGGTCGTTTTCGCATGGCCTGCGAATTGATCCGCAATGGCCGGATTGGCAAGCTCAAATCAGCCACGGTTTATCTGCCGGCCGGTCTGCGCGACGGCCCATTCAAAACCGCGCCCGTCCCCAAGGAGCTCAATTGGGATTTCTGGCAAGGCCAGGCGCCCGCCGTTGATTACGTCCCTCAACGCTGCCATACCAATTTCCGATTCTGGTACGAATACTCCGGCGGCACGATGACCGATTGGGGCGCGCACCACAACGACATCGCGTATTGGGCGATTGGGATTCTCGCGCCCGAGTTCGTCGAGGCGAAAGCCCTCGCGCAGCCGATTCCCGGCGGCTACACCACCTTCAGTGAATACGAGGTCAAATACACTTACGCCAACGGCATCGAACTGAATATTCGCACGACCAAGGACGACAACATTTTCGGCGGCGTCGTCAACGCCAACGGCCAGCGCAACGGAATTCGGTTTGAAGGCGAGAAGGGCTGGATTTGGGTCAACCGCGGCGGCATCGACGCCAGCGAGTCCGAACTGATCCAGAAAGCGCTTCCAGACAATGCGGAACGCCTCTATAAGAGCAACGACCACATGGGCAACTTCTTCGATTGTCTTCGAAGCCGCAAGGCGCCCATTTGCGAGGCGGAAATTGGACATCGGTCCGCAACTATGTGTCATCTTGGCGCGGCCGCAACACGAACAGGGCTGAAGTTTAAATGGGATTGCGAAGCGGAAAAATTTGTCGCTGACAACGCGGAAGCAGGCAATAAATTTGTGACCCGCGAAATGCGCAAGCCTTACGACTACAGCTTTGTAGCTTAAGCTGGTTCACATCTACCGCAGTCGCCCGGAATTTGCTGGGGGTTGCCCTTTTCCCTGCAAACCCGGTAAATATCGGCCTGATTCGGCAGGTCGCCCAGCCGAAGCCACTGCCTGCCGTGGGTGTTACTCCACGACCCGAGAATCAGGGCACAAGCCACGGCACCGAGTCTGCGGGGACCGCGCCTGCTCTGCTTGGTCGGATTTTACCCGCTGACAGCTACTGCGTTGAGTACCAAACCGCTTTTTTCAGCACCCACTTCTGATCGGGTAAAAAACTGATGAAGGAAAATAGACTTGGCCAGGTTCAGACCTCCTGATCCCGTGGATTTTGATTAGGGACCATTTTGTAAATCAGACGGAGTTTTGTTGTGGGGA
>CAIMLG010000317.1 GCA_903842235.1 uncultured Verrucomicrobia subdivision 3 bacterium
CCCATTCGCCCTGGCCGACCCGCGCTGGGTCGGTGGATGTGTGGTAGGGACGGCGCGCTGCGCCGTCCGGGGGTGGCCAGCCCCGAAACCTTTCGCCCGTCCCCCATTCGCCCTGGCCGACCCGTGTTGGGTCGGTGGATGTGTGGTAGGGGCGGCGCGCTGCGCCGTCCGGGGGTGTAGCCCCGAAACCTTTCGCCCGTCGCCTTCGATGGTCAGTGGATTGAACGTTGAGCGTTGAATGGTTCCGTTCCAGTCTTTCCTTTCCCCGCCCAAACCGCCGTTGGGTTAAAAGGATGCCCCATTGTGCCTTGGTGGTTAAAAACTCTGTGTTCTCTGTGCCTCTGTGGCTAATTATGCCCCCACCGAATCACTGAAGCACTAAACCACCGGCCCATCCCGTCGCCGCTATTTGCAAATCTATTGTTGGAGCCCGCGCCGGTCGCTTGTCTCGCTGTGTGCCGCCGTCATCTTCCCGCTCAACGGCCTGCCCCGCCGCGCGCTTGAATGCTCACCGTTGCGGATTCTCGCCTGGTCCCGCGCCTCCCGTCTTCCTGGAGGTGTATCCGAAAAAAAAGATACAAAATAAGCTTGCGGGGTCGGCGGTGGGGCTGTAATGTATCGAAACATATGATACAGAAAAACGAAAACCCGGGGCTTCCCGCCCTCCCGCCGGCCGGCGCCGCCGCCGGCGCGCTGCCGTCTGCCGAACCCGCCTTCCCGGTCGCCTTTCCCCGCTGCTCCGGCGAAACCCCGCGCGCCTTCGGGGCGTTCCTGGCCTACTTCAACCTCGGCTCGGCTCGCTCGCTCTCCGCCGTGGCCGAGCAGTTGGGCGAAAAATTGGACTCCGTCAAAAAATGGTCCAGCCAGTATCGCTGGGCCGACCGTCTGTGCCGCTACCAGTCCGGCCTGCTCCAGCAGCAGGTGGAGGCCCAGGCGGCTTTTCAGCAGGAACCGGGCGCCGATTGGGCGCGGCGCACCCATGAATGTCGCCAGCAGGAGTGGGAAACCGCCCGGCAACTCCGCGCCGTCGCCCAGTGTTTTCTCGAAACCGTCGGCGAACCGCAGGTCGAAAAGATCACTCTGGCCCAGGCCTCGCGCGCCCTCCAGGTGGCCGCCCGCCTTGCCCGCCAGGCGCTCTCTGATTCCGCGCTGCCGGACCCGGCGGCCCCCGCCCCCATCCAGTTGGAGATCGAGGCCGCCCTCCGGAAAGCCTTCGGCGCGCCGGCCGGCCCCGCCGCCTCCGCTCCGCCGGAATCCGTGGGGCCGGGGATAACCGCACCGCCCCTGGCCCCCGCCAATCCCCGTTTGAACTGAACCCAACAAAAATTATGCCAAACAATATCGTCGATCATTTCGCGGCCGCCGCGCTCGCCGCCGGCTGCCCCTTCGATCAGCTGCTGAACTTCAACCGCGCCGGCGTGCTGCTCCAGCCCCGCCAGCTCGCCGCCAGCGCCGCCGCCCGCTTGTGCGACCGGCCGGGCGGCCCCACCGCCGTCGGCTTCGGCGGGGCCCGCGGCGGGGGGAAAACCTTCTGGCTCGTCGCCCAGATGGCGCTCGACGATTGCCAGCGGTTCCCCGGCCTCAAGTGCCTCCTCCTCCGGAAGGTCGGCAAATCCAACCTCGAAAATTTCGAGGATCTTCGCCGGCGGCTCCTCCCCCGGATTCCCCACACCTGGGCCGCTTCCCGCGCCACCCTCACGTTTCCCAATGGCTCCCGCATCATTGCCGGCCATTTCCAGTGCGAAAAGGACATTGACGCCTACCTCGGCCTCGAATACGACGTCATCGGCATCGAGGAGGCCACCACCCTCACCGCGCGCAAGTATCAGGATATCGTCACCTGCAATCGCACCTCCAAGCCCGGCTGGCGCCCGCGCCTCTATTCCACCACCAACCCCGGCGGGGTCGGCCACGCCTGGTTTCGCACCGCCTACGTCATCCCCTTCCAGTCGCGCCTCGAGTCCGCCACCCGGTTCATCCCGGCCACGGTGGCCGACAATGCCTTCAACAACGCCGATTATCGCCTCGTGCTGGAGCGCCTCACCGGCTGGCAGCGCCGCGCCTGGCTGGACGGCGATTGGGACATCGCCGCGGGCCAGTTCTTCACCACCTTCCGCCGCGATATCCACGTCGTGGATCAGTTCAACCTGAATGGCGATGTCGAATGGTTCGCCGCTCTGGATTACGGCTTCAACCATTATACCGTCGCTCTCCTGGGCTGCACCAATGCCGATGGCCAAACTTGTGTCCTGGACGAGCACGCGGCCCGGGGCTGGGTGCCCGAGCGCCATGCCGAGGCCATCAAAGCCATGCTCCAGCGCCACCACGTCGCCTTGGCCGCCCGGGGTCGGTATGACATCGCGCTCCGCCGCTTTGTCGCCGGGCCCGATGTTTTCGCCCGCAAAAGTGACGGCGCCACTATCGCCGACCAATACCGGCAGTTGGGCATCTCCCTCCGGCCTGCCGCTACCGACCGCATCAACGGCTGGGCCGCCATCCATAAGGGCCTGGGCGACCCCGCTGCCGGCGTCCCGCCCACCCTCTTTATCCACCGCCGCTGCACCCGGCTCATTGATTGCCTGCCCGCCCTCCAGCACGACCCCACCCGGCCGGAGGACGTCCTCAAAATCAACCCCGACGACGACGGCATCGGCGGCGATGACGCGGCCGATGCGCTCCGCTACCTCATCGCCACCCGCGCCCGGACCGTCACGGCCATGCGCCTCCGCGGCTTCTGATGGGCCACCGGTTGTCCTGGTAAAATTTTGTGTTTTCGGTGCGGTTTGGTGCGGTTTGGTGCGGTTTGGTGCGGTTTGGTGCGAGGGGGGCGCCGGTCCGGCGGGGTGGTTTCTGCCCGTGGATTAGCGCCTTGTAAATTGGCTATCGGCATTTTTAGCGTTTCGATTATTGCGCGAAACAAGTATTGTTCAGCAAAAGCTAATTTTGGTAAATTGCTAATCCGGCGGATTTGGTATACGTATGCCCGGCTTGGACGGGAACGGTAAAGAAATTGATGCAAACGAATTCATATTTGGTGTTGGTGCTGCTGATGGCGGCCGCCGTGGGCTTTGCGCTCGCGCCGCTGGCGCTGGCTTGGCTGTGGGCCCGGTTCTTCTCGCCGCGCAAGCCGGGGCTGGACAAAAACGCCATTTATGAGTGCGGCCTCGAAGCCAAGGGGGATGCGTGGATTCATTTTCGTTCGGAATATTATCTCTATGGCATCATTTTTCTGGTGTTTGATGTGGAAACGATTTTCCTGCTGCCGTTTGCGGTCGCCTTTACCGGCCTGTCCGTCGGCGCGTTTGTGGCGATGCTGGTGTTTCTGCTGCTCTTGGTCGAAGGGCTGGTCTGGGCCTGGCGCAAGGGGGTTTTAACTTGGAAATAACCCGTCCCACCCGATGATTTTATCCCCATGATTGATGAAGGCCTCCAAAGCGAGTTGAAAAAACAGGGCGTCTATGTGACGTCGCTGCAGGAGCTGTATAACTGGGGCCGGGCGAATTCCGTGTGGCCGCTGACCTTCGGGCTGGCCTGCTGCGCCATCGAAATGATCGCCGCCTCCATGGCGCGTTATGACATTTCCCGGTTTGGCGCGGAAGTGTTCCGCCCCTCGCCCCGGCAGGCGGACTTGATGATCGTGGCGGGCACGGTCACGAAGAAAATGGCCCCGCTCGTGGTCCGGCTGTTTAACCAGATGCCGGAGCCGAAATACGTCATTGCGATGGGCGCGTGCGCGATTTCCGGCGGGCCGTTCAAGCAGGGCTATAACGTGTTGAAGGGCGTGGATCGGTATCTTCCCGTGGATGTGGTGATTCCGGGCTGTCCGCCCCGGCCCGAAGCCTTGCTGCATGCGTTGATTACGCTGCAGGAGAAGATCTTGAATCAGCCGCTCACCGGGCCGGATCGGCCGCGCCACTTGAATGCCGATGTGCCCGGCGAATTCCCGGTGCCCGCTTACGGCCCGCACGATCTCGAGCCGCCGAACAATCCTAACCTCTGGCAGCCGCCGACCCTTACGCGCTAAACCGTGGAAACTCTGGAACAAATCAAGGCGCGCATCGAGCCGTCGTTGCCGTTGACCAAAATCGACCTCCTGCCAAACGAATGCCCGGCCGGCGAGCGGTCGCTGGTGGTGGAGGCGAGCCGCGCCTTGGCCGTGGCCGGATTTTTGCGCGACGATGCGCAGTTGCAGTTGGATTATTGTTCGAATGTGACCGGGATTGACTGGCCGGAAACCGTCATCAAGACCAAGGTCAAAAAGAAGGTGCAGGTCGAGGGCGTGGAGCAGGAAGTGGAAGAGATTGTCGAGACCCTGCGCTCGGGGCACCTCGAAGTGGTTTATCACCTGTATTCCATGGCCTTGAAGCACGGCCCCGTCGTTTTGCGCCTGCGCACGGAAAATCGCACCGACAAAACCCATTTGCCCTCGCTCACGCCGGTCTGGCGCGGGGCGGAATTTCAGGAGCGCGAAATTTTCGACCTGTATGGCGTCATTTTCGACGGCCATCCCGATTTGCGCCGCCTGTTGATGTGGGACGAGTTTGTCGGCTTTCCCATGCGCCGGGATTATGTCGCGCCGGATGATTTTGAATACGAGCCGACGCCGCACGACGAGGTGTTGGCGGCGGCCAGGAAACATTATCCCGTGGCCGCCACGCCCGAAGTGAAACCGGAGGTGCCGGTGTGAATTCCTTTGCTGATCTTCCGAAATCAGGCTACGAAGTCCGACCCAAAATCGCCCCCGACGGGGCGCCGCTGGGCGAATTGCTGGAAATTTCGATCGGACCGCATCATCCGTCCACCCACGGCGTGTTTCGGATGGATGTGGTGCTCGACGGCGAAACCGTGGTGAAACTCAAGCCGGTGTTTGGTTACCTGCACCGCAACCACGAGAAGATTGCCGAGAATATCTCCTATCTGTCCTCGATGCCTTACACGGATCGGCTGGATTATTTTTGTTCGATGACGAACAACTGGGCTTACGCCCTGACAGTCGAGAAACTCGCCGGTTTGGCGGTGCCCGAACGCGCCGAATACATCCGTGTGATCATGGCGGAGTTGACCCGCTTGCAGAATCACACCTGTCTCATCGGTTTTTTTGCCCAGGACATGGGCGCGCTCGGCACGCCCTTGATGTATGCCTTCCGCGAGCGCGAAAAAATCCTCGACCTCTTCGAGTCCGTCAGCGGTGCCCGCATGATGTGCAATTACATGCGCTTCGGCGGCGTCCGCGTGGATGTCAGCGGTGAATGGCTGGCGCAGACGAAGAAGATTGTCAGCGATTACCGCAAGTTTCTCGACGAGTTCGAAACGTTCCTGACCCAAAACGAAATTCTCATGGCCCGCACCCAGGGCGTGGGGGTGCTGCCCCGGGAACTCGCGATCAGCGCCTCCATCACCGGCCCGATGCTGCGGGCCGCCGGCGTGAATTACGATCTCCGCAAGGTGGATAAATACGGCATTTACCGCCGGTTTGATTTTCAGGTGCCGGTCGGGGCGCACGGCGATATTTACGACCGCTACATGGTGCGGGTGCTGGAAATGCGCGAAAGCGTCAAGATTTTGCAATCGGCGCTGGCGGACATTCCCGCCGGGCCGGTGATGGACCCGAAAGCCAAGTTGCGCGGCTTTCGGCCCAAGGCCGGCGAGGTCTATGGCCGCATCGAAGGCCCGAAAGGTGAGCTCGGCTTTTACCTCATTAGCGACGGGTCGCCCAATCCGTATCGCTATCGCGTGCGGCCGCCGAGCCTCATCAATTTGACGATTCTGGAGGACATGTGTCTCGGCCAGAAAATTTCCGACGCGGTCGTGATCCTCGGCAGCGTGGACATTGTGCTCGGCGAGGTGGACCGATGAAAACGATTTGGTTGCAAGTTGAAAGTTGCCAGTGGCAGGTTTTGAGACCGGCGCTCGCAGTTTTTTCCAACCAGCAACTTTCAACCAGCAACTTTCAACCGTTGACATGTTAGGCGAGCAAATCATCAAAGGCCTGGCGGTGACCGCCAAAAATTTCTTCGGGAGTTACGTCTCGAAGGAGCGGCTCACCACCGTGCAGTATCCCGAGGAGCGGCTGGTGCCCCAGGAGAACACCCGGCAGTTTCCGTTCCTGGTTTATGACGGCGACGATGCCGAAAAGGGGCTGCGCTGCGTGGCCTGCCAGATTTGCGAGAAGGAATGCCCGCCCAAGTGTATCTACATCGTCAAAAGCAAGGACCGCAAGCCTGATTACAAAGGCCAGCCGCAGTTGTATCCGGTCATCTTCGACATTGATATTTCCGTCTGCATGAGCTGTTCGATTTGTGTGGAAGTTTGTCCGTTTGAATCCATCAAGATGGATACCGACTTTGAGTTGAGCAACGCCAACCGGTTTGAAGCGCTGCTGCTGCACAAAAACGATCTGGCGAAACCCAATTCGCACTATCAAAAGGTTCATCCGCAGGACGCGCAGGATTCCGACGCCGTGATCGCTGGCGAAAAAGCCAAGGCCGCCGCCAAAGCCAAAGCCGCCGCCGAAGCCGCCGAAGCCGCGAAGGCCAAAGCGGCCGCCGCCCCCGCCCCCGCTGCGGCGGCTACTCCCGTCGTCCCAACCCCGCCCGCAACAACCCCCAGAAACCAAGCTTAAGCATGGCTGACAAGATTGACCAAATTTTCGTGACGCTGAAAGCGCTGCTGCTGGGCTATGTTCCTGAAGCGTTGCAGCCGCTGGTGTCCGGGCTGCTTTCCGTGCTCCTCGTGTTATCGGTTTTCCCCGGTATCTTTGCCCTGGTTACGGTGATTGAACGCAAAGGTTTGGGGCGCATTCAGAACCGCCTTGGCCCCAACCGTGTGGGCATTCCCTTTACCAAAATCCGCCTGTGCGGCTTCGGTCAGTTCATTCCGGACGGCATTAAATCGCTGACCAAGGAGGACGTGGTGCCGCGCGCCGCCGACAAGGTGGTGCATTACCTGGCGCCCATCGTGATGCTGGTTCCCGTGCTGCTCGCCTACGCCGTGCTGCCGTTTGGCCGCCACATGACCATCGCGGATTTCGATGCTGGCTTGCTGTTCTTTTTCGCGGTCGGTGGCGCCGTGGAAGTCTCGGTCTTCATGGCCGGCTGGTCCAGCCGCAACAAATACTCGTTGCTCGGCGCCATGCGCGCCATCGCCCAGATGATTAGCTACGAAATTCCGCTCATCCTCTCCGCCGTGACGGTGGTGATGATCGTGGGCTCGCTCAACCTGTCGGAAATCGTCCAGCAGCAGAATGCCTACACCCACGGCCTGGCCCACTGGTTTGTGTTCACGCCGTGGGGGCTGGTCGGCTTCCTCCTGTTCTTCATCGCCTCGCTGGCGGAATCCAACCGCTGCCCGTTTGACTTGCCGGAAGCCGAATCGGAAATCATCGCGGGCTATTTCACGGAGTATTCCGGCTTCAAGTTTGCGCTCTTTTTCCTCGGCGAATACCTCGGCATGTTTGCCATCATCGGGCTGGGCATCACGCTTTTTCTCGGGGGCTGGACTTCGCCCCTGGCCGCGCTGACGTGGATTCCGTCCTATGTCTGGTTCTTTGGCAAGCTGGCCGCCATCGTGTTCGTTTTCATCTGGATTCGCGGCACGCTGCCGCGTTTGCGCATGGATCAACTGATGAATCTGGCCTGGAAATTCATGCTGCCGCTGGCGCTCATCAACATCGTGGTCGCCGCCATTTGGCATTTCATGGCGGTGGACTGGCCGCGCTGGCTGGTCTGCTCCGCCCTCATCTTCGGCGCGTATGTCGTGCTCGGCCGCGGCCTGATGAAACATCAAAAACTTGGCAAGCGGACCTACCGCTTCGCGGAATAAACCATGTCCCTGTCCTTGATCATCCTCGCTTTCGTGACGCTGCTGGCCGCTTCGGCGGCCATGAGTCTGCGCAACCTCGTGCATTGCGCGCTGGCGCTGGCTGTGACCTTCGCCGGTCTGGCTGCGCTCTATCTGAATCTGGATGCCCAGTTCGTCGGCTTCGCGCAAATCCTGGTTTACGTCGGGGCCGTCGCCATCCTCATCGTCTTTGCCATCCTGCTCACGCGCAGCGGCGATACGCCGAACGAAGCCGTGCTCGCGCCGGGTTGGATTTCTGGAATCGCCATATCCGCCGGCGTTTTCACTGTGCTCGGCTGGGCCGTGCTGAACAGCAAGGCGCTGCCATCCAGTGGCACCCTGTCGCTCGCCCCGGCGGCCACGGTCAAAGACATCGGCAAGGTGCTCATGGAGCAATACGTTCTGCCCTTGGAAGTCATCGGCCTGCTGCTCACCGCCGCCATGATCGGCGCCGTCGTCATCGCCCTGAAAGAACCGTCGAAATCGAGTAGCAGCCGAGGTGACGAGGCTCAAATTAAAAAAACGGAACAGGTAGAGCCTTCTCACGTCGGCTCCTACGTAGGCGAAAAGAAAGGTGCAGCATGAGCCCGCTCCAAACCTGTCTCTTAATCTCCGCGCTGCTCTTCGCCATCGGTTTCGCCGGGGCCGTGACGCGGCGGCACGCCATCCTCGCGCTGGTCGGCATCGAACTGATGCTGAACGCCGCCAACCTGAACTTTATCGCCTTCTGGCGCTACGGCGCCCATCCCGAAGCGTTGACCGGCATTCTGTTCGTGATTTTTTCCATCGCCATTGCCGCGGCGGAAGCGGCGGTGGGCCTCGCGCTTATCATCGCGATTTACCGCCATTACCGAACCTCCAATTTGGATGAAGTGAAGGATTTGAAAGGATGATCTGGATCGTAAAAAATCTCTGGCTGATTCCGGTGTTGCCCTTGCTGGCATCCGGCATCATTGCGGTCAATAAACAGCCCCAGCGCAAGCTGGCGGCGGGCCTCGCCATCGGTTCGATGGTCATGGCCTTTCTGCTCTCGCTCTGCGCGTTTGCCGCCACGCTCGGCCACGGCGGCGAGGGGCATGAAGCGTTCCGCGAAGTCTGCGGCTTTAACTGGCTCCAATTTGGCGGGGCGGACAACTGGCTCCAGCTTGGCTGGGTGCTCGATCCGCTCACGGCCATCATGCTGATGATGGTGACGTTTGTCGGCACGTTGATCTTCATTTTCAGCGTCGGCTACATGGCGCATGACCAGAATTTCATGCGGTTCTTCTGTTTCCTCGCGCTGTTTGCATCCGGGATGCTCGGCGTGGTCATTGCCAACAACCTCCTGCTGCTGTTCATCTCGTGGGAAATCGTCGGCCTGACCAGCTATCTGCTCATCGGCTTCTGGTATCACAAGCCCAGCGCGGCGGCGGCGGCGAAGAAAGCCTTCATCACCACGCGCATCGGCGACCTCGGCCTGCTGCTCGGCATGGTCTGGCTCTACGCGGAAACCGGCACGCTGAATTTTTACACTGAAACCGGCACCGGATGTTTGCAACAATCCGCGCTGACCACGATGCTGGGGCACGCAACGATTGGCGGTCTGGCGGTTTCCACGGCGATTGGCCTGCTGATTTTCCTCGGGGCCGTTGGCAAATCCGGCCAGGTGCCGCTGCACGTCTGGCTGCCGGACGCCATGGAAGGCCCGACGCCGGTCTCCGCTTTGATCCATGCCGCCACGATGGTGGCCGCGGGCGTTTTCTTGGTGGCGCGCGTTTTTCCGCTGATGTCTTTCGCTGGGGTCTTTCAAGCCGGCGGATCAATTTTACCGGTATTTACTAACCACACCGTGGCGCTCCAGGTTGTCACCTGGGTCGGGGCCATCACCGCCATTTTTGCCGCAAGCATTGCCGTCGCGCAGAATGACATCAAACGCATCCTCGCTTACTCCACCGTGTCGCAACTCGGCTACATGATGCTGGGCTTGGGTGTTGGCGGCGTGGCGGTGGGCATGTTCCACTTGATTACGCACGCGTTTTTCAAGGCGCTGCTGTTCCTCGGTTCGGCCTCCGTCATTCATGGCTGCCACGAAGAACAGGACATCCGCAAAATGGGCGGCATCAAAAAATACATGCCCATCACCTTTGCGGTTTACGCCATCGGCATGTTGGCGCTGTCCGGCTTCCCGCTGCTTTTCTCCGGTTTCTGGAGCAAAGACGAAATTCTCCATGCCGCCCACGGTTGGTCGGTGTCGCAAGCGCCGTTTTACCTCGGCTGCCTGGGCGCGTTGTTCACGGCGTTTTACATGACCCGCCAGGTTGCCCTCGTATTTTTCGGTGCCTATCGCGGCCACGACCATTCCATTAGCACCGGGCTTCAGCCCGGTGTCAAGTCGCACGCTAAGGCAAAAGCCGTTTCAACGGCTTTTCCGTCTGGCAAAACCGCTGAAGTGTCTGGCCACTCCTCCGCCCATTCTCATTCCTCCGCCCATAGCCACGATCCGCACGAAAGCCCCGCCGTCATGACCGTTCCCCTCATGATCCTCGCGGGGTTCGCTATTATATTGGGCTTCGTCGGCACGCCCGCCTGGCCGTGGTTTGATGGCTATTTGACCGGTGAAGCAACCACTTTCAATTTCAGCCGGCTTACCGAAGCTGGCACGCTGACGCTGATGGTGACATCGGCCGTGATTGTTTTCCTCGGCCTCGGCCTCGGCTGGTTCCTCTACGGCAACCGCCAGCGCAAGACGGCCGGGGAGAAGGATGTCTTGGAAGCCGCGCAGCCGTTCATTTTCAAGGTGCTCCAAAACAAGTATTACATTGATGAATTTTACGAAATGACGGTCATCCGCCTCAACGCTTTCGCCGCTTGGTTCTGCGATTTTGCGGACAAATGGATTTTCGGCGGCTTGGTGCTGCTCGCCAGCTACGTTACGCTCGGCCTCGCCTGGCTCTACAAATTCACGGATGAATATTTCGTGAACCTCGGCTTTGATGCCGGGTGCGATACCATCCGCAGCGGCGGCGGCATCCTCTCCAAACTGCACGCTGGCCGTGTCCAAACCTACCTCCGCATCATCGGCGTCGCGCTGGTGCTGTTGATCCTCTTTCTGATCTGGGGGCAAAAAGCATGAATCACTGGTTGACCATTCTCATTCTCATCCCGTTCCTTGGCGGTCTTGTGGTCGCTGCGTTGGGTTCGGAACGCCAAAAACTTGTCCGCAGCGTCGCGCTGGGTTCCAGCCTGCTGACGCTTGGCGGCGCGCTGTGCCTGTGGCTGCATTTCGATGCCAAGAATGGCGGAATACAATTTCCTGAAAAATTCGACTGGGTGCCCACGCTCGGCATCCAATATTTCCTCGGCGTGGACGGCCTGGGCCTGCTCATGGTGCTGCTCGCCGCCATCGTCACGCCGCTGGCGATTCTCGCCTCATGGAATGTCGAAGATCGTCCGCACGTCTTTCATGCGCTGGTGTTGTGGTTGCAGGCGGGCTTGATCGGCACGTTCACGGCCCTGAACTTTTTCCACTGGTTCCTGTTCTGGGAACTCGGCCTGATTCCGGCGTTTTTCCTGATCAAACTCTGGGGTGGACCCAAGCGCGGCCCGGCGGCGACGCAGTTCTTCATCTACACCATGGTCGGCAGCGTGGCGTTGCTGCTGAGTTTCCTTGCGATCTGGATGGCGACCAAGACGACCACGGACCCGGGTTGTTTCGACTTCATCAAGCTCCGTGACATGGCCCATGACGGCACGTTGACAAAAATGCTTGAGGCATATTTCCTCTGGAAGAACATCGGGCTGGTGATCTTCTTCGGTGCGTTCCTCGGCTTCGCCGTGAAAGTGCCCGTCATTCCGTTTCACACTTGGCTGCCCGCCGCCTATTCCGAGGCGCCCAGCCCGGTGACGATGCTGCTGACCGGCGTGATGTCCAAGATGGGCGTCTATGGTTTCCTGCGGATTCTGCTGCCGATTTTCCCCGAGCAAATCCGGCTGGTGCTCACGCCGCTGCTTTGGTTCGCGGTAGCCACCATTGTGCTCTCCGCCTTTGCCGCCTTTGCGCAAAAAGACCTCAAGCGGATGCTGGCGTATTCCTCCATCAACCATCTTGGCTACTGCCTGCTGGCGCTGTTCGCGGCCGCCAGTGTGGCGACGGGCGTGACGGCTTCCGATCTCCAGAAAGCTGCCGCCCTCGACGGTGCCTTGTTGCAGATGTTCAACCACGGTCTCACGGCCTCGGCGCTGTTCCTCTTTGTGTCTCTGCTCGAAAAACGCAGCGGCGGCCTGCGCGGCTTGGATGACTTTGGCGGCATCCGCAAAGTCGTTCCCGTGTTCACCGGCCTGATGGGCATTTCGCTGTTCTCCTCGCTCGGTTTGCCGGGCTTGAACGGGTTCGTCGGCGAATTCCTGATTTTCAAAGGCGTCTTCCCGCTCGCCCCGTGGGCGGCGGCCATCTCCACCCTCGGCATTCTAGTGACGGCGATTTTCCTGCTCACGCTCATCCAACGCGTCTTCTGCGGCCCGCTGAATGAGCGCTGGGCAAGGCTGCCGGACCTCACCACGGCGGAACGCCTCCTGGTGCTGCCGAGCATCGCCCTGATGTTCGTGCTGGGCATCTGGCCGCAATTTATCTTGGGCGCGGTGGACGCGACCGTCGTGAAACTGGTGCAACAATTGAATTTCTAAAATGCTCGCCTGGACCATTTACATCTCATTCATTGGCGTGCTGGTGCTGATGCTCCTGCCGCGGGACAACGCGCGGGCCGCCCGCATCGTTGCCTTGCTCACCGCTGTCCTTGGCTGTGCGGCGGCGTTTGTCGGGGCAATTCAGCAAACCGATCCGGGTAAAGTTACCGAAATCACTAGGATTTCATGGATTCCAACCATCGGCGCACAATACTACCTCGCGGCGGACGGCATCAGCCTCGTGCTGGTCATCCTGACCGGGCTCGCGGCGGTCACCGGTATTTTATTTTCCTGGAACGTTGAGAAGCGCACCAAGGAATTTTTCGCCTTCTACCTCGCCCTCATCGGCGGCGTTTATGGCGTGTTTCTGAGCTTTGATTTGCTCCTCCTGTTCGTGTTCTACGAACTGACCATCATCCCAAAATACTTCCTGATCGCCCGCTGGGGCAGCACCCGCAAGGAATACGGCGCGATGAAACTGGCGCTGTATTCCTTCATCGGCAGTCACCTCGTGCTCATCGGCATGATCGCCGCGTGGGTGGTGGCGAAAGGCCAGCTTGGCCATGCCTCGCTGAATTTAATCGAGCTCTCGCAAGTGGCGTTTCCGGTCACCTTCCAATTCTGGGTGTTTCCGCTGGTGTTTCTCGGCTTCGCGATTCTCGCCGGCATGTGGCCGTTTCATACTTGGGCCCCCACCGGTCACGTCGCCGCGCCGACCGCTGGTTCCATGTTGCTCGCCGGCGTGGTGATGAAACTCGGGGCTTACGGCTGCCTGCGCGTGGCCATGCTCATGTTTCCCGAAGGCGTGCGTGAATGGCAATGGGCCATTGCCGCGCTCGCCGTGGGCGGCATCGTCTATGGGGCCGGGGTGGCGCTGGTGCAAAAAGATTTCAAATTCGTCATCGGCTACTCCAGCGTGAGCCACATGGGCTTTGTGCTGCTCGGCTTGGCCACGCTCAACAGCATCGGCCTCGATGGCGCGGTGCTGCAAATGTTCTCGCACGGGATCATCGCCGGGCTGCTGTTCGGCGTGGTTGGCCGCATGGTGTATGACCGCACCCACACCCGTGATTTCAATGATCTGGAGAAAATGCATGTCGGCAAATTGTTGCCGTTCGCGGGGATCACGTTTGTCATCGCCGGGGTTGCTTCGATGGGGCTGCCTGGCTTCAGCGGTTTCGTGGCGGAGTTGCAGGTGCTGATGGGCGCGTGGGCGGTGTTCCCGAAACTGACGATTCTGGCTGGTGTCGGCATCGTCGTCGGCGTGGCCTACACCTTGCGCGCGGTGCAAAAAGGCTTTTACTCGGATGTCCCGGCGGAAACCTCCGGTCATCTCCAAGATCATCCAATGGAACCCATTTCGATTCCTGAAAAAGTCGGGGCCGTGATCCTCATCGCCGCGTCGCTGGCCATCGGTCTTTTCCCAAGTCTGCTGATGAACTGGATTGAACCTTGCGTTAAATCGCAACTGTTTGAACGCCTGTTGAAGGGAGGTTCGTTGTGAACTACCTGCAACTCCTGCTATTTGCCGCGCCGGAAACCATCGTCGTTCTCACGATGCTCGCCGTGTTGGGGGCGGATCTGACGCTGCTGCGGGGCAAGTCCGTGGCCACCCGGTTCAATTTTGGCGCGCTGCTTTCCCTGCTCGGCTGCGGGGCGGCGGCAATCTTTCTGTTTCTTCGGCTCAGCAACCAGGCTACTTTTGATTTCTTTGGTGGCATGTTGATTCTGCATCCCACCGTGGATTTCATCAAGGTGGCCATCTTGGTATTGACCGGGTTCACGTTGTTGATCTCCGCCGCCGGCAAATTCACCGATCACATCGGCGAATATCTTTCCACCATTTTGCTGGCGACCGTGGGGCTGATGTTCTTGGTCAGCACGGAAGATCTGTTGATGATCTTCGTCGCGCTGGAACTCGCCAGCCTCTCGCTCTACATCCTCACCGCGTTCAATCAACACAACGCCAAGTCCCATGAAGCGGCGCTGAAATATTTCCTGTTCGGCGGCATGTCGGCGGCGTTCTTGTTGTTCGGCTTCAGCCTGCTTTATGGGGTTTCTGGCTCCACCAATTTGCGTGAAATCGCCACGGGCATCGCGGGCAGGGGACTTGATCCATTGCTGCTGGTTGCCATCGTGATGACGGTGATTGGCTTCGGCTTCAAAGTCGCTGCCGTTCCCTTCCATCTCTGGGCGCCGGACGCCTACGAAGGCGCGCCCACGCCGAGTGCCGCGTTCATTGGCTCGGGTTCCAAAGTCGCTAGCTTCTTCATTCTCGCCAAGATTTTCACGCTCGCTTTCGTAGGCACGGCCGGCAGCTCGGTCTGGCATGGTTACATCGCCGGTTGGTCGCCGACGGTCGCCGTCGTCGCCGCGCTCTCGATGGTGCTGGGCAATCTCACCGCCATTGTGCAATCCAGCGTCAAGCGCCTGCTCGCTTACTCGGCCATCGCCCATGCGGGCTACATGCTGCTGGGCGTGCTGGGGAACAATCCGGACTGCACCAAAGGTTTGATGTTCTACGTCATTACCTACGCCCTGACCACGATTGGCGCGTTCGGCGTGGTGATGGTGGTGGAGCAGGCCACGGGCAGCGATGCCTTGGACAATTTCAAGGGCCTGAGCCGCCGCGCTCCGGGCCTCGCGTTGTGCCTGATGATTTTCCTGCTGTCGCTCGGCGGCATTCCGCCGCTCGCCGGCTTTATCGGCAAATTCTTTTTGTTCAGCGCTGTGGTCGGGGCCACGGGCAAACTGGGTCTGCTCTGGCTCGTGATTCTGGGCATCGCCATGAGCGCCGTGTCATTCTTCTACTACCTGCGCGTGCTGAAAGCCGCGTATGTGCAGGACGCCGCCGAAGCTGCGCCCGCCATCAAAGTCCCCAGTCTGACGATGTTGGCGCTGGTCGTGCTCGCCGCCCTGGTGATTTTGCTTGGTTGCGCCCCCGGCTTGTTGATGCAGTATCTCTAACCAGAACTGGCGTTGGCGCAGGTTGCCTGAGCGATTTCAGCGTGCGATCAATCCTCGCGCGATTGGAAACCGCTTTGGTTTGTCCTTGCCGGCAACTTTTCGCGCCTGCTAGTCTGCCTTTGCCATATGGCTGCCATCGGGAGATTTCAAAAGAACGGCGAGGTTTTTCACGCCAAGGTCGTGGACGGCGAACTGTTCCGTCTGCATGGCGATGTTTTCGGCGCGCCGTCCTTTGACCGCCAGCCCACGCCGCGCAAGGGCGTCAAGACCTTGGTGCCGGTCGTGCCCACCAAAATCATTGCGGTTGGCCTCAATTACGCCGACCATGTGCGCGAGATGAACCGGGAATTGCCGAAGGCGCCGCTCTTTTGGTTCAAGGCCACGACTTCGCTGCTGCCGGACGGCGGCAAAATTGAAATTCCCTTCCGCGCCCACCGCACCGATTTCGAGGCGGAGCTGGCCATTGTCATCGGCCGCAAAATCCGCAACGTGACGCCCACCACCGCCGCCCGCTATATTTTCGGCTACACGGCGGCGCAGGACATAAGTGACCGCACCCTTCAAAAGGCCGAATCGCAATGGGCCCGGTGCAAGTCCTTTGACACCTTTACGCCGCTGGGGCCGTATGTGGAAACCACCTTGGACCCGGCGGAATTAACCATCCAGCTTTTCCAAAACGGCCAGTTGCGTCAGAATTCAAATACCCGCGAACTCATTTTCAAGCCCGCCGAGCTGGTCAGCTTTATTTCCACCAACTTGACCCTGCTGCCGGGCGATGTGATTCTCACCGGCACCCCCAGTGGCGTGGGGCCGATCCGCAGCGACGATCAGTTGGAGGTGCGGATTCAGGGGCTCACCCCGCTGGTTAACGGGGTGAAGTGAGCCGCGGGCGGTGGGGTGGTCGGGGCGTTGCTCTGGGAAAGTAGCGGCCGGTTGTCTTTGCCCGCGTGGATTTTTCGCAAACTATCCTTGCGAAGGCTGCGGTGGATTGCTAAATAAACCGCGCGTTTTTTAGCAAAACGACTTTTAATTGGTAGGAGATTTAATTTTTACAACGCCGTGATTTTTCCGAAATGGACAAACTGGCTGCCCCTGGCGCTGGGCCTGGGGGCCGTGCTGGTCGGCGGTGGTGTGGCGGCGGGCGTGACGATTTATCTGACGCCCAAATACACCCGTGCCGGTTATCAACCCGTGCAACCGGTGCCGTTTTCCCATCAGGTTCACGCGGGGCAGCTCGGCTTGGATTGCCGCTATTGCCATAACGGCGTGGAAAAATCCTGGTTCGCCAATCTGCCCGGCGCCTCCACCTGCATGAACTGCCATAATCAGGTGCTCAAAGACGATCCCCGGCTGCAAATCGTCCGCGACAGCGCCGAAACCGGCCAGCCGATTCCGTGGGTTCAAGTTCACAAAGTTCCTGATTACGTTTACTTCAGTCACGAAGTTCACGTCCGCCGGGGCATGAGCTGTGTCAAGTGCCACGGTCGCGTGGATCAAATGGATGAAGTGAAGCATGACCAGTCTTTCAGCATGAGTTTCTGTCTGGATTGCCATCGCGACCCGGCGTCTTATATTCGCCCGGTGGACAAGGTTACCAGCTTGGGCTGGCAATGGAGCACCAACGCCACCGAAGCCGCCAAATTGCAACAAACCGAAGGCCAAAAGCTCGTTGACCATATGCGCGTGGAAACGCTGCAAAGCTGCTCGGCCTGTCACCGCTAACCCATGAATTTACGATTTACAATTTACGATTTACGAGCGCGGGTGTGTAGGACAGGCGTCGCGCCTGTCTCAATAATTATTTCCCGCCTAAGCGGCACAAACAATCAGAGACAGGCGCGACGCCTGTCCTACGTGTCAATGAACGAGTTTGCCGTGTCAGCATGAACCATTCGCCAACATCAAATTCCGCAAACGGCAGACGCTACTGGCGCAGTTTGGACGAACTGGCGGACACGCCGGAGTTCAAGGACTGGTTGCATCGCGAATTTCCCGTTGGGGCCAGTGAAATGGTCGCCGATGGCTCCAGCCGCCGTCATTTCCTGAAGATCATGTCGGCCTCGTTCGCGCTGGCCGGCGTGGCTACGCTGGGCGCGGGCTGTCGTCGGCCCGAGGAGCATCTCGAACCCTTCGGTAAACAGCCCGAGAATTACACTTTTGGTGAGGCGCAATATTATGCGACCGCCATGCCCACGCGCACCGGCGCGATTCCGCTGGTCGTAAAATCTTACGAAGGCCGCCCGGTCAAGATTGAGGGCAACGCGCTGTTCCCCGGCAGCAACGGCAGCACGGATCGCTATGCACAGGCTTCGATTCTCGATCTCTACGATCCCGACCGCGCCCGGCATTTCAAACACGACGGCAAGGAAGTTTCCCGCGAGGAAGCTTTGAACTTTCTGGCCGAACTTTCCAAGAAATTTGCGGCCAACCAGGGTGAAGGTCTCGCCTTCCTCGCGGAAAGCAGCACGTCGCCGTCCCGCGCCCGGCTGCAAAAGATCATTGCCGACAAATTCCCCAAATCGCAGTGGTTTACCTACGACGCGATTGATTCCGGCATCCACCAGCGCGCGGCCACGCAGGCGTTTGGCCAGCCGGTGAAGCCGGTGTTCCATTTCGACAAGGCCAAGGTCATCCTGTCGCTGGATTGCGATTTCCTCGGTGACGAGGAAGATGTCCATAACCACATCCGCAAATTTGCCGCCGGCCGCAAGGCGGGCGAGGGGATGAGTCGGCTTTACGCAGTGGAATCACTCTTCACGCTCACGGGGGCGAGTGCGGATCATCGGCTGCGGGTGGCGGCGAGTGAAATCGCAAAAGTTGCTGAGTTTATTTCATGTTTTGTTGCACCCCAACCAGATATTCCTCCACCTGTTAGTTCGGAATTTGAATCCAGGTGGGCTTATGAATGTGCCAATGATTTGATGGCCAATCGCCAAAAGGCCATGGTTGTGGTTGGTCAGCGTCAGCCTTTGGAAATGCACTTGCTCGCTCACGCCATCAATTCGGCGCTCGGCTCAATCGGCAACACTGTCGAGTTGATTCCGACGGCGGAAAATTTCCGAGCTGACTTAAAGAATCTCGAAACGATAGGCACAGACACGCTAGTAATCCTTGGCGGCAACTCTGCTTATACTTCATCGCTGTGGCCGTTCGAGACCTACCAACAGCACAAAAGTCGCCGCGCTGGAACTATTGTTCGATTTGGCTATTACGAAGATGAGACTGCAGAGAAATCTGATTGGAATTTTCCGGCGACACATTTTCTTGAATCGTGGAATGATGCAATTACCAGCGATGGCGTGACCGTCCCGGTTCAGCCATTGATTCAACCACTGTTTGGCGGGTTGACGGAATTGGAGTTTATCGCGCGAGTTGCCGGTGAATCGCAGGCTAACGCCTACGAAATTGTCCGTGCGACTTTTGGTGGCTCGAATGAAGCTTGGAAAAAGTCTTTGTTTAACGGGTTTGTTCAAAAGACTGTTTCGCCAGTTGCAAATATTCGTCTTACAAAAGAAGCTCTGGTGCAATTAGCGTTGCCCAGGAGCATGTCGCCTGCTTCTTTGGGTAAAGACAATCTCGAAGTCATTTTCTTCCGCGACGCCAAAGTAGACGATGGCCGTTTCGCCAACAACGGCTGGATGCAGGAGTTGCCCGATCCGATCACCAAGATGACGTGGGACAACGCCGTGCTCGTCAGCCGCAAGACGGCGCGCGAACTCGGCGTGGCCAATGGCGACATGGTGGAAATCACCCTGAACGGTCGCAGTGTCAAAGGCCCGATCTGGACGCAGCCAGGCATGGCGGATTATTCGCTCGGTCTCGCCCTTGGTTACGGCCGCGAGCGGGCCGGGCGCGTGGGCACCGGCGTCGGCTTCAACGCCTACAAGATTTTCAGCGGTAAATATATCGAGACCGGTGCGACTCTGCGCAAGACGGGCGAAACATACACCATCTCTTGCACCCAGGATCACTGGAGCATGGAAGGCCGTCCGGCAGTGCGCGAGGCGAACCTGGACGAGTTCATCAAGGAGCCGGCGTTCGCCCGGGAAAGTTTTCATGGTAAAGAGCCCCCCATTGTCCAATCGCTTTATCCAAACCCGCTCGACGAGGCCAAGAAAACGGCGTTGCACCAATGGGGCATGACGGTGGATTTGAATGCGTGCGTCGGTTGCGGCACCTGCGTCATCGCCTGCCAAAGCGAGAATAATATCCCGATTGTCGGCAAGGAACAGGTTGGCCGGGGCCGCGAAATGCACTGGCTGCGCATTGACCGGTATTTTACTTCCGATCCCAAGCGGAAGAATAACCCAAGCCGCTTCTCGCTGTCCGCGGACATGAATCAGAAGGATGAGAATCAGCAATTTGCGGAGTGGATTGACGACGTGCAGGCGGTGAACCAGCCGATGATGTGTCATCATTGCGAAACCGCGCCGTGCGAAAGCGTTTGCCCGGTGAACGCGACCGTTCACGATCAGGAAGGGCTGAATGTCATGGCGTATAACCGGTGCATTGGCACCCGCTATTGCTCCAACAACTGCCCGTATAAGGTGCGTCGTTTCAATTATCTTGATTTCAACAAGCGGCCTTTGACCGAGTTGAAGGGCACGCTGTATTCTACCACCTTGACGCACAAGACCGCTGGCGAGTGGGATTTGCTGCGCTGGTGGAAGGATTCCAACAGCGGGATGCGCACGGAAGATGAATGGGATTTGATCAAGCTCTCCAAGAATCCCGACGTGACGGTGCGGATGCGCGGCGTCATGGAGAAATGCACCTACTGCACGCAGCGCATTGAGCACGCCAAAATCAAGCAGAAGGCCAAAGCCGGGCAGACCGGCGAAGTGCGCCTGCTGGAAGCCGAAGGCACCGTGCCGAAGACCGCCTGCCAGCAGGCGTGTCCGGCCAGCGCCATCACCTTTGGCGATGTTAGCGATGCCGACAGTTCCGTTTCCAAATTGAAGGCGTTGCCGCTCAATTATTCCGTGCTCGGTGATTTGCTCACCAAGCCACGCACGACGTATCTGGCGCGCGTTCGTAATCCGAATCCGGATATGCCCGACTATCACGCGCCGTTCAGCACGGAAGAATACGAGAGCCAAAGCCTGACGCAGAAAGGGAACAGCTAATGGCTGACTCCGTTCTCAACTTGGCAGAATTGAAAAGGCTCGCGCCGCCGGCGGAACTCCGTCGCGCCCCCGTCGTCGAAGGCAACCCCGCCACCGGGGCGCTCACCGACAAGCTTTCGGCCTTTGCCGAGGGCAAGACCCCGCGCTGGTGGTGGATTCTGTTTCTGCCCGCCGCTTTTGCCGCGACGGTGATTTTTCCGGTTTGCCTGTTTTATCAAGTCTTCACGGGCGTCGGCGTCTGGGGCAACAACCATCCCGTCATGTGGGGGTTGGATATTGTGAACTTCATCTGGTGGGTCGGAGTGGCGCACGCCGGCACGCTGATTTCTGCCTTGCTCTTTCTGACGAAACAGCATTGGCGCACCACGATTGGCCGCATGGCCGAGGCGATGACCGTTTTCTCGGTGGCGATGGCGGGCTTGTATCCGGCCATTCACGTCGGCCGCGCTTGGTTTGACTGGTTCATGATGCCGTTTCCGAACTCGAATGGCCTGTGGCCGCAGTTCCGTTCGCCGCTGATGTGGGACGTGTTCGCGGTGAACACCTATTTGATGGTGTCGTCGCTGTTCTGGTTCATGGGCATGATTCCGGATTTCGCCGTGTTCCGGGATCGCTCGACCACGCGGGTGCGCAAAACCATTTTCAGCTTTCTGGCGATGGGCTGGACCGGTTCCGCCCGGCAATGGCATCACTACGAAAAAGCTTATGTCGTGCTGTGCGGCCTTTGCACGCTGCTGGTGTTTACGGTGAGTTCCATCGTCGGTCTGGACTTTTGCACCGCGCAAATCGCGGGCTGGCACGCCACGATTTTTCCGCTCTACTTCGTCATCGGCGCGGTGTTCTGCGGCTTTGGCATGATGTTGGTGCTGTTGATTCCGCTGCGCAAATGGTGCGGCTTGGAAATCGTCATCACCAAGCGCCACCTAGACAAGGTGGCCAAGCTCGCCTTGGTCAGCGGCCTGATTATTACCTACATCTATCTGATGGAATTTTTCATCGCCTGGTATAGCGGCGATCCTTACGAGCGCTGGGTGTTTAGCCATCGGCTGTTCGGTCACACTTACATGGTCATGGGCTGGATTTTGATCCTCGTCAACGTCGGCGTGACGCAACTGCTTTGGTTCAAAAAGATTCGTTCCAACCTGGCGGCGCTGTTCGTAATCGGTTTGTTAATTAATTGCGGGATGTGGAGCGAGCGCTTTGTCATCGTGGTCGGTTCGCTGTATCAGGACTTTCTGCCGGCGAGCTGGGGCGAATACCTGCCCACCATCTGGGACATTGGCCTTTATGTGGGCACGCTCGGTGCGTTTTTCATGCTGTATCTGCTGTTTGTGAAATTCCTGCCGATGGTCGCCATTTCGGAAGTCAAAGGTGTGATGCCGCACGCTGACCCGCATCATCCGCTCGGTGGCGCGAAGAAAGGAGGTCATCCATGAGCGAGAAGATTTATGGCTTGATGGCCGAATTCAATTCGCCGGGCGAAGTCCTGCACGCGGCGGAGAAAATCCGCGACGCCGGTTCCCGGCGTTGGGACGTTTTCTCGCCATTTCCGATTCACGGCATTGACCAAGTCATGGGCTACCGCAACTCGCTCGTCGGGTGGTTTGCGCTGGTGCTGGGCGGCGGTGCCTTTGCGCAGACATTTGGCCTGTTGTGGTTTACCAATGCCTTTGACTATCCGCTGATCGTCGGCGGCAAGCCGATGTTCAGTTGGCCAATGTCCTTCGTGCCGTCCTATATTTTGATGGTCATGGGCGCGGCGATTGGGGCGCTGATTGGAATGTTTGCGCTGAATCAGCTTCCGCGCCTGCATCATCCGCTGCTGAACAAGAAGCGCTTTGAACTCGTCTCGCGCGACAAATTCATCATCGTGATTGGGGCTGAAGACAAGCAATTCTCTGTGACCGAAACCCGCAAGCTGCTGGAAAGCCTGGGCGGCGCGCAAGTTGACATTGTGGAGGACCCGGACTGATGCGCTACATTCTTTCCATTTTAGTGATCGGTGCGGCGCTCGGTGCGGCGACGTTTGGCATCCTCGGCTTGCAGGGCAAAGCCTCACGCAAACCGCCGTTTGAATTATTCCCGGACATGGATCGCCAGGCGAAATTGCGCCCGCAGGAACCGTTCAAATTCATGCCGAACGGCGTGAGTTCCCAGTTGCCGCCTACCGGAACCATTGCCCGCAGCGAACCAATTGACACGGCGGACGGCCCGGTTTATCGCTTTGAAGATTCGCCGGTGAACACCGGCTGCATCGCGGGCACGACGAATTTCGTTGAACTCAATCCGCTCGCCGTGAATGCCAGCTTGCTTCAACACGGCCACGAACGCTTCGACATTTATTGCGCTCCCTGTCACGGCAAACTCGGTGACGGCAATGGGATCACCAAGAAAATCGGCGTGATGGCGGCGGTGGCGAATTTGCACGACAAGCGTATCGTCGAAATGAAGGACGGCGAAATTTTCAACACCATCACTCACGGCAAAGGCGTTATGGGTGCCGCCGGGCCGCTCGTGCCGACCGCAGACCGTTGGGCAATCATCGCCTATACGCGGGCTTTGCAGTTAAGCTGGCTGGGAACCACCAATGATCTGTCCGTGGCGGAGCAATCCGCGTTGAAATGATATGAGTTTGCCGCAATCCCATAATTCGCCGTCGGCCCTCAAAACCACCTTGCCGGTGGGGATGATGATTCTGGGCGGGGGCATTTCGGCCATTGGCGCATTGATTAGTTTTAATCGCTCTGGTGATGGCGGCGCGACGTTTGGCTTTGCCTGGCTGTTGGCGTTCCTGTTTTTCCTAAGCATCGCGTTCGGGGCGCTGTTCCTTGTGCTGGTGCATCACCTGACGGATGCCGGCTGGTCGGTGGGCATTCGCCGGTTCTGTGAACATCTGGCGGCGCTGCTGTTTCCGTGGCTGGCCATTGTGTTTCTGCCAGTGGCGTTGTTGGCTCCGAAAATTTACCCTTGGCTCAACATTGACCCGGCCACGGACAACACGGTTGCGGCCAAGTTGCCCGTTTTCACCAAGCCCGGTTTCTGGCTCACCTCGGTCGTTTTCTTCGGCATCTGGTGGCTGTTGACCTCGCAACTGAAAAGCTGGTCGCTCAAGCAGGACGAAGCGGGCACCGCCGAATGCACTCACAAAATGCGATTCTACTCCGGCTGGGGCATCGTGGCCTTCGCGCTGACGGTGACGTTCTCCGGTGTGCTGTGGATGAAGTCGCTCCAAGAAGAATGGTATTCCGCCATGCACGGCGTTTATTTCTTCGCCAGCAGCGCGTGGGTGGGCTTGGCGACGGTTTACATGCTCGCCGTCTGGCTGCGGGCGCGCGGCGTGCTGAAGGGCGTCCTTCAGGACAGCCATTTCTACCATCTCGGTGTGATCTTCTTCGCCTTCACCGTGTTTCAGGCGTACATCGAGTTCGCGCAATACTTTGTGGTGTGGAACGCCAATATGCCGCAGGAAACCTTTTGGTATCTCCAGCGCGAAAAAGGCTCGTGGTGGACGGTCAGCATGGTTTTGATTTTTGGTCATTTCCTGATCCCGTTCTTCCTGCTGCTGCCCGCGAAAGTAAAAAGCAACGTCAACGTCGTGGTGCCGGTCTGCCTGTGGGCGTGGCTCATGCACGCGCTGGACTTGGCGTTTAATATCTGGCCGGTGCTGCGGCCCGAAGGACTTTCCGCCCGCTTGATTATCCTGCAATTCGGCACACTCGCGTTTGTCGGCGGCTTTCTGGCGTGGATCTTTTTGAAAAACTTCTCAAAATCCGCGCCGTTTCCGCAGCGTGATCCGCGCCTGCTGGAAGCGATGGGGGTGAACGCCAACGTCATCAGTGACCTCGGCGAAACCAATCCCGGAGGTGCCCGATGACTGTTCAAACCATTAACCGTGCGTCCGGCGCGGCTTTGGGGCTGATCCTTGTCAGCGCGATCTTTGCCGTGCTGACGTTGGCCGTGAAACTGTCAGTCCAGGCCCCGTTGGTGACGGCTGACCGTGATGCGGAACGCACCAAGGCGCTGGCGGAAATCACCACGACCGAAACGGCGGCCCTGAGCCAGCCCGCTTGGATTGACCAAGCCAAGGGCGTGGTGCGGTTGCCGATTGAAACGGCGCAGAAACTGGCCGCGCAGCAATGGGTGAACCCCGCTGCCGCCCGGGCGGAATTAATCGCGCGCCAGGAAAAAGCCAGTGCCGAATTGCCCAAGGCTCCCGAAAAACCCAGTGCTTTTGAATGAACCCGAACGAGAATACATTCGTCGCCTGTGGCTCCAGCAAGATTGACGCCTCGTTGCGCGTGCCATTGCTCGCGCTCTTTGGCGGTGCCGCTGTCTGGCTGATTGTCGGCCTGGTGCTGGGCCTCATTGCGGGCATCAAATTTCATGCCCCGGAATTTCTTTCCACCATTCCCATGTTGACCTATGGTCGGGTGGCTCCGGCCGCGAACGACGCCGTGTTATATGGCTTTTGCATCCCCGCTGGCTTGGGCGTGATGCTGTGGGTGCTGGCCCGTTTGAGCCAGATGCCGCTGGTGTTGCCAATGGTGCCGGTGGTGGCGGCGAATCTCTGGAACATCGGGGTTTTGATCGGCACCGGAGGCATCTTGATCGGCGAAAGCACCGGCCACCCCTGGCTGGAATATCCCCGCGCTGCGGCTGTCATTCTGTTTGCGGCCTTCCTGCTCATCGCCGTTTCGGCGGCGGGCACCTTTGGCTGGCGGCGGGAGCGCGCCCTATATCCATCGCACTGGTTTCTCTTTGCCGCGCTGCTCTGGTTTCCGTGGATTTATTCCACTGCCAGCCTGCTGCTCAATACCGTCTGGCTGCCGCGCGGCGTGGTGCAGCCGGTCATTGGCTGGTGGTTTGCCAATAACCTGGTCTTCGTCTGGCTCGCGCTGGTCGGCATCGGCACAGCCTTCTATTTCCTGCCAAAAATCTCCGGCAAACCCTTGGCCGGTTCCGGCTATGCGCTGTTTGCCTTTCTGACGCTGGTATTTTTTGGCGCTTGGTGTGGCATTCCCGCCAGCGCCCCGGTGCCCGCTTGGTTGCCCACAGCCAGCGCCTTTGCCGCGCTGCTGACGATCATTCCGATTCTCGCCATCGCCATCATTACCATTAAAACGGTTTTCGGTTCCGGCGTTTCCTGTCAGGGCGGGCCGTTCTGTTTCATCAAATTTGGTGTCGTCTGTTTTGTGTTGTCCGGCCTGATGTATGTGGCGTCGGCCTGTCCGCAATCTAGCCGCGTGTTGGAATTCACCTGGTTCGGCTTCGCCCAAACCCAGCTTCAACTGCTGGGGTTCTTTGCCTTGATCATCTTTGGAGCGGCCTACGAAATTCTCCCCAAAATCATGGGCGGGGCGTTGCCCTTTCCAAAATTGGCTAAACTCCATTTCTTCCTCACCGCGGGCGGGGTGCTGCTCTTTGTGATCCCGCTGGCGATTGCCGGCGTGGAGCAGGGGAAGGCGCTGATGAATCCTGCGATCGCCTTTGCGGATGCGAACGGGGTCACGTTGAAATTCCTTCGCATCAGCACCACCGGCCAGTTGTTGATCCTGCTGGGAGCGCTGCTCTTCGCCCTGAACATTTTTGTCATGACGATGAAGTGGCAGCTCGCGCTGGTCAAATCGCTGATTGCAGCGGTCAAAGCCCCCTTGCCTGAAGCGACTGCGCAGCGCGACCAAGAGGTGAAAGTATGAAGAACGGCATCGCCATCGTTTTTGCCGCCGTCGTGGCGCTCGGCGCTTCGTGGTGCGGCTTGGTGCTGGCCCCCACGCTCCAGTTGGGTGGGGCCAAGCTGACTACCGTGCTCAATTCCCCGGACACTTATCCCTTGCAGCGCACCGGCGAGGCCAGCTTGGGCTTGCAGATCTATCGTGCCAATGGTTGCGCCGCCTGTCACACCGAGCAGGTGCGCCAGGACGGCATTCAGGCCGAACTCATGTTGACGGCGTTGGGTAATTACCAGCCGGAGGATTTTAAGGCGTTTACTGAGTCGCTGTTTGTTCAGCAAGCGCTGGAGCCGGTCACCAACGCGCTGGCGATCAACCTGAAAGGCTGGAATGGCTCGCTGCCGTTCGTCTTCCTGACCACCTCCGATAAGGAAATCGCGGACAAGATCAATCAGTCCATCAATGTGCCTGGCGTAAAGAGCGAACTGCGCATCGTGGCGACTGGAGCGGACTTGGCCCGCGGCTGGGGCCCGCGGCGCAGTGTGGCGGCGGATTATCTCTATGACCAGCCGGTGCAGCTCGGCCGCTTGCGCGCTGGACCAGACCTGGCAAATATTGGCGTCCGCCAGCCCGATGCCAACTGGCAATTGCTGCATCTCTACGCCCCCAAGGCCGTGGTGCCCAATTCCACCATGCCATCGTTTAAATATTTGTTCGCCGTGCGGAAAATCGGGGCGGCGCTCGCGCCGGAGGCGTTGAAACTGAATGCCGAGTTTGCGCCCGCCGCCGGTTACGAGGTGGTGCCGACCGCCGCCGCCAAGGAATTGGTGGCTTACCTGTTGAGCCTGCGGGCCAATGTGCCGCTTTACGAGGCGCCGTTTACCCCGGTCACAACCAAGCCATGAGCGACGATATCTCAAAACGCTGCTGTTTAGCCAATGAATCCGAGCCGACGGTGACCCGATCCACCGTGCCGATGTGGATCATTGTGGTGACGCTGGTGCTGCTCTTCTTTGGCGGGCTGTATTTCGACAGTCATGGCGACTGGGGGAACCAAAAACTTTACAAGCCTTTCACCTCGGCGGAACAGTTGGAGACGTTCCAGCCCAAGTCCGGCGCAGCGGCAGTCATGGCCCAAGGCCGGGCCAGTTATGAAACCGTCTGCGGGATTTGTCACGGCTCGGACGGCATGGGCAAGCCCGGGCAGGCCCCGGCGCTGGCCGGTTCCGAATGGGTGACCACCAAGGGTGTCAATCGGCTGGCGCATATTCCGCTGGCCGGGATCAGCGGCCCGCTTCAAGTCAAGGGCCAGAACTGGAACTTGGCCATGGCGGCCATGGGCGCCGCTTTGCCGGACGAAAACTTGGCCGCGGCGCTGACTTACATCCGTAGTTCCTGGGGGAATCAGGCGGGCGAAGTCACTGCGGATGAGGTTCGGAATATCCGGGCGGCAATTGGCAATAGTCCGCCGATGTTGAGCCGCGAGCAGCTTTTGGCCCTGCCGGAGTAATCTCTTTTTCCGATCAACCACGGCGTGAAATATTAATTTGGAGGCCTAGCCTGCTGCCGTTATTGTCTGGGGCATGAGCGCATTTCCCGTCAGTCTTGAAAAATCCAGCCAGCTCGCCCAGCGCATGATGGCGCTGGGCGTATGCGAGGCGGATCTTGAAGAGAGCTTTGTGCGTTCCGGCGGCCACGGCGGTCAGAACGTCAACAAGGTGGCCACCTGCGTCATGCTGGTGCACCGGCCGACGGGTGTGTCGGTCAAATGTCAGGAAACCCGCCAGCAGGGGCTTAATCGCTTCATCGCCCGCCGCCAGTTGCTCGACAAAATCGAAGCAAAGAAAAATGGGTTTGTCGCTGCCCAGCGCGCGGAGATTGAAAAAATCCGCCGTCAGAAGCGCAAGCGTTCCCGGCGCGCCAAGGCCCGGATGCTGGCCGATAAATCCCATCACGCTGATAAAAAAGCCGCGCGTCGCTCCGTGGCTTCGGAATAGGCCGAGGCCGCGCGTCGTCATTTTGATCAGGAAATTTCGCGCTGTTCTTGACCGGTTCGTCGTCGGCCTTTACGTTTCCGCCATGGCAAATGCCAGAAAATCGAAACGCAAAGCCGCTCTTTTAGGATTGGGCCTAGATTCCGACGGCCACAAGCGCCTGACCAAAGGCGACAATTTCATGCTCGTGGGCGGCACCCAGGACACGCACGAGCAGATGACTGAGAAAGCTATCAAGATCAACGAAAAGCTCAAGGCCCGGGGCAAACAGCTTGAAACGGTCAGCCGCGAGGAGTTCGATGACATCGCCCGTGAGGTTGGGTTGAAGAAAATCAAGCCCCACGAGAATTGAAGCCGCAGATCTTATCTCGGTTAATCCTGCCGAATGTGCTGAGCGGTTGCTGGGGTGATCACTAATGAAAACGGTACTCCATTGGTTTCGACGCGATTTGCGCCTGACTGATAATGTGGCCCTGAGCGAGGCGGTCAGGCGGGCGGAGACGGTGATTCCCGTGTATATTGTTGAAGGGATCCCGCGCGATGGCTCGGAAGGCGGGGCCGCCCAACTGGCTTTTCTTCTGCAAGCCGTCGAGTCGCTCCGCTGCCAATTGGCGGAATTATTGTGCCCGCTGGTGATCCGTTGTGGTCAGCCCGGGGAAATCCTGCCGGCGCTCGCCCGGGAAGCCGGGGCGCAGGCGGTTTTTGCCAACAAAGTTTACGAGCCGCATGTCCAGCGCCGCGATGAGCGGATTACCTCGCGGCTGCTGAACGTGGGGATTGGCTTTGAGCTGTTCAAGGACGCGGTGGTCTGGGAGGAACAGGAAATCCTCACCCAGGCTGGCAAGCCCTACATCGTCTTCACGCCGTATGCCAAGGCATGGCAGGCGAGACCGATTCCGCCGCCGCAGGCGAAGCTTGCAATTCGCCCTTTGAAATTGACCCGCCGCTCTTTCAAATCCGACCCGCTTCCCGCTACGTCCGATGAATTAGGGTTTCCGCTGAGGCAGCGCATTCCGCCCGGCGGCGAATCGGCGGCGCTGGAATTATTACGCGGCTTCACGGCTGGCCCGATCCATGATTATGCCGCGCACCGCGATTTTCCCGCACTGGCCGGCACCTCCCGTCTTTCACCGCATCTGCACGCGGGGACCATTGGCATTCGCACCGTTCTAGCCGCATTGAAAAAGGCGCGGGAGCAATCGCCCAAACCCAGGCTCGGCTGTGAAGTTTTTCTGAAGGAGTTGATCTGGCGCGAATTCTATATCCAGGTGCTGCATAATTTTCCACATGTCGTCCAAGGGGCGTTCCGGCGCGAATATGACCGGCTCGCGTGGTCGGAAAACCGGGCTCATTTCGCCGCTTGGTGCGAAGGGCGCACGGGTTATCCGATCGTGGACGCGGCGATGCGTTGCCTGAACGCCACCGGCATGATGCACAACCGGCTGCGGATGATTGTGGCGATGTTTCTCACCAAGGATCTGCTCATTTCCTGGCAATGGGGCGAGCGCTATTTCCGGCAGCAGTTGGTGGATGGTGATCTGGCCGCCAATAACGGCGGCTGGCAATGGAGTGCCGGCACCGGCACCGACGCCGCGCCGTATTTCCGCATTTTTAATCCCGTGGCCCAGGGGGAGAAATTTGATCCGGCCGGGGAATATGTGCGCCGCTGGCTGCCGGAGCTGAAAGATTTTCCCGCCGCCTGGATTCACCAGCCGTGGAAAGAACCATCGCTTTTGGCAAAGTCCAAATATCCGGCGCGGATCGTCCGGCATGAGGAACAGCGGGCGAAGTGTCTGGCAATGTTCAAAGCAGGGCGGTGACGGCGGCGCGGGTTTTCTCCGGCGACTCGTGCAGTATCGCCCGCCAGCCGCGGGCCTGGCCCGCTTCAATGTTTTCCAGCCGATCGTCAATGTAGATCAGGTCCGCGCCGCATTTGCCGGTCATGGACTCCATGGCCGCGTAGATTTCGGAGTGCGGTTTGATGCCCCCCACTTCATAGGAGAAAAGGTAGCCGTCGAACTCGGCGAAGAAGGGAAATTTTTGCCGGATATGCTCAATGGCCAGATCGTTCGTGTTGGAGAAGATATAGGTCTTAAAACCGCGCTGGCGCAGTTCGGCGTGGAGCGCGATCATCGCCGGCATTTCGGTGAAGATGTCGGCAAAGTAGCTGCCAAATTCCCCAAGGCTGCCTTGAAAGCCGATGGCGCTGCGGATCGCTTCATAAAACTGCTGCCGCGTGAGTTGGCCGCTTTCGTATTGCACCAGCAGCGGTGAACTTCCCAGAAAGGCATGTAAATTTTCTGGCGACAGGGTGCTGCGCGCAGCCACTTTTTGGGCGGCGATGCTGTAATCAAAATCCACCAGCACTTTGCCAAGGTCAAAGATGATGACGGGTTTGTTCACGACATCTCCCGACGCCCTTCCAGCGCGCGGTCGAGGGTCAGTTCGTCGGCGAATTCCAGTCCGCTGCCGGCGGGCAGGCCGAAGCCGATGCGGGAAATTTTCAGGCCGGTGCGCGCCAGCCGTTTCGCCAAGTAATTACTGGTGGCATCGCCTTCCACATCCGTGCCGAGCGCAATGATGATTTCCCGGATGGGCTCGGTGGTGAGCCGCTTTTCCAAATCCGCAATGCGCAAATCTTCGGGCTCCACGCCGTCGAGTGGCGAGATTTTGCCGCCGAGCACATGGAACTTGCCGCGAAAGGTGCCGGATTTCTCCACGCTCAAAATATCCACAGCCCGTTCCACCACGCAGAGGAGCGCGGCGTCGCGTCGCGAATCGGTGCAGGTGCCGCAGGGAGAAATCTCCGTGAGCGCGCCGCAAGTATCACAAAAGCGGATGCGTTCGCGCGCCGTCACCAGCGTTTCGGCCAGATGTTTCACTGCTGCCATTTCCGCCTGCACCAGATGGAGCGCGATGCGTTCAGCGGAGCGCGGCCCGACGCCCGGCAGCTTGGCCAGCGCGGCGGTCAGGGAAACAATGGGTTCAGGCAGCGGCATGAATCATCCTCCTCTTCCTGCTCATGCTCGTCCTCGACTTCGATCCACGACGAGAAGGAAGAGGATGAGCAGGATCAAATCACATCATTCCCGGCAGATTAAAGCCCGCCGTGGCCTTGCCCATCTCGGCGTTGGAAATGTCCTTGGCTTGGTTAAGCGCCTGATTAACGGCGGTGAGAATCATATCCTCAACGATCTGCGCGTCCGCCGGGTTCAGGGCCTGCGGATCAATCTTGATGGCGGCGAGCGAACCATCGCACTTGGCGACCACCTTGACCGCGCCGCCGCCGCTGGTGGCTTCCACGGTGCGCAGGGCGAGGCTGGCTTGAATCTGTTCCATCTGCTGCTGCATTTTTGCAGCCTGTTTCATGAGTTTTCCAAGAGACATGGTTCGGGATTTTTAAGGTTTAAGTGGTTGGTTTATCGCTGGGCATCAGGCGCGGACTTCAACAATTGTGCCTTTGAAAACCTCTAACGCCTTTTTGATCAGTGGGTCATTTTTGAAGTCGTCTTTATTAAATGCCACCGGCGCGGTTTTCTTTTCCGTTGTGGGGGCAGGGGTGGCTTCTTTTATCGGAGCGGCCGCAGGCGGTGCCGGTTTTGTCGTCTTTGGCGCGGGCGTCAGGGGCAAGGCGGTCGCTTTGCGTTCCCAACTGGCAGGCGCTTCAGCCTTGATGAATTTAATCATCGCATTCGCATGGCCCAGCTCGGCGAGCTTGGTGGTCAACAGCGTGTGGTTGCGGGCGTTGTCCACCAGGCTGAGGTGGTCGGCAAATTCCGGGTCAAAGCCGATGGTTAAAACATTTTTCTCGAACGCCACCGGATGGGCGTCAATGAGGTAGCCGCGCGTGAACGGGCTAACCCGGCCCACGGCATCAATGAGCTGGTGCCACAGTCCGGCCAGATCACTGGCGACAGCAGCGATGGGAGCTGTTGGGGTAATTGGAGTCGGGACGGGGGCGGAATGGGCTTGCGCTTTGGGGGCGGCTGGGGGAGTGGGCGGCGCGGCGGCGGCAACTGGGGCCGGGGTCGGCGCGGTTCGAGCTGGCGCGGCAGCCACGGCCAGCAGTCCGCTTGCACCACTCGGCTGGCTGCGCAACTGGTTCAACTGCTTCAGCACGGCGTCCAGTGGCAGGGCGTTGCGAGCTTCAATGGCGCGGAGCAGGGAAACTTCGAGCAGAATTTTTTTAGACGCGGCATCGCGCAGACGAAGTTCGGCGTCGGCAAACACTTCCAGAAATCGCGTGAGCGTGTCGGGGTTTGACAGCGCCGCCTGTTCCTTGAGCGCCGCCACTTCGGCTTCGGAGACTTCGA
>CAIMLG010000318.1 GCA_903842235.1 uncultured Verrucomicrobia subdivision 3 bacterium
CAATGCACCCGTGGGACGGTCGAGGCGAATTTCGATTATCCCGCTCTGGGGGCTCGCGATGCGGGCCTGAAATCCGGCCACCCCGCTGTCGAAATCATACCCCTGGTAAACCACATAATCGCCCGCATGAATGGCGCAGAGGTTGGTGCCGCCTTCCTGGCACGGCTCGGTCTTGAGGCCGCCACCCTTCTGGTCATAACTTTCCGCCGCAATGGTATTCAGGGGATTTTTCGCCGCCAGCGCCGCCCCCCCCGGCCAGAAATAATCCGATGGCCGGCAACAAAATCACGCTGCGGCAATAGAACCGTTTACGTTTCTCGATAGACTGCCTCATGGGAGATACATTGCCAATTAATGGCTGTTTCATAATTATGGATTGGGATTGTTCGGTGCAAAGGGCAGGCCGGTGGTGGGCCAGTGGCCGGGCTGCGCTTCCAGGTTCGGAGCCATCGCGGCGCTCGCCGTGCCAGAAGGTTTGATCGAGACGTTCCACCCGTCCAGCACGACCAGCGGGGTCTGACCTTGCAAATCGACTAGGGCGGCTTCGATGGTGATGGTCCGGGTTTCCCCGGGCGTGAACGAAACATAGTTGTCGGAGTAATAGACCGGCAGCACGCGCTCGCCCGAGGCTTGGCGGCGCAGTTGCAGATGCGCCATCAAGGCCACCTGCGAACCGGCATTGTGCAGGGTCACGGTCAGGAGACATTTTTCCGCCGCATCATGGCGGGATATTTTTGCGTCCAGCGTCACCGCCGGCAGCGAGTCCAAGGCGGTTAAATCGGTGGAATGGGCCGGCAAGGCACGCCAGTAAAAATTCTCGGATACCAGTTTGCCGCCGGCGTCATGCAGTTCGAGCTTCGCAAAATGAACCGACGAAAGATTGGTGGGCCAGGCCACCGCTCCCAGGCTGGTTCGGGCGGAGGCGGCGGCATTGACGAAGAATTTGTGTTGATACACCTTGGCACCATAGAGGTTGTAAATGGTCAAAACGGCTTGGGCTTTTGGCAGCGGCGCCGGCAGATTGTTGATAACCTCCACGTTCCCGTTGGCTTCGTTCAGTTGAATATGCAACGGCTCGCAGGCTTTTTTGACCGCGAACAAGGATGAGTTGGGTTCCAGGTCATAATGGTAAAGCTGCCAGACAAAGCTCGGCTGCGCGGGATTGCTCATCCAGGTAATGATGCCGGTGCAGGGCTGGAACAGCTTCGCGTTGCGGCCCTCATACATCGCGCGATACGACTCGTAGTTGGCGAGCTGACCTTTGCGGGCGAAGTCCGCCAGGTTTGCCAGCGGGCCGTAGCGCCGGGCGATGATTTTGGGATACTGATCGCCCTTTTGGGCGCCTTTGGCCAGATCATGCTCCGCCCAGTCGTCATTGATCACCTCCCAATCCTTGGCCGGCATCATGCCGTGAATGGACTCCAGCGTCGGAATCGAAACGCTGCCGATTTCGGTCTTGAAAATTTCATTGGTGCCGAACTTGTAATAATCCTGCGGCGTCCGCCAGCAATACGGGCCGTGCGAAATGACGCCGCGGCCGTCCGTGGAACTGGCCTGGTAAAGCCGTTGCGGTTCGAGCTCGGCCATCAGTTTCTGCAAGGCTTGATCAATCGACTTGGGCGGATAGCCCTCGTTTCGCGCGCACCAGACGGCGATGGCGGGATGGTTCCGGTAGCGCAGAATTTTTTCGCGCACATTGGCCATGTAGGTGTCGAGGTCGTCGGGATTGGGGCCGTCGCTGGGGTTGGGCTGGAAAAATTCATCCCAAAGCAGGATGCCGTATTGGTCGCACAACTCGTAAAAATCCTCGCTGGTGCTCTGGCCGACCCAGTTGCGGATTAAATTATAGTTGGCGATCTGGTGCATCCGGATTTCCGCCTCCAACCGTTCCCGTGGAATCCGTTTCAACGCCTCGTCCATGCCCCAATTGCCGCCTTTGCAAAAAATGGGGACACCATTGACGGAAACCGTCAGATTGGGGGAGGACGGAACGGAATAGGTTATTTTGCGGATGCCAAACGTGACGGCTTGCTGGTCGGAAATGTCTCCGGCATTTTCAAAGGTCAAGTGGAGCGCGTATAAATGTTGCGGGCCATAGCCGTTCGGCCACCACAGGCGCGGATTTTTGAAATGCAACTGCAGCGTGTTGGTCTGGTCGAAGGAAACCAGCTGCGAGGTGTGCGCCGCCAGTTCGACCGGCTTTTCAAACGCCACCTCGCCGATGGTGCCCTTGAGCAAACCTTTTTGCGGCTGGTCGGTGACATTTTCAACCGTCGCCTGAACGGTCACATCCGCCGTGTCGAGTTTCGGCAGCGGCAGGTCGCTGGTCACCAGCGGATCCTTGATGACCACCGGACCGGTGGCGGAGAGAAAAACTTTCTGCCAGAGGCCGCTGTCGCGGTCGCGGATGGCGGGGATCCAGTCCCAGCCGAGGGTGCAAAGAAAAGTCGGGCCGTCCGCTGCGGTGATGCCGCCATTTTTGCCCAAGCCGTTGGCGATGGTGTGTTCGTGCGGTTCGCCGGGATGCGGTTGCGGCGTAATAAGCACCGCCAGCGCGGCTGGCTGACCGGGTGTCACCGCGGTGGAAATATCAAAACCCCCGCGCGCAAAGGCGCCGCGCATGCTGCCGATTTTTTGGCCGTTGACCCAGATTTCCGCCGCGTAATTGATGCCGTCGAAATTGAGCCAGATTTTTTTGCCGGCGTAGGCCGGCGGCACCTGGAAGGTGGTGCGATACCACCAGGATTCCCGGCACAGGCGGTCGGGGATTTTATCCGGCCGGTTGTTTTCGCCATACAGCGGCTCGGGATAAACCTGGTTGTTCACCAAAGTCGTCAGCACGGTGCCCGGCACCGTGGCGGGATACCAGTTGCCGGCCTGAAAGGCGACCTGGGAAACCGTTTCGCCCGGTTCCGTGATTTTGGAGGCGGCTTGCAACCGCCAATCCGCCGACAGTTGGCAGACCGGCAAGGACCCGCCCCAGAGCTGGCAAATCCAAAACATAAATATCACACCCGGAAACAATTTCAATTTCATATAGGTAATAGGCAGGGGGCATTCCAAAAGAGTTTTGACAGCCTAGTCACAACGAATTTCATATACTGCCTGACCCGACTGCTTAGTAAGCAAGCGAGGGTTGCTAGATTCATAATCGTGGGTTGCTAGTTTTTTCCAGTCCAGGTCGATCAAAATATTTAATTGGCCTACAACTGATGACGGCGCCGGGTTACGGCCATTTTGTGATTTGACCATCGGCTTTCAAACGCGGCTGTAAAATTCCGGCCGGCACGGACTGAACGGGAACATTTTGATCCAGGGCAATTGCCGCCGCCGTCGCCGCCGATTGGCCGAGGACCATGAACACCGGCTCCATGCGCACCGAGCCATAAGCCACATGACTGGCCGACAGGCAAACCGGCACCAGCAAGTTGGAACATTCCCCGCGCTTGGGAACAATCGACTGATAATTGATGGGAAATGGCTGGGGAACTTTCTCAAAAAACCCGCCTTCGGTGGCCAGCATGCCGTCTGCCGCAACAATATATTGCGTGTGGTGCGAATCCATGTGGTAAGAGCCGAGGCCGATGGGATTGGTTCCGGCATCCCGGCCACGGGCGGTATTTTCCGTGATGACATAATCGCCCACCATCCGCCGCGCCTCGCGCACATAAAGCTGCCACGGCCAGTTGCCATTGTCCGTAAACTCATCCTTCGCCAAACCCCACGGCGCGTAGTAATCACGGACGGCGGGGGGCACGCGCGGATGATGCTGCAAAGTCCAAATCAAGCCGCGCTGCCAAAGCTCATGTTCGCGGGCCAACCGTTCGCGCGTGGCGTAGTCCGCCCCGGCATAATCCGAGCTGCTGCCGATCAAATCCGTGGAGACCGGGCCGTGATTGTTCGAGTCGGTCTTTCGGTTTGGCATCCTGGATAGCTTGAAAAAACGCTCTTTGGCCAGGCCCGCTTCCAGCGCCCGGAACACGATTTCATATTGTCCCTCGTCATAGCCGGCGGGTTTCGGGACCGGCACGCGATTCGTGACCACATCCGTCAAACACATCCGATAGCAATATGCCTGCACGCGCTGATCCTCCGCCCCCGGTTTTTCCGCCGCCAGCCGGTTGACGCGCGGCAGCAAACCGCTGGCGGGATTCCCTGGCTCAACATAAGGATCCACCTGGCGCGGCATTTCCCCGCTCGGCGGAACAATATGAAGGCCATTGAGGGTCTCGTGATACCGGCTGTTTGGCTCGCGCCCAATGAAATACGAAACGCCGGCAGCAGCCATGAGATCGCCCTCATAAGTTGTATCAATAAACACCTTGCCGGTGATGATGCGCCCCGATTCCATTTCCAAGCTGACGATTTTTTCGCCGTCCTTACGCACGCCCGTTTGACGATTCAGCCGTTCGCCCCGCACCACGGTCACTTTGGCCTCGGTAATCATTTCATCGAACAGACGTTCACCCACCGATGGTTCGACCAGCCAGAGCGTCTGCTCGCCCGGAGGCAAAGGCTTATGCTGTCCCGGTAACGACCGTCGTCCTTCCATTTTCCAAGCCGCGTCGGCCTGATAAAATTTCCAGACGCGATGAAAATATTCGCGCGCCAAACCGCCAATCGTGCTGACGTTTCCGACGTCCACAAAACCAAGTCCGCTGGCCGTCAATCCGCCCAGATGCTGGCCCGGCTCAATCAAAACCACGGATTTCCCCATGCGCGCCGCCTGCACCGCCGCGCTGACGCCGCCACTCGTCCCACCATAGACCACAATGTCATACGCCTCGGTAGCCACGGCAAAGCGCAACACGGCAAACATCAAAAAGGAAAAGAGCCATCCACGGCAACTGATGGATTTCATATGTTTAAAATTGCCAACAGCATCAGGCCCTTCATTTCGTTTTGCGACTCCGGATCAGGGTTGGCTCGCGCCCGACGTCCGCCGGAGCCATTTCAAACCCGCCACCGACACGAGCATCAGCGCAAAAGCCCCCAGCGCCAGCGTCACCGGCTCCGGCACCACCGTCAGTTCCAAGCTCCAGCCGTTCAGCACGCTCGGCCCCGTCCCCCCGCCCGCCCCCAGGTCCGCAAAGAACAGCGTCCAAGTCCCGTTCGCCACGCTCACCCCCCCCGGCCCGCTGTTGTTAAAATTCGCCAGCGTCCCCGCCGCGTTGTAGTTGCCGCTCAGGATCCCCCCGCTCGTCACGCTCTGGATCGCCCCATTCCCCCCCGTCGCATCCGTCAGCATGAGGTTCATCCCCGCCCCGCTCGCCCCAAACCCATTGACCGCCACCCCCGGCTGGTTCAGCAGCAGCACCATCGTCCCGTTTGGCGCCACCAGATACGCATATAAATCCCCGTTATACCCCCCGGTTATATCCA
>CAIMLG010000319.1 GCA_903842235.1 uncultured Verrucomicrobia subdivision 3 bacterium
CAATGCACCCGTGGGACGGTCGAGGCGAATTTCGATTATCCCGCTCTGGGGGCTCGCGATGCGGGCCTGAAATCCGGCCACCCCGCTGTCGAAATCATACCCCTGGTAAACCACATAATCGCCCGCATGAATGGCGCAGAGATTCTTTCCTCCTTCTTGGCAGGGCTCAACCGCGAGTCCACCAGCCTTCTGGTCATAACTGTCGGCGGCAATGTTGTTCAGAGGGTTCTTCGCGGCCAGCGCCGCCCCCCCGGTCAGGAGCATCAGGACAGTCGGGAAAATTATCATGCGGCGGCAAAAGCACCACCAAAGCTTTACCAACGGTGGCCCGGATTGACATCTGTTTATATTGTTACTGTGCTTCATAGCCTTTAATGGAAAGGACGTTACCGCCATGTTTGCCTTGGGACCATGGCAGTTCCTTGGCACCCGGGGGCTAACCAACGGCAATAAGGCCATTGCTTAATGGGCGCGATCAAGAACAAGGCGATTACTGCGTCGATGTGTTTTGGGTCAGCCAGTTGACATCCTGCGCGGAATCGCCGGCGCTTTTATTTGCCCCTCCACTTGGCAGGCCTTTGGGACAATGCACGATGGTCGAGCCAAGCCATTTGTGGATTTCCGCATGGCCATCGGCAAACGCAAAGGCGGTAGAATGCCCGCCGTGATAAACCGCTGGATAGTCCACGATCATTTCATTGCCAGTAAATGCCGAGTCACACCACACCGCAAACGCACCATCGTTGATGCTCAGGGGGTCTTCTTCGGCAAAGACAAAGGTCTGCGACGGCAACCGGACAGCACCTTTCTTTTTAAATAATTTATAATGGCCGCCATTCTTGTTAATCCACGCGGAGTAAGCCGCAAAAGCCTGATTCATGGAAATGCTCCGCGTCACCGGATACGTCACTTTATTTACGCCGACCTGGACGGTGCATGTGCGCGAATCTGCGGGGCAGCGGTAAATCGCGGGATTCTTCGCATAATTCCAAAACAGATTGACCCTCACTGTGCTGTTTTCGTCCCAGTTAATGGAATCATTCGGGCTGGTCTGATACGTTTGCGGTCCAGCAAACCATCCGGGCCGCCCATCGACTGAGTCGTTCGGGTATATGGTGCTCGGAACTGTATCACCATTGTCATCGGCATACATTGACCACGCCAAGGATAATTGCCGGTTGTTCCCCATACATTGAACTGACCACGCCTTCTGCTTGGCTTTGGCCAGGGCAGGCAGCAGCATCGCGGCCAAAATCGCGATAATGGCGATGACCACCAGCAGTTCAATTAACGTGAAACCAGACTTTCCCGACCGCTTAACCGATAGATTCATATTTTTTTTATGTTGTCGTCGGCCAGAAACCTCTGCCCGACGATGTAGGCTTGAATGGGCTAATAAATTACGGATGAACCAACCGGTAAAACACCGATCCGTTGGCCGGATCCGCACTGATGCTGTAATTGGTCATGCTCTCGGAACCCAATACCGGCACCCAATTCGTCCCCAGGCCCGCCGGAGGCTGATTGGTTTGCGCTTCCAGAATCCAGCCCAGATTGGTCGGCCAGGACAGGGACAAGGTATGCACCGAAACGCTAACCTGGATCGTGCCCGGCAGCGGGTTGATGACCGTCGCGGCTGACATTTGAATCGAACCATCCACGGCCAGATGGTTCACCCAAGTGGCCCCATTGGTGGAGACAATGCTCAAGGCCCCGCCATTCAGAACCGGCTGGTTGAACAGCTTGAAAGTGTCTCCGGCCACCAAGTCGGGCCCCAGGTTGGTGATCGTGATTACGCCCACACCGCCGTTGGTGATCACACCGGCGACAACCACCGTGCTGTTGGAGAGCGCCAAACTCTTATTGACGGCAATCGTCAGGGAACCATTCAGTGTGAGGTTACTGTTAAACGAGAGGATCCCCGGACCATTGGTGCCGGGCACAAGCGACCCGCCGGCCTTGATGGTAACGGCCGATCCCAGCGTGCCAACGCCGCTGAGAGTGGCGCCACTGACCACGGTAACCGGGCTGGCGGCCAGCCCGCCATTCACCTGCAAAGTTCCGTTACTGACCACGGTATTTCCGGTGTAGGTGCTCAAGTTGGTCAGGATCAGCGTGCCGGCTCCCCGCTTGACCAACCCGCCATCAACGCCGCTCAGATTAGCATCCGTGAGCAAGCTCTGGCCGATCGTAATGGCATAGCCGCTGTCGTCAATAATGGCACCATTGGTGCTGATCGTAGCCGCCGTCAGACCTTGCAGGAAGCCGGCCTGATTGGTGCCGGCCTTGAGCGTGCCACCACTAAATTTCACATACCCGGAAGAATCCGCCGTGTTGGTTCCGCCATACCGGATGCCCGGCCACGTCGTGAACGTGCCACCAAATAAATTAAGGATGCCGGTAATATTAGTCGCGCCGGCGGCCGACGAGCCGAGCCGTAAGCCACCGCTGCCATTGCTGACGGTGACCGCACCGGTGCCGCTCACGGTCAGGATGCCCGTGGCGCCATGATGCGCATAGGTAGTATCCCCCCCGAGCATAATCGATGAGCCATTTCCGGCAAAATTCACCTGCCCCGCCGGCACATTCAGGAGGCCCAAACCGCCGGCACCAATCAGATAGCGGGTGGCGGCTGAAATGTTTACCACCCCGCCATTGACATTGATCGCACCGTAGGTGCCGGTGGCAGTGGGCGGGGGATTATTATCGGAATCTCCGACGCTCATGAAGAAGGCGGCCCCGCCGAGGTTCATCGTGCCGGAATTAAAGTTAAGAATCGCCGGGGCATTGCTAAATCGGCCGAGGCTCATCTTAGCGATGATGGCAATATTGGTGCCCAGATTGGCGTTCCACGTCAGGCCATTGACATAAAGCACGTCGCCCACCGTCATTCCGCCATACGTATTCAGCGTGCTGCCGCGGCCAAACCAACTGAGGATGTTATTGGGCAGCGTCGGCTCCAGCGCGGTGATCTGATTTGAAATCGTCAGAGTCAAATTGGTTCCCAGGTTGCAATCGAGCCGGGCCGGCGCGTTGGGCTGAAAAACCACGGCGGGAGTGTTGATGCTGGCGCTGGCCAGCAAGTTGATTGGATTGGTTGAAACGGCAGTAAACAGAACCTGATCGCGGCTATTCAGGGTGCCGCCCAGATTCAAAGCCGCCAGCGCCAGCCCGCCGGCGACGGAATTACTGAGAACGCCCGCATTCACCGTGATCGTCGAGCTGGCAAAGTTATTGGTGGCCGCCAGAATGAGGGCGCTATTATTATTTTTTGTGAAGGTTCCCGCGCCAGTGATGCTACTGGTGAAGGTTTGGTCATTGGGATTGGCCACCACCAGCGCGCCATTGTTGACAATCGATCCCGCCACGGTGCCGTTCTTGCTGAGGCCATCGCCCAACTGCAGCGTGCCGGATGTCACATAGACCGTGCCCGTCACCGGGTTGGTGTTGGCTAGCGTTAATTTGCCGCCACCTTGAATCGTTATTATATTGGTCCCGGAAATACCGCCACTGCCACTAAGGCCGTAGGCATACGCGTTATTGTTAAACAGCATACCATTGGGATTGACACTGACATTCAGAACGAGGTTGGTGTTTTGCACCCCCGTAAGCGTATCATCAAAGACGGCCAGGAGGCCATCCGTGTAATTCTGGCCGGCCTTCCAATTGGGAGTGGTGTTGATATCCCAAACATTATCGGTGGTGCCATCCCACGTCACACTGGAAATCTGGCTCACCACCAAATCAATGGTTCCGTTGCCCACATTATTCGAAAGGCTCAACGAATAGCCCAGCGGAACTGAAATATTCCCCAATTGGAAAGCCCCAAACCCTGCCCCCGCCAAGTCGCCCCCAAAGTATCCGTAGTTCATCAAGGCGTATTGCCCCGGCGCATTGAAAGTTGCGTTAGTGACGTTGATGGTCACCGTTCCGGCAGTGGTTATGCTGTTTTTAGCGTAAAGCAGCGGAGCGCCGACTCCGGGGGCGGCATTGGTCAAAGCCTCGTCAAAGTTTAATGACGATCCGCTATTTAATGTCAGCGATGTTAAAACCGCCGGATTACCATATGAACCCAGAGGCTTTACCGCCAACGTAGCGCTGCTCTTCACCGTAAAGTCACCCCAATCCAGCCCGAGCGCCGGAATTTGCAAGGTTCCATTACTGATGACGGTGCTGCCGTTATAGACCGTATAAGCCGTGGGATCAAAATTGAATGTGATGATGCCGGCCCCTAGTTTTACAAAGCCGCCATCAGTGCCTACCGAACTGTCATGCTGCAAGGTGGTATTGATAAGCAGATTTGTTCCCCCGTCATCAATGGTTGCCCCGCCAGCACTAATAAAGGCTTTCACGCTGTTCTGAAGCAGGACACCACCACTCAAGGTTGACTGCGCCGGCACCTTTATCGTGCCGCCATAAAAATTGAAGTAGCCTGCTCCTCTGGCATACATTTGCCGGGCACAAATCAGCGTGCTGTTGCTGTAAAGATTGATGATGCCGGTTCCGGTTGGCGTATAGCCCAGCACCACCGAGTTGCCGGACGACGGGATAATTTCCACCGTGGCGTGGTTGGTGATGTTCAAGATGCCCACCGGCGCAATCGTCGGCTGGCTCGCCGTGTTGTTGCCCCCAAACCGAATTTGCTGCCCCAGACTGCCTAGAATCAGCGAGGCATTATTGACATTGATCGTCCCCTTTCCCACCACGCCGATGACAATCGGCTGAACACTATTGGTGATCGTGGTCACCCCGCCCAAGATGTTCAACGTGCCATTGCCCGGACCAGCGTTGATGCCGGCTGGCACCGTGGTATTGCCATCACCGATCACGATGTAATCATTCGGCGTGATGTAGTTGGTGCCCGACAAAATATTCATCGTCACGTTATTATTGTTAAACTTGCCCAGCGACAATTTCTTCTTGTCCACAAACGAACTGCCGCCGTTGGCCACCGGATCCACATTGATGACGTAATCGTAATTCTGGAACGGCCCCATCTCTGAACTCGTGTTGGTCACATTGTTCCGGAAATTGAGCGTGACTGCCCCAGCCCCATTGACCCCGCCAAGCCCGCGCGTGGCATTGCCGTTGCCGGGAGACCCTGCCGACGCCTGCACCGGGCCATTGAAGGTCAACGTCCGTCCGCCGGTGAAATCCCAAAATTGGTTCGCTCCCACCACATACGGCGCGTTGATCGTCAAATCCTGATTGGCGTTGGTCAGGTTGAGCCCCCCTGCCATCACCGTCAGGGCGTTGGTGCCAGTCGCATTGATGGTGAAGGCGCTTGGCAGATTGTTGCTCACCAGAATGCCCACCCAGGTCAGGGGGCCACCCAGGTTGGCGTTGTTGTTCGCGACGCTGAACGTCCCGTCAAACACCGCCGTGTCCGCGCTCCCCGGCACGGCATTATTCGTCCAACTCGCCGCGAGATTCAAGGCGGTGGTGTTGTCCGCCTTGGTGAACGCGGCCGCCGCCACTTTGTCCGGGCGGGCCAAGAATAAAATGAGCGGGGCGACGCCCAGCAGGACGCTTCGCTTCAAGATTGAGGTTTTAGACATGGGGTTTGATTTATGGGGTTACAGGATCGCGTCCACCATATTGGAATCGAAGTGGGCGAAACATCCCCTAAACAGGTGATTTTGGACGGCAGCCATAAAAATTCCTGCTGCCATTTTGATTCCCAGCGCCAGCGAAAAGCCACCCGTTCAGGGGCGACACTCTGCGGCCAAGCGGGCCGTCACCAACCGCGCCACAACCCTCACCGGGTTGCCGAGGCGGCGAGCGCAAAGCTTAATTATCCCCGATCATTTTCACGCGGTAAAAGGCATGGGAGCCGTTCGCGTCCGCGTCAAGCATGCTAGCGGAAAAATTGGAATCAATGGCACTGGTGACCGGATTGATATAATTGGTGGGGTCCATTTTGAACTGCTGCACCGGCGTCCAGTTAATAAAATTCGTCGTCGATTCGAACTGGTAGCGTGGCCCGATGCCCCCATGACTGAGCCAGGTGAAGGTTCCCGGATTGCCCGGACTGAATTGGATGGCCGAGGTTCGCAGCATGAGCCCCATGGTATCCAAACACACATTGAACCGGCTCGTCAGATCTGCCAGCACGCCGGCTTGCGCCGGATCGCGAGCCAAGTTGTTGGTTTCGTAAGGATCGGCCATCAGGTCAAACAGTTCCAACCAGGCGTCATGGCCCGGATACACCACCAACTTGTTGGTCAAGGTTCGGAACGCCAATTCGGTCGGCCCAAAGTAGCCATTCTCGAAAAAATATTCGTAGCAGAAGGCGTCGCGCCAGGCAACGGACTGCCCCTGCAATAATGGTTTGGTGCTGCGGCCCTGCATTATTGAGGGAATGGCAAGCCCGGCCAGATCAATAATCGTTGGTGCCAGGTCAATATTCAGCAACATCTGGTCGAGCACGGTTCCGGGCGCCACCAACTTCGGATAACGCAGCAGGAAAGGCACCCGCAAACTCTCGTCGTAGGCGGTGCGCTTGTCGTATTGCGCGTGATCATTAAGATAAAACCCGTTGTCACTGAGGTAAATCACCACCGTGTTGCTGGCCAGGCCGGTATCATCCAACGCTTGCAAGATGCTGCCTACGTTTTGATCCACCCCCTGAATACATTGAAAATAGTTCTGTATTTGATTCGTCGTCAGGCTCAGGGCGCTGGTCTGATACGGGGACAACACATTCTGATTGGGGGAGCCGTTCGGAAGGTTGGTGGCATAGAGGTTTTGATTGCGGGTAGCCGGCGTGCGCGGGTCATGGGGCGACTTGAAGCCAACAAACAGCAGGAAGGAACGATCCTGATTGTTATAGATAAAATTGGTGGCGTAGGCCGTCGTGGCATCGTCCACCCAGTTCGTCGCCTTCACCTGCTGAGTGCCATTAAGCACGAAAACACAATTATTATAGACCCCCTGCCCGATGAAACTGGCGGAATAATCGAAGCCGGGGCGGTTGACCTGACTGCCCATGTGCCATTTGCCGATATAGCCGGTGTAATAGCCCGCGTCGCGCAGCACGGTGGCACAGGTGACGGTATTGCTCGGAAAGGGCGTGGAGTTGTTAATCACCCCGTTCAAATGATTATACACGCCGCTCAAAAGCGCCGCGCGGCTGCACGAACAGAGCGCCAGCGTGTCAAAGGCATTCCGAAAGCGCGCGCCCTGACCCGCCAACCGGTCCAAGTTGGGCGTCTGAAACCAAGGAAAGCGCGCCACGCGATTGCTGGCCTGCAGTTCCGCTTGAACCAAACTCAGGGCGTCCCACCGCTGATCGTCGGTGATCATGATCAGAAAGTTCGGCCGCGTTGGCCGGTTCGTGGAAACGGGGTTGGAAACGGTGTAGAGCGTCAACCCCGGCAGGCTGGTAGGATTATTGCCCGAACCAATATCGAATCCCGCATTCCCGGAGCCTGGATTGCCATCCGGGTTGAGCCGGAGAAAAACATAACTGCCGCTGCCGCTGTAGTCAGGATGGGCGGAATAAAAGCTTCGCAAATAGCTGACCAAATTGGTTCCGGTGGTGGTGTAAGTCGTGTTCGTGGCGGAAGCGGGCGTCAGAATATTATCCTGAAGTTTTACGTCCGACGAATCCGAATCCGTATCGGCGGCCAAATATTTCGTGATGGCATTGGTGTTAGTGGCAAATCCGATGCCCCAGAGATCAATATTGAAGTTGGCACCATGGCTCCCCGTCACGTAGAAACTTAACTGGGCGTCAGCCAGTGAGACATTCGTTCCGAGGGCTGGCAATTGGAAAATAAAAACGGCGTTACGACCACCGCTTGGGGTATTAACATTTGCGCCCGTGCGCAATGTGGTGGTGGTTTGCCCGCTGATACCATTCGTTAAATTGATGGCATAATCGGCCGGGTCGCTGAAGAGGGGGATGGTCCCCGCACTTGAGCCAAATAATCCGATCCATAAGGCAATGCTAGCGCTTCCGCTTTTTTTCATAAATAGATTGAGCATAGACACTTTTATGTAAACCAGTGAAACCTCATGGATACCGGATGCGATAGAAGCGGGTGGGGCCATTGGTCCAGCTTGGGTCGGTAAAGTTGAAGGAATTGAGGGAGTTGTTGGTCAGCAGCGGAATCCAAACGGGATTAACCAGATTCGTGGCCACCTCCACAAAACTAGGGGTATTCCCGGTATTTCCAGGAACGGCAAAGCTAAATCCGCCAGGTAGCATGGCCACACCGCCCAGTTGAATGGGCGTGTTAAAGACAAAACCATCCCCCGAAACATTATCGAGCGTGTCGGAGGCCCGATTCGTGTTATTGTGGCTGGTTACAGCCAGACCAACATACACATTGGACGCCATCGCGACCGTTTGGGTTCCCACCAAGTCCCAATTGATCCCATCGGTCGAATCGTAGCCGGTAAAGACGTTTCCCACGCGGGTCAAGCGCACCCAGTGCGGCAGGCTGTTCGTTCCGCTTGGCATGGAGACGGTCGTGCCGCCAGTAGCCGTTCGATACTGCATGGCCGTCAGACCACTGTAATGCTGCATCACCTGAACCGTGGCGGAGTTGGCCGATAGTTTCTCCCGAATCATCACTCCGCCCTTGGATGAAGGATCGGTGTTGTCTATTAACAGCACTCGCGCCTGAAGATCACAGTCGCCGCTGGTGGGCTGGTAAACGAACTGGAACGCGTCGGCGGTGCCCCAAATATCCGCCCCCGAACCGTTAAGCTGAAAGGTTCCAAACGAATCGGAGGCGCCGCCGGTGATGGCGGGATTGCCGATATCAGCCGTCAGCCAGGGAGCGGGCAGGGAAACAATGGAAAATTTACTGAACGTCGCCGTGCAGAGGGTGCTGGAAACATGGCTGGAAACCGCCAGCCCGACATAGACAACGGTGTTCATGGCGAGGGTCTGGGGCAGGCCAAGTGGGGTCCAGTTGGTGCCATTGGCGGAGACATAACTGGTCAACAGATTGCCGGAACGGGTCAGGCGCACCCAGTATGGCGCAATAATACCAGACAGATTGGTCTGACTGCTGTTCATGGCTGAATTGGTCCGATATTCAAACAGTCCGCCGGTGGTGCTAGCGGGCGTGATCAACGTGGCGGCCATCCGGGCGTCGGGGGAAAGTGTTTCGCGGATCATGACCCCGGCTTTGGCCAGCTGATCGGTATTGCTGAGCGAAGTCACCAAAGCACGAATATCACAGTCCCCGCTGACCGGCTGCCAGACAAATTGGCACGCGTCCTGGGTCCCGCCAATATCAGCGCCGGCCCCCTGGATAGTCAGAACGTCCAGACTTTGACTACTGATGCCAGCGGCTCCCACATTGCCAATCGCCATCCCCGCCTGCAGGCTCGCCGTGCTGGCATTGGCCACCGCGCTATAGTCCGAAACGTAATTCGCATTCGTGGCCCGCACCTGATAATAGTAGGTGGCGGTGTCCGAAACGGAATCAAGATAGTTTGTCACCCCAGGGCCGGCGGTAGCCAGCAGACAGTAAAGGCCGCTGGAGCCGGATTTCCGGTAAATCACAAACCCGGTCTCGTTGGTCGCGTTATCGGTCCAAGCCAGATAAATCTGGCTGCCAGAAAGAGCGGTGGCGGTCAAATTGCCGGGCGCGGCAATCGGCTCAGGAGCCAGCGCCGGGTAAACTTGGATTTCAATCAAGGCATAGCCATTAGTCGTGCCACGCCCCATGCCATACATCCTGACATACCGG
>CAIMLG010000320.1 GCA_903842235.1 uncultured Verrucomicrobia subdivision 3 bacterium
CATTTTCAGGCGTACGACGTGCCGTTGGCCGATGGAACCACCCCGACCGCCAACACAATCACGCTTCACGCCACCGATCTGGCCGGAAATTCGTTCTCGACAAATTTCAATGTCGTGGTTGATTATGCAAACAAGACCTTGCCGTCGCCGAGCATTGACTGGCCGCAGGCGGGAATTGCCATCTGCGGAACGACTTTCGACTGCTACGGCACGGTTGGCGATCCGACAGCAACCGTGGAGATTGAATGCCAGAACAGCGGTGGATACTCCGACTATTCCGTCGCCCTCGTCGGGCGGGACGGCCGGTTCTGGGCGCGCGACATCTCTTTGGCTGGAGTCACCAATGTGTGCGTCACCGCCACCGACGCCGCCGGTAACTCCACAAGTTCAAGCGTCGATGTCCAGCCCAGCAGTTTGAATCTTTCCCTTTCGGCCGTTTTGCCCGGGGACACCACCGCGCACTGCGCTATAGACGATCCAAATGCCGTGGTGCAAATCAACGGCGCCCCAGTCGCCTACGACGAGTTCGGCGAATTGACCGCGACCATCACCCCCATCGGGATACAGGGCGGAGCCCTTTGCGCTATTTGCGGATCCAGCGGCGTTGAGCGCATCATCGACCCGCCGCAAGGGATATTCATGTCGTCCTACCATGTTGTAAACAATCTCGACGGCTCCATCCAGTGGAACACCCACTGGGACGACGGCCAAGGAGGCTCCTCAAAGGCCGATCCGTGGGGTGAGCAGGGCTACGTCCGTGAAATCACCTGGCCGGCCAGCGCGTTCCCTTACCTCGTACCCGACGGCCCGGCCACTTACACCCACAACGGCGCCCCTGTCATCATGGACTCCCCTATCTACGTTTGGGACCAACAGTACAGCCACACCGGCTCGGATTCTGTCCAATATGACACAGAGGATGAGCAATACACCGAAAACGGAGCAACCCGGACCAAGCGTCTTGAGCAGGGCTTCTCTCTGGCCACCGGCGGTCCAGTCGGATCGACAGAACAGCACTGGTGGTTAATTACAGCGAGCGCAAGGGCCTACGCCGACGATTCTGACACCGTTGGGACCCCGGTTCCTCCTGAAGACATATCAATCGGCAGTCTTGGAAATCTGGACAGCAACGGCCATTTTATTGGTTCTATTAAGCGACAATGACCCGTTTTATCTCGACTTGATCGTCTGGGCGACGACTAAATACGCCACATCAACCGGCGGGGGCCATGTTGCCAAGACGCTTAGACTGCAGAAAATTACCGGGGTCCCCTGGACGCATGACACGTGGGGCGGCACCCCGGGGAACTTTACCGGGACAGCAACCGCCCAACTAGGCTCAACCCTCGAAGGCCTCGCGTTTGCAATTACGCGTAACAAACATGACTGCAAGGCGCTCGTCGGGATTTCCCAGCAGGACATTACACCAGGAAAAACGGTAAACATCGCCCCCTTGCTCGAAATCTTGAATAAGCAGTTGAAAGACAACGTCTGCAGTGCTTCGGGTGGTTTTCGTTATGCGGCTTTTGGCGGTTATAATGATATTGTCCCCCCCCAAATAACTGCTGCGGCAACCGTTGATCAGTTTTTTAGACCTGGTAATAGTGGCAAAACAGATTGTTTGGGCGCCTTTTATTTGGTTTTCGCGGAGGCTATAATTAGAACAGTCGGCTCCAATGCATATGACGACGCGGGGTTTGATTATAACGCGCTTCCATTCCTCCCATATCCAGCCGCGACGTTATCACAAATACCAAGGGGTGCGCGGACGTATTTTTACAATTACCCTGTTTATCCTATCGACCCTGACGGCGTGTGCAGATGGTCGG
>CAIMLG010000321.1 GCA_903842235.1 uncultured Verrucomicrobia subdivision 3 bacterium
GAATCGTGAAAAAGGGTAAAGGAAAGGTAAAGTTTTAGATGCTCTATCAACCACTTACAAAAGTTGGCCCGGGTGGTGGTAAAGTTTTAGTCCCCGCCCACCGAACCACCGAAGCACCGAACCACCGAAACACCCGCCCGGCTCCAGAGTCGCCCGCGCGCCGCCCAAAAAGAGGGTGCCAAAAAACGCCAACCACCGCCAAAACCCCGCTTGGCCCGGTTTCCGAGATTTGAAAATGAGTCATTGGAAGTCATCGGTTGTCATCTTTGATGGGTTTTCGATTTTCGTTCCCTGGTTACGGGGATGGGCAACCGACTCGGCTTCCGTCCGGCCCGGGGTGGGGCGAGCGTCCCCGCGAGCCGTGTTTATGGTGGTAGGGACGGCCGCGCTGCGCCGTCCGTTCCCCGAACCCGCCTTATCAGGTGGTAGGGACGGCCGCGCTGCGCCGTCCGTTCCCCGAGCCCGCCTTATCCGGTGGTCGGGACCGCGCGCTGCGCGGTCCTCGGCCTCGCGCCTGGCGTCCGGCTGCGAAGACGAACGTCGCAAACGGTTTCCACCCCAACCCGGTCGGGTGCCTGGGTGGCCTGAGTGGTAAAAAGTCCTTCATTTGAATTGGAACCCCTAAGCTCCCAAGTCGCCAAAAAATCCTAATTTTGGTGCGGTTTGGTGCGGTTTGGTGCGGTTTGGTGCGGTTTGGTGCGGGTGCCTCTTGACCCTGTCCTTGTAAAAACGTGAATCGGTCGGGCTGACCGGCTGGTCAGCTTGGGTTTGCGGGTCAAATCACCTGCGGCGGCGCAGCCGCGCCGCCCTACCAAGACAGTGTCCAGAGGCACCCCCCCCCGGCGTTCTACGCTGGCGACACCGCTTGCTTTGCTTTTCCGGCCCATTATCCTCCCGCCCATGGGACTTCTTAAGATTGAGCGGCTCAACAAATCCTTCGGCCCGGTGCGGGCGGTGGAGGCGGTCAGCTTCACCGTGCCGGCCGGCGAAATCTACGGCCTGCTCGGCCCCAATGGCGCGGGCAAAACCACCACGATCTCGATGATTGCCGGCTTGCTCCAGCCGGATGGGGGGGAAGTGTTCATCGCCGGCCATTCCATTCGCACGCATCCCCAGCAGGCCAAGCGGATCATGGGCGTGGTGCCGCAGGAGTTGGCCATTTACCTGGAGCTGACCGGCCGGGAGAACCTGGAATTCTGGGGGCGCATGGCGGGCTTGAGGCCCGCCGAGGCCCGCGCCCGCACGCGGGAATTGCTGGAAGCCCTGATGCTGACGGAGCGGGCCAATGACGCGGTGAAGACTTATTCCGGCGGCATGAAGCGGCGCATTAATCTGGGCTGCGCGCTGCTGCATCGGCCGCAGTTGCTGCTGCTGGATGAGCCGACCGTGGGCATTGATCCGCAGGCGCGGCTGAACATCCTCGAATTCATCCGCGGCCTGCGCGCCACGGGCACGGCGATTCTTTATACGACGCATTATCTGGAGGAGGCGGAGACGCTGTGCTCGCGGATCGGGATCATTGATCACGGTCGCCTGCTGGCGGAGGGCACGTTGACGGAGTTACAGGAGCGGCTGGGCGGCGACCGGGTGTTTGTGCTGGAAGCGGATTTTAGCGCGGCGCGGCCGGAAACGTGGGACGGCTTTCAAACGCGCTTCCGCGTGATCAAGCAGACGGAGCGGCAATTGGTGGCGGCCGCCGTGGGCGTCCGCGACCCGGCGGAAAGCCTTAAGGAATTGCTGGCGCTGCCAGTGCGGGTGGAGAACGTCACGCTCAAGCGCCCCAGCCTGAATGATGTTTTCCTGCAATTGACCGGAAGGGAGCTGCGCGAATGATCGGGACGCTGCTGGCCAAAGATCTCCGCCGGGCGGGGCGCAATCCCCTGCCCTGGATCGTCTATCTGATCATCCCGCTCTGCATCACGGGCATGCTGGGCCTGACCTTCGGCGGGCGCGCGGAAAAAAATCAGCTCGGGCAGATTCACGTGGCGCTGGTGGACGAGGATCAAAGCCTGCTGACGAAAGTCTTGCGCGGCGCCATCCAACAAGGGTTCACCAACGAATATCTGGCCCCGGTGGTGCTGGAGCGGGCGGCGGCGGAACGGGAAATTCGCGCGGGCCACCTCAGCGGCGCGGTGGTGATTCCGGCCCATTTCACGCGCGATTATCTGCTGGGCAACGCACCGGCCAGCCTGGAGCTCATCAAGAATCCGGCGCAATCCATTCATCCCGCCGTGCTGGAGGAAGCGAGCGGCGTGGTGGTGACGGCCTTGAACGCGCTGGCCCGGAATTTTCAGGCGGATTTCCCGGAATGGCGGGCGCTGCTGGATGGCCGGGGCGATGGGCCGCAAGTCGCCCGACTGGTGGAACAGACCGGCAACAAGCTGAAAGCGATCGGCAAATATCTCAATCCGCCGCTAATTGGTTATGACCGGAACAAAGCGCCCACGGACCCCGCCTCCGGCGGGCCGGCCTTCAATATGTTTGCCTATTTGCTGGCGGGCATGATGGGCATGTTCCTGCTCTTTGAAGCCGCCAACGGCATGAACGATCTCCAGCAGGAACTCCGCCTCCACACCTTTGCCCGGTATCAAACCCTGCACTCGCGGGTGCTGCCGTTCCTGGCCGGGAAAATGGTCTTCACCGTGGTGCTCCTGCTGCTGTGCGCGGCCATCATGCTGGGCGGCGGCGCGCTCATTTTCCACATTCACTGGCAGCAGCCGCTGGCGCTGGCGGGGCTGGTCCTGGCCTACGCCGGCTTTGGCGCGGCGCTGATGGCGGTGCTGGTCGCGCTGATGACCGATGAACGGCAGGCCAATGTGCTGGCCACCATCACCGCCATGGCGCTGGGGCTGGCCGGCGGCTGCGCGTTTCCGGCGGAACAATTGCCGGTGTTTCTGCGGGAAAACATCACCTATCACCTGCCGAGCTATTGGTTCGCCAATGCCGTCCGGCAGTTGCAAACCGGCGGCAGCGAGGCGCTCTGGCGGCTGCCGATCCTGAAACTGCTGCTGGTGAGCGGCGCGCTGACCGCCCTCGCCAGCTGGCTCTTCCGGCGGCGTTTCCAATCCGGGAGGCAGGCATGAATAAGCTGTTCACCCTCGGCCATAATGACCTGCGGGTTTTCCTCAAAAACCGCAGCGCCTACATCTGGCTATTTGTGGTGCCGATGGCGTTTGTTTATTTCATGGGCTTTGCCGCCCGCGGGCCGGGCGATCCCGCGAATCATCGCCCCACCGTGGCGATCGAGAATCTGGACACGAACTTTCTGGGCCGGATCTTCCTCGAGGAACTGGGCGCGCAAGGCTTGGCGGTGGCGAATCCCACGAATGCCCAATCCGCCACTCAGGCACTGCGGATTCCGGCGGATTTTACGGCGCTGGTTTTGCAAGGTCAGCCCGCCAAAATTAATTTTTCCCAGCGGCGCGGTTCCGCCGAGGCCGACGGGGCGCTGATTGAATTGCGCTTGCTGCGCACGCTGGTGGCCATCAACAGCCATCTCCTGGAAGTGATTGGCACCCAGGGTTCGCCCGCCAAACTGGACGAAGCCGCGCTGCGCGCCCGGATGCGGGTGCCGGATCCGGTGTCGCTGAAGGCGTATTTTGCCGGCCGCCAGCCCGTGCCCTCGGGCTTTAATTTCTCGCTGCCCGGCAACCTCGTGATGTATCTCATGATGAACCTGCTCATCTTCGGCGGCAACCTGCTGGCGGCCGAGCGACGGAACGGCGTGCTCAAACGGCTGGCGTGCCATCCGCTTTCCCGGTTGCAAATCGTCCTGGGCAAAATCTACGGCCTCATGCTGCTGGGAATAATTCAAATCGCTTTCTTCCTGACCGTGGGCGTGCTGGGGTTGCATGTGAATCTCGGCGCCAATCTGCCGGCGGTGGCCCTGACTTTACTCGTGTATGCCTGGGTGGCGGGTTCGCTGGGCGTGCTGATCGGCTCGCTCGTCACGGCGGAAGACCGGATCACCGGCCTCTGCGTCCTGGCGAGCCTGCTCATGGCCGCGCTCGGTGGCTGCTGGTGGCCCTTGGAGATTGGCCCAAAGATCGGCCAGAACATCGCCTTGTGCCTGCCTTCCGGCTGGGCGATGCTCGCCCTCCATCAATTGATCAGTTTTGGCAGCGGACTGGAGGCGGTGCTGCTGCCGCTCGCGGTGTTGCTGGGCTTTGGCGCGGTTTTTAATTGCCTCGCGATCCGTTTTTTCCGCTCGTAATGCCGCCGCCATGACTTTTAGCACATGCTTTTTAGCGCTGACCGGGTAACATCCGCCTATGCTGAATCGTCCGAGCCAAGCCCCTTGTGCCACCCCGCCGGGCTGGCTGGCCACGGCTTGGCCCAGCATCGGCCAGCAGGATTCCGATTCCTTAAGGCGGCGCAAACTGGCCGTGCGCGCCGGCCATGTGGCCATGGCCATCATGGTGCTCATTACCACGGTGGGGGCCATCGGCGCCGCACCCGAAAAATTCACCCCAACGAGCATCAGCATTCTGTCGGTGACCAGCCTGTTTTATGTGGTGTGGAACCTGGTGGGCACCCAAGGCATCATCACCCTGCTGCTGTGGGAAGCCGCCGCGCCCCCGCCCATGGAAAACCGCGGGCCGCGCATGGGGGCGCGGCCGTATTTCGCGATTCAAATTGCGCTGGCCGCCGCGATTTACCTGATGGCCGAATCCGGCCACATGCCCAATCTCGTCTGGCTGGCCCTGCTGCCGCCGGTGGCCTATGCCGTTTTCATGCTGGAATGGCGCGGCATCACGGCCGTCTCGCTGCTGATGGTGGGCATCCTGATGGTCAACGCCTATCGCTGGCAGGGGTTCACCTTTGCGATGTATTCCGCCGTGGCGTTTTCCTTCGCCGTTTTGTTCACGCTGGTATTCACGCTGCTGGCCGTGCATTCGGAAAAGGCCCGCAATAAAGTCCAACGGCTGGCCAGCGAATTGGAGACCGCCAACCGGCAGTTGCGCGAATACGCCGTGCAGGCGGAAGAACTGGCGGTCACCCGCGAGCGCAACCGCATCGCCCGGGAAATTCACGACAGCCTGGGCCATTATCTGACGGTGGTGAATGTGCAGATCGAAGCGGCCCGCGTGCTGGACGCCACCGACCCCGGGCGCGCCCGCGAAGCCATCGCCAAGGCCCAGGCGTTCACGCAGGAGGGCCTGCAGGATATCCGCCGCTCGCTGGCGGCGCTGCGGGCATCGCCGATGGACAACAAATCGCTGGCGGAAGCGCTCCAATCGCTAGTGGCCGCGAGCAATGGCGCGGGCTTACAGACGGAATTCACCCGGCAAGGGACGCCGCGCAAACTCGCGTCGCCGGTGGAGCTTTCGCTGTATCGCGCCGTGCAGGAAGGCTTGACCAATGCCCGCAAGCACGCCGGCGCCCAGCAGGTGCGGGTGATTTTGGATTTTTCCGCAACCGACAAAGCCTCGGTCACCGTGCAGGACAACGGCAAGGGCGCCGCCGCAGAAACCACGAACCATGGCTTTGGCCTGCTGGGCTTGCGCGAACGGGCACAATTGCTGAACGGCTCACTGCGGGTGGAAACCCAGCCCGATGCGGGATTCACGCTCAAACTGGAGGTGCCGGGATGAAACCGATTCGCGTTTTGCTGGTGGACGACCAGGCGCTGTTCCGCGAGGGATTGCGCGCCGTGCTGTCGGCGCAGAAAGATTTTGAAATCATCGGAGAAGCCGTCAACGGCCTGGACGCCGTGCAGCAAGCCAAGGATGAGGAACCCCACGTGATTCTCATGGATCTGCGCATGCCCCAACTGGGCGGCGTGGAAGCCACCCGCCGCATTCGCGCTGCGCTGCCGAGCTGCCAGGTGATTGTGCTGACCACCTTCGACGATGACGACGAGGTGTTCGACGCCTTGCGCGCCGGGGCCGCCGGCTATCTCCTGAAAGATGTTTCGCCCGAAAAGCTGGGCGACGCCATCCGTGCGGTCGCCCGGGGCGAATCTTTTCTGCAACCGTCCATCGCCGCCAAGGTGGTGGCGGAATTCAACCGGCTGTCCCACGCCCACCCTACCCCGGTCCCCCGCCCGCCCCTTTGCGAACCGTTATCCGAGCGCGAGCGGCAGGTGCTGCAACAGCTCGCCGAAGGCAAGAGCAACAAGGAAATCGCGGTGGCGCTGAAACTCGCCGAGGGCACGGTGAAAAATCATCTTAGCAACATCTTCGGCAAGCTGGGCGTGCTGGATCGCACCCAGGCGGCCCTGCTGGCCCGGGAGCTAGGCCTGCTTCAGTAGGCAACCCATTCAACTGGCATTCAACGACTTGAATTCTGGAATAGGGATGCTGCAGGCCGGCCATACCCTCCGGCATCAATCGCCGGTCGCCGGGCCGCCAGCAATCCCTTCCGGCACAGGGGCAGAATGACTTCCGGCACATCCCATCCCCCCGGGAATTTGCTAAGCTGGATGACGTAACGATCATTTAACGGACGCTAAAATTTTATGAAAAACAAGACCCGCCGCCCGTGGGGCCGCATTATTCTGATCACGTTGAGTGTGCTGGTGGTGGCTGCCGTCATAGCCGGCTTAAGAATTCGCAAGCAGCTCTCGCCCGACCTGGTGCAGGACATCCGCGCCGGGATTGCCGCCCGGAACGTCAAAGATCCGGATGCGCGGCTGGAAAAATATCTCGAAGGCCGCTATGGCCCCCAGGATGATCCGGCCAACCGGCAGAAAGTGTTTGTGAACATGTTCAATCCGGAACACATCAAATCCATGCAATTTCTGGTGGATCATTCGCCGGAAAGCCAGCGCAAGGCGAATGTTCAGGCGATGGCCAAATGGGTGGAAAACTACCGCAACACGCTCACGCCCGAGACCACCGTAGCCTTAAAGACCCAGATCCTGAGCAGCGACGGACAGGCAATGCTCCGGATGGCCACGGCTCATTATAATAATCAGGATGTTTATTATCGCGGCATGACCGCGCCGGTGGTTTCCCAATTGCTGACCACGATCAGCCAGCTGCAAAAAAATTGATTTTACGATGAAAACACGCTTGGCCACCAACGCAACCGGCCGCCGGAACGGCTTCACCCTGATCGAACTGCTGGTGGTCATTGCCATTATTGGCATTCTCTCCGCCATGCTGCTGCCCGCCCTGGCCAAGGGCAAAGCCGCGGCGCAATCCATCGCCTGCATCAGCAATTTGCGGCAGATCGGCGTTGCCCTGACGGTATATGTGGGGGATAACCACGACCGCCTGCCGACATGCGCCGGCTTTTTGCCCAGTCAGATGACTAATTTGCCGCCCATCATGACCACCCTGTTTCCGAACGTGCCGACCAACAAATTGTTCGCGTGCCGGGCCGACAACTCGATATTTGACAAGGAAAACACCAGTTACTCTTGGAATTTCTATCTCAACGGCGCGCCGTTCATTGCCCCGCGCGAGGCTCCCGTCTATACCAACGAAGCCCCGGTCATCGTGGACACCCTATTCGGCGGGCGCAACGAAACCCCGCTCATCGGCGATGCCAATCCCTACCACGGCGCCCACGGCACTTTAATGGGAAAAAATGCCGTCTATTTTGACGGTCGCGCGGAAAAGGTGAGATTGCCTTGATGGGGGATTTTCCGAAAGCGGCCCCGGCCAAAACCCAATCTAAAAAACCGACAATAATATCAGCCTCCAAGGCACTTACCGTTTGCCAATGCCGCCACGATTTGGCAGCATTAGCAAATGCTGTTTGGGAACCCGACCGATCTTCCCTTACGCGCGCCCAAGGCCAGCCCCTGGCGGGCGGGCGAACGCCAATTTTTCACCCGTCATCCCATCAACAACGATTCTAAATCATAAAAGGAAAAGCCATGTTAAACGCGTCTCGGTCCGGTAATAAAGCCGCTGTGCTGCTGTCAGCGCTGATGCTGTTAAGTCTTCCCCTGGCGGGCCTCGCCTGGCCCACCGCCGCTTCACCCAAGGCCTATCAGCCCTATGCGCCGAAAATGCCGGCGACCAAATCCATCGAGGTGTTTGATCTTACCCAGGATCTGTCCGCGCAGACTTGGGAAGCGAAAGAGGCTTACATGATTTGCACAGTGATCCAAGGCATCGTGAACCGGACCAGCGCAAAGAAGATTTATTTCACGCATTCCCCGCAAGAACACGCGTGGATTCCGGCCCCGACGGATCAATACCTGCTGGATGACGGCTTGATTCCGGTGCCGCGCACGACGCCGACGCTCGATACCAGCAAAAAATTCCCGGTCCTGAGCTATCTGCTGGCGCACTACAAATCCGCCATCAAAGGCAAAGTTTGGTGCCAGGAGCTGGAGAAGCCAACCTGGGAAAAAGACAGCGCCATCATGGCCGCCATTACGGCCTGCGGCATCGAAGACGCCATTCCCGTGACCACGGCAATGGATGCTTACGTGACGGCGGCGGGCCTCAAATTGAAGGTCAAGGCGGATACCCGCAACTTGAAGACCAAGGACGAAGCTTACCGCTGGGCCAAGGCCAATTACTTCACCTCCAAAACCTCGCGCAAGGTGGTCGGCTTCCACTCTTACACCGCGTTCCCGGAGCAAAAATACATCGCGGATCAATTTCCCATCACCTACGACTATCTGATTGCGAACCGCGCGTTCGTCATCTGCTCGGACGATGCCGCGATTCTGGATGACTTGATGAATTCGACCAATTATCCGTCCGGCGCGTTTGTCTTTGGCCTGCCCACCAACGAAGGCATGATGGTGATGATGGAAAAACGCGGGTTTCCGTTTGAAATCTGCAATCTCCCGAACCTCACGGTGACGAGTTCCTTCCCAACCGATTTTGACTACACGCCGACCGCGCCGGTGGCGCAATTGCCAATCGATCCCAACGGCGCCTATGTGGCCTTCTATGTGACCGACGGCGATTCACTGGGCTTTGGCGGAAGCTTCCATTACGACACGATCCGAAATTCTCCGGCCAAGGGCAGCTATCCCACCAGTTGGTCCACCAGCATCCTGCTGAATGACTTGATGCCGACCTACATCAAGTGGCGTTCCGCCCACACCTATGGCGGCAAATATGAAATGCTGGCGGATTCCTTCCACGTGTCGGTGCCGTCGGATTACGGCTATGGCCCGTTCTTGAAATTCCATCAGGAGGTATTTGCCCGTTCCAAGGGCACATTTAAAGGCGCGATCAATTTGTTCTACACCACGCCGCTTTACACCCGTTTCATCAATGACGCCCAGCCGGATTTATTCATCCCCGGCTATTCCGGCAATCGCAATGGCAACCCGGTGACTTGGTCCCGTACGGGAGCCAACAAAGTTCTGACCGTGGGACTCTCAGGGGCCACCGGCACCGACGCCGGCTCCGGAGCGATGATCGAGCGGGCCGCGCGCGCGCCAATTGAAGCCACCCCCGCAGGCCAACCGGCCTTTGTCATTGTCACCGCTGGCGATTCCCGCCACAGCGGCGATTCGGCGCTCCACATCAAGGAAGCTGGCGATGCCATCAAAGCCAATCCCGGCAAGCGCAACTGGTATTTCCTCCGGACGACGGATTTGACGGCCACCTACCAGCAATACATCAAAGAAACGGGCGGTGCCTGCCTGAATCAGGCCTACATGAAAAAAGTGGTCGCCTCTTCGACCGAAAAATCTGAACACTCGACATATAACGCTGTGGATGGACGCGGCAAAAACGGCACCCGCTGGGCGTCGGAAAGCAGCGATCCGCAGTGGATCTACGTGGACCTCGGCGAAGCCAAGAAGGTCAACCACGTCGTGCTCAGTTGGGAAGGTGCCTACGCCAAGGCTTATCAGATTCAAGTTTCCACCGACGCCACGAATTGGACGGAGGTCTTCAGCACCACCACCGGCGACGGCGGGACGGATGACATCCGCTTTGCCCCCGCGGAAGCCCGCTACGTCCGAATGTATGGCACGCAACGCGGCAGCGGCTTCGGCTATTCCCTCTGGGAATTTGAAGTGTATGCCACGGCAGCAAAATAGACTTGTCGGCAGCGGTCTTTGGGGACCGGGTGGCAAGAGGCTGGTCGCCCGGGCGCAAGGAGCGCGTGGCACTCCTGCCCCGCTGAATTGGCGCATTGGCCCCGCGACCGCGACCGCGGACTTTGATAAAGTTACCGACACCATGTCACCCAATGTGAACAGACGCGCACAGGCTTCGGCGATAATCCCGCAAATCCATGACCCCTTGCTCAAAATGAAAACAAAATCCGCAACTTTTACCTGCCTCCTCATTTCCATCTGGGCCGCCGGTTCGGTGGCCTGGTCGGCCGCCTCGCTGACCGGGGATCCCGTGGACTGCGTCAACCCACTCTCCGGCGCAAACGGCGACGGCGAATTCTCCCGGGGCAATACGGTGGTGTCGATCGTCGCCCCGTTCGGCATGACCACTTGGGCGCCGCAGACCGACGGGAATGCCGGGCCGTTTTACCAGATGAAGCACACCCAGTTCGAAGGCATCCGCGCCAACCACCAGCCGAGCATCTGGATGCGCGACTACGGCGATTTCCTCATCATGCCGGTGGTCGGCCCGTGGGATGGCTCACGGAAAGACCGCGCCTCCAAGTTCAGCCACGAGAAAGAAACCGCGCGGCCCTATTACTACGCGGTGGACCTCGAACGCTATAACACCCGGATTGAGCTGACGCCCACCGAGCGCTGCGCGATGATGCATTTCGCTTTCCCCGACACCGACCAAGCCACCATTGTCTTCAACTTCGAGGGCACGGCGGAGACGGCTTACGATCCCGCGAAACGCCAGATCCGCGGCAAGGCGACCCACGTGACCTTCGGCGCGCCCGGCGGTTTCGGAAAATACTTCGTCGCCGAGTTCGACCAACCCTTCGCGTCGGTTGAACTGAAGAGCGAGGGCAAGATGGTCACGGCGGCCGTCCACCTCGCCAAAGTGGAGGCGGGCAAGCCGGTGGCGATGCGCATCGGCACCTCGTTCATCGGCTATGATCAGGCCGCCCTGAACCAGCGCACGGAGATTCCCAACTGGGACTTCGAGGCCACGAAAGCGAAGGCGAAGGCCGTCTGGGCCAAGGAACTTGCCCGCGTGGACATCAAAGGCGCGTCGCCCGAACAGAAATCCACCTTCTACACCGCGCTCTATCGCTCGATGCAGTTTCCCCGCATGTTCTATGAGTTCGACCAGAACGGGAAGCAGGTGCATTACAGCCCGTTTGCCAATGGCAAGATCATCAACGGGCCGCTCTACACGGACAATGGCCTGTGGGACACCTACCGGGCGGCGTTTCCGTTCTTCGTGCTTTACACCCCGGACTGGAGCGCGTCCATTCTCGAAGGCTGGCTGAACGCCTACCGCGAAGGCGGCAACCTGCCCGAATGGCCCAGCCCGGGCAACCGGCCGTGCATGATCGGCTCGCATTCGGATTCGATCTTCGCCGATGCTTGGGCGAAAGGTCTGCGCACGTTCAATATCCAGGACGCCCATGAGGCAACGCTCAAGGACGCGATGAAGAGCAACCCTTGGGCCGGACGCGACCACGTCGAAGAATACATCCAGTTGGGCTACGTCCCGGCGGACAAGCGCAAGGACGCCGCAACGTCGTGCTCGCTCGAATACGCCTACGACGACTTTTGCGTCGGCGTCATAGCGAAGGCGGCCGGCAAGGAGGATATCGCCAAGGAAATGTTCAAACGCGCAAAAAATTACGAGAACGTCTGGGACCCGAAGACCGGCTTCATGCGCGGGAAACTGGCCGACGGCAGCTGGAAGGAACCGTTCAATCCACTTTCGTGGGGCGGCGCCTTCGTCGAGGGCAATGCTTGGCAATGGCTGTGGTCGGTCCAGCAGGATCCCTACGGCTTGATGAAACTGCTCGGCGGCCGGGAGGGCATGGCCGCAAAACTCGACGAACTGCTGACGATGCCCAGCACCACCGTGGTCGGCAGCTACGGTCACCTGATCCACGAAATGCGCGAGGTCGAATACTCCAAAATGGGCCAGTATGCGCACATCAACGAGCCCGACCACCACGTGCTGTATTTCTACAACTACGTCCGCCAGCCCTGGAAGACCCAACACGCCGTCCGCCGCGTGATGAACGAACTCTACAACCAAGACGGGATGGTCGGGGACGAGGACACCGGCGAGATGTCGGCGTGGTATGTGTTCAGCGCCGCCGGGTTTTATCCTTTCTGTCCGGGCACACCGTGCTATCTGATCGGCAGCCCACTGTTTGAGGAAACCATCATCCATTTTGGGAAAGGCAAGACCTTCACGGTCCGCGCCCATAACAACAGCCCGGAGAACTGCTACATCCAGTCCGCCCGTCTCAACGGCAAGAAGTTCACCAAGACATGGATTGCCCATGACACCATCACCGCCGGCGGCGTGCTTGAGTTTGAAATGGGATCGAAGCCCAACGAAAAGTGGGGCAGTGACGCGAGCGATGCGCCGCCCAACTATTTCCCGTAATTCCGCCCTGGCGGATGGAACGCGGCTGAGATGAAGTGACGCCTCCGCAAGTCCTAGCGGGGTTTTGGCAGGCGATTCTCCTGGCGAAATTGCGAGGCGGAGATGCCCAGGTGATGCTTGAAAAGCTTGCTCAACTGGCCGGCGTTTTCAAACCCGCATAACTCGGCAATCGTCTGCAGCTTTTCGCCACCTTCCCGCATGTAACCCATGGCCCGCTCCAGCCGCTGCCGGATGATTTCCCGCTGGATGGAATGGCCGACTTGCGCGGCGAATTTGACGTAGAGATTCCGGCGCGAGGTTCCGGAAGCGGCCACCACGTCATCCACGGTGGTCGCCTTGGCGATATTCCGGGCAATAAAATCCATGGCCTTCGCCAAATTCGCATCGCTGACCGCCACAATATCACTGCTTTGCCGCACCATGACGCCGCCGGGCTTGATCCGCAGCGGAGTCTGGGGCGGCTGGCCGCCGCGCATTATGTGATCCAGCAACTCCGCGCCTTTATAGCCGATCATCTCGCGGTTGGTGACCACGCTCGAGAGCGGCACCGGGCCGAGCTCCGCGTAAATCGGGTCATTGTCCGCACCCACTACCGCCACGTCTTCGGGAATGCGCAAGCCCGCTAACTGGCAGGCCCGGACAATGTCGTTCGCATCGCCATCGTATTGGCCCATGGCCGCGATCGGTTTTGGCAGACTGGCAAATTGCCGCCCGAGCCAGGGAATCAGCCGTTGGCGAGCCCCTTGGCCGGCAATGTTTTGGGTATAATCCACGAGATGAAACTCGCGCCCCGCCTTGAGCACCGCCGCCCGAAAACCCGCCATGCGCTCCCCCACGACCGGGGCTTCCCGATCCTGGGTGTAAAACGCAAAATGCTTGAAGCCACGGCTGATTAAATGCTCTGCCCCCAGCCGGCCGATGGCTTCGTTATCCGGCAACACGCGCGGAAAAGGCAGATTGGGAAATTGATCACTGAGGTCCACCACCGGCACACGAACGTTGCTCACAAACTCCACTAGCGCCGTCTGATTCCAGGTGGGCACCGGAAAACTCGGCAACAAAGCCACGATGCCATCGCCGGTCCAGCCGGGCGGCACCATGCCGTTGCGGGAAGTGGTGTCATCGAGAATCCAATTCGCCTGCCGGGCATATTTGGCCACCCCGACATTGATTTCGTGCACGTAAAAGCCCAGCACCAGCAAGACGGACTTGCGGAGCGGGGCGGCGGTGGACTTCGGCTTCACAAGTCCCCACGATATGATTTGAGTCGGGCTGGGGCAATTCCGTTATGGAATCCGCCCCGCTTCTCGGCCGCGGAAGCCAGGCACGCCGCCCAGCCTTCGGGGCAGAAACCTTATTCGCCCGACTGGTTCAGAACGGCCCCGTGATCGGCACAACCCTTCAAGATGATGCGAGCAAAAAACACCGACAGGAGTTGGATAACGCCAATAATCAAGATGGAATACCGCAAAGCGAACGTGTTCGAGATCTGGAACGCCAGCAGCAGGAACAAGCCGCAACCCAAGAAGCGGCCAATGAAGAAGCCGAATTCCTGATTGAAGATGTAGGCATATTTGTTGCGCTTTTCAATGGCCGAAACCGTATCAATGACGAGCATCTGGATGGTGAAATAAGCAATATCCTGCAGCGGGCGGCCCAGCACGAGGCAGACCATGAAGATCACGGCGGCGATCTCGTTATAATTGGTGGCCACCGGAATGGCTCCCACCACGAACAAGGCGAGTCCTAGGCCGAAAATGTAGATGCGGTGCTTGGGTCCCGTGGTGCGCCCCAGGATATACAGGAGGATGGCCGAAAAAATCGTTCCGATCGTTACCAACGTTCCAAGCGAGCCTTCCTTGCCCTGCGTCAACGTCATAACCAGCATGGCTGGAGCGGTAACAATATAGCCCTGCGCCATGCCCTTGAGAATCGCCAACATTTGCATATAATACCAAAGCCAGTGGAAGCGAAAATAGAGGAATTTAGTCTTGGGCGGATTTTCAAATTTGCCTTGGTGAATGGCAATGGACGCGATAATAGCCAAAACAAATACCACAATTGTTACGACATGATAGCCATGGGCTGCAATGGCGTCCGCGTCAACGCCACGCGGTATATGATTAGATATCGCAATAATCTTGTCGTAGACAAATTTAAAAAACGCTAAAGATCCATCGGCATGGGGGATGCTGTTAGCGATGTTTGCAAAAATCCCATGGATGCCAGAAGCAATATATGCACCCACGCTCACTGGCAAAACAATGTTGATGGTGGTGGCAAAGAACGTTTCCAAACCGTAGTAGTAATTGCGGTTCGAGTCGTTGGTGCTGGACAGCGCCAGAAAATCGCGGTTCGACCAGTAAAATCCGATCGACATGCCCATGAGGACGCCGGCCACCGCCAAGCCCGTAAGGTGCAACTCGTGCAGCGACATCATGATGATCATGGAGACGCCGCTGATCAACATGCCCAGCGAATAGAGCCGCTGGATGCCGATGTGCTGCAACAGCCAGCCGTTCAGCAGGAAGGTAAAGGGAATGCCGGTGTAGATGGCGAGCTGATAGGCAATCACCATTTTGGTGTCGTGGGAATTGCGCATCACATAGGCGCCGATAAAGATTTCGATGATCGGCATCACGAACGCGTAAATGAGGTTCGTGATCAGCAACACCCGCATATTGTGCGGGTAGGATTTGAAAACGCGGATCTCGTGGAGGGGGTTTTTCATTCGGGTTAGTTTAGTAAGGTTTTCAGGATCTTGGAAATGGAAAAGCGCGCGCCGCAAATAACACTGTCGGAAGCGCCGTAATACAGGGTCAGTTGGTCACCCTCCACGAGGTGGCCGTTGGTGAACACCACCTTGCCGAAAAAGCCGTTGCACTCGTATTCCGCCGTCGGCTCCATGATGGGCGTCTCTGAGCGGGCCAGCACCTTCCACGGCTGGTTCAAATCGAGGAGGAGCGCCCCAAGGCAATACCGGTTTTTCTCGTCGGCCCCATGGTAAATTTCCAGCCAGCCTTCCGGGGTGCGGATGGGCGCAGCCCCAGCTCCGACGCGGGCGCTGTCCCACATGCCCGGACGGGAATGGGCGATACAGCGGTGATCGCCCCAGTGCAGCAGATCGGGCGATTCGGCGATCCAGATGTAATTGCCGCCGATTTCCGGGCTGCTGGGCCGGTGCAAGGCGTAATATTTTCCGCCCACCTTTTCTTCAAACAGGGCGCAATCCTTGTTGTGCGGCGAGAAAATCATGCCGTGCTGGAAAATTTCCCGCCAATTTTGCGTGCTGCGCAAGCCCACGCCGACGCCATTGGATGAAACCTGGGTATAGGTCAGGTAGTAGGACGACCCCATTTGCGCGACCCGGCAATCTTCGATGCCGTAAGCTTCCAGTTCTCCCTGACCGGTCAACAGCGGGAACAAAGGCTCCTCCTGAAAGCGTATTCCGTCCGCGCTGCTGACCAACCGCAGATGCGACAGCGTCGTGAGGTAATCAGCCCCGTCAAAATTGATCACGCGCGGGTCACTGAGATCCAACCGGGAATCGTCATTGTTGAATTCCATGATTTTCGGCTTCCCTTCATCCAAAACGGGGAACGTGGTTTTGCCGGACTTCTGTTCGGGCCGCTCAGCCACGCGCAATAGCAGCCAGACTCGCCCGGCGAATCGGAACACGCCGGGATTGAGCAGGCACTCGACTTTCATGCCCGGAATGCTGGGCTTGACGTCACTGGGTTTGAGGATGGGGTTCTCCGCGAACCGTTCGGCAAGATCGGTAACCATGGAATTGGCGGACATATTCATTCTTTATTATCAGAGGTAAGGGTTAAAACCGGTTGAATCAAGGCTGCGTGGCGGGCAACGGACACGCGACCGGCTGGCCGGAATCGTAGCGCACGCCGTTCAGAAGCCAGGTAAATTCAATGAGGTTCATGGGGTTGAATAACGACGGCATTACTCCACCCGCCCGCAAATTCTGCCCATTTTCGCTCTCGATGGTTTCCGCGAATTCGCCGCCCCGTATGCAATCCCGCACCACCGCTTCGATAAAAGCCCGCGCCTCAGGAATTTTGTAATCCATCAGGCCATAGGCCACGAAATCATTATCCGGATACTTCAGATAATTAAAGCCATCGCCGCCGAGTTCCGGCTTATGATTTTCAGCGAACACCTTGACGAGCCGGGCCTGCATGGCGGGCGACAATCCTGGAAGCCCCAGCGCCGTAAGAATCATGATGGGCCGGACTTCGTTGCGATTCCCGGTGGTATAGGCCCCGGTTTTGGTGAAGTAATATTGGTGCAGCTCTTTTGGGTCGCCAAAGAACCACTGGTTCAGCTTGGCCATCATCGGCTGGGTTTTGCTCCGCCAAAAGGCGCTCTCGTCCGGCTGGCCCAGCGCGTCGGCAATGCGGGCGGCGTATTCAATGTCAAAAATCCACGACACCACAAATTCCAAGTCCTTTTCATCCGCCATGTCATGCCCACCGCTCCAGATCCAACGCGGATTTTGTTCGCGCCAGAGGAGGTAACGCTTGATCGCCGGATAAACTTCCGCCAGCCGGTTCGTATCGGCTTTTTGCTGGAAGAGCACCCACGCGGTCTGGGCTTTGCGCGAGGGCAGCGATTCGCCGCCGAGACGGCCTTGGCCATCCACCCGCGACATGATGCCTTGATAGGCGCGCCAGGCTGTTTCCGGATCAAAAAACGACAGCCATTGAATGCCGAGAAAGCTTTCCCAGCCGCAGGTCGCGGGCGACGTGCGCTCCCCGCCATCCCATAAGGCGCCTTTGCCCAGGCTCATTTGCGGATAGGGAAACTCCGGGTTTTCCGGCAGCACATTAATGGTGCTTTGATATAGGAAAGCCCACGCCATGTAATACGTCTGACGATATTTTTCCGGGGTGACGCCAAAGGCGTTGACCGTTTTCAAGTCCCAGTTCTTGGGCGCCGGCACTTTGCAGAGGAAGCCATCCATGACAGATTTTACCTTGCCCAGCGACGCCTTCACGGATTGTTGGAATGCCTGTTTGGCCCGCGCCACGGCCAATTCTGCCCCTTCCGGAGCGGTGGCAAAACCAAAACCGATGCCGTAACGGACCGTGCCCGAATTAAGCGGCAGCAGCAAACGCCATGAACCTCTGGTGACCACGGGCTTGGCCGCAATGGCTTTTGCTTTCATTGCCGGGCCATTCAATTCGACAAACCGCAGGGCATAAAAATAATTGGATCCTTTAACGAGCAGCGACTGGCTGGCCTCGTCCCAATTCAATTGCGCCGTCGGGTCCACGGTGGCGGTGAGGCAAAGCGCCCGGCCTTTTCCGCCCTTCACCTCCAGCGTGCGAACCAGCACGTCCGCTTGGTTGAGGAAGGTGTCGCCTCCCTTCACCTGCACGCCTTGGGCATAGTGACCGATAAATTCAAGCTGGTAGGGATACCAAGTGGTGCGGCAGGAAGCGGCGAGTTCCGGCGCGAAATCCGGCTTGGCGGCATCCACCAATCCGACACATGCAATCTTAGGCAACCGCACCACGGCGGTGCCCACATAGCCGCCCAAGTCGAGCGCCAAATCGGCCGGGGTTGGCGCGATGATAAAATTCGTGTCGGCCGGATTCAGACAAAGCCGCCCGCCGGGATAACTGAGCCAGCGACGTTCCGGTTGATCGCGGCTGGCCAGTTTGTCGCTATTAACGTTTTTATCACCGCCCAAGTTCAAACCCCCAACACTCTTGGCGCTTAAATGCATAGGACTGATGGCCAGTAAAATTAAAATTGCGCAGTAAAAACCGGGGAAAACTGAATGGAAAGCCAGTCGACGGGTTTGCCTTAACTTTTTGGCATAGGCCGGCCGCCGCAAAGTCAGGATTGGTTGCATCCTGAGAAAGTAACGAGGAAAGACCACCCATGTCCATGCTGTGGCGTGCAAAATAGAAGCCATTCCGCGCAATGGCCCAACCGCCTCCAACCCAGACAGACTATGGCACGCACAATCCAATCGGCAATTGACGGAGAAATTCCAGTCGCCGCGCGACTTCATGCGTTTGCACCACGCCAATCTGAAAGGTTCTGCAGCCGCAGACGTCAGAATCGGAGCCAACCCTGGGCAACCGCCCTGTCGCGCACCCTCAAGCATATTCCCGTCATCCTCAAAGGCATAAATTAGCCACGGGAAAGGTCCGACGATAACACGCGGCTTGGCACAGCCATGCCGGACATGGCCGCACGCCAAAATATTCAGTGAGTCGGCTTGAACCGGTTGAGAATCTCGTGCCGCGGGATCGCCTGTTGCTTGAGCGCTTCCTGACGTTCAGTCACGCCGTGGCCATAGGTCGGCGGCGGGTTGGGGTTGCGATACAGAACGCCCGTGTAAAGCTTGGTGCCGTATTCGCGCGCCAGTTCGGTCGCCCGCGCCCGATCCGAAGCATCGTGGCCCATCGCTTCCAAGCTCTGCATGTTGGTCTTATGCGCCTTGAGTTGCTGATCTTCCGTGCCGTAGGTGATACAGGGAGATTGGACATTAATGAAGGCAAAGCCAGGAAAGCGGATGCCTTCTTCGATGATCTTGCCGAGGCCGGTCATGTCCGCCGGCGTGCCTTGGGCCACATACGAGGCGCCATACCCCATGACATAGAGCAGCGGGTTTACCGGGGCCTCGAGACTGCCGAAACTGGAGGTGACCGTCTTGCGCCCGCGTTGCGAGGTGGGCGAGAGCTGGCCTTTGGTCAGGCCGTAAATCTGGTTGTCCATCACGATGTAGGTGATGTCAATGTTGCGCCGGACGGCATGGGCCACGTGGCCGCCGCCGATGGAGAACCCGTCGCCGTCGCCGCTGGCCACAAGCACGAGCAATTCCGGGTTGGCGAGTTTGATGCCTTGGGCAATCGGCAGCGAGCGGCCGTGCACGGTGTTGAAGCCGTAGGCAGTGGTGTAGCCCGGGATGCGGCTCGAACAGCCGATGCCGGAGACAAACGCGATTTCATGTGGTGGCCGGCCGATGTTCGACAGGGCGCGGGTGATGGCGGTGACGACGCCGAAATCGCCACAGCCGGGGCACCAGATGGGCTTGAGATCGCTTTTGAAATCGCCCGCTTGAAATTTGATCGGCGAAATCGGTTTCGCCATTGGTTCGAGAGTGGTCATAATAATTGCTCTTTCGGGAAAGGTTTTGCAGTTCAGTCTGCGACGGCTACGGGTTGTTGCGGGTTGTTGCCTTGAATGGCAACGACCATTTCGCGGAGCCGTTCGAGCACTTCGGACGGCAGGATGGGATTGGAACCGCTCTTGGCAAACGGTTTGACCCCGGCGGGAAAATCCACATACATCCGCACGATACGGTAAAGCTGCGCCTGATGGGATTGCTCGATGAACAGGCCGCGCCGGACAGATGCGAAGAAGTCCTGATAGACCGGTTCCGCCACCGGATAAAGCAGTTTGGGGATGAGCAGTTTCACCTGCAACCCTTCCGCCAACGCCAGCCGCAGGGCTTCCTGCGCCACCCCCGCCACACTGCCCCAGCTCACCATGCCGATGGGCGCTTCGGGGTCGCCTGCCACGGTGAATAGATCGCGGCGGCTCTTCAGCGGGTTGAATTTATTAAACCGTTTCTCATTCATGCGCGCGTGCAGCTCGCCGCTGGCGGTGGGCCGGCCCTGTTCATTGTGCTCAATGCCAGCCGCGAGATAATTGCCACCGGGCATGCCGGGATGGCTGATCGGGCTGATGCCGGATTCGGTCACCTTGAACCGCGCGTAATTCGTCAGTTCCGGTCCGCTGGGATGCCGCCGCTCGATGATCGGGAATTTCGCGGTATCAATTGGATCAACGGTCTCCTTGCGCTGCGCGATTTCCTGGTCGGACAGCACAATCACCGGGGTTTGGTAATATTCGGCCAGATTGAAAGCTTCCACCGTAATGCCGAAAATATCCGCCACGCTGGTGGGAGCCAGCACCGGCCGCAGGCAATCGCCGTGCGCCGAAAAGGCCGCTTGGAACAAATCAGATTGCTCGGCCTTCGTCGGCATGCCCGTGGAGGGGCCGCCACGCATGACATTGACACAGACTAAGGGCAGTTCAGCCAGACTCGCGAGGCCGAGAATCTCAGTCTTGAGCGACATGCCGGGGCCGGAGGTGGCGGTCATAGCCTTTTTCCCGGCAAACGACGCGCCCACGACGGCACCGATGCCCGCGATTTCATCCTCCGCCTGCAACACGGTGCCGCCGTATTTCCAAATCTCGCGATCCAGAAATTGCATGATCTCCGTCGAAGGCGTGATGGGGTAGCCGCCGAAAAAGGTGCAGCCGGCAAAGATGGCCGCCGCCGCGCACATGTCGTTGCCATCCGTCAACAGCTTGGTCTCGCCGCCGGATGGGGGGGCCGACAGCTTGCGATCTTCCGGGAGCGGATTGGCGGCGGTGAAATCAAGGCCAGCCTGGAAAGCCCGAACGTTGCCTTCCACCACGGTGGCGCCTTTCTTCGCAAATTTCTTGCGGATGCCGGCCAGCATGCTTTCGCGGCCGATGCCGAACCAGCCCGCGAGCAGGCCGGCGATCACGATATTCTTGGCCTTGTCCGTGCCCGCATGTTGCGCGGCCATCTCGCTAATCGGCACGCTATAGACGACCGCCGGCTTCACACCGGGCAGCGGCAATTTGTCGGGGTCCACGCCGGTATTACTCTCGTAGATCACAATGGTCCCGGCTTCGACCGGGAGTTCCGCGCCGAACCGGCGAAAGTCATCCCAGTTGAGCGCCACCGCCACGCTGAGCGGGCCGTTGGGATTAAGCACGGGCCGGGTCGCCAGGCGCAGGCGGCACGAGGCTTCGCCGCCGCGAATCTGCGAGCCGAAGCTCTTAGTCATGACGCAGTGATAACCTTCCAACGCGGCCGCCGTGATCAGCGATTCACCCGCCGAAATCACGCCGTCGCCGCCGGAACCGGCAATGCCTATAATCAAATCTTCACTCATGTATTATCAGTTCGCCAAATTTTGAACCAGCCCGCTCACCTTCAATTGCCAAATTATTACACTATTTTACAAAATACGGGAGATCACCAACAAAAACCTCCCTGAAACGAGGGCCGCAGAGCCGGGAATTGGTTGCGGGGGCAGGATTAAACCAACGACCTTCAAATTATACGACCGTTTCAGCCGCGTTTTCCGAATTTTCCATTCGGGCATCACGCACCGCAAAAATTTCTTATTTTAAACGTTCTGCTGTTATCTTTCAAAAACAGGCCGGCACCATGGGAAAAAGCGGATATCCGGTCGAACTATTTCCACCTGGGAAACACCGTTGCGCAGCGCGGAGCGGTCTGTTTCAATTCAGCATCAATATCACAATTATCGGCGGTGGCCCGGCGGGCCTGCGCGCCGCCGAAGTGGCGGCGGCCGGCGGCGCAGCGGTGACGCTGTTCGAAGCCAACCCAACTATAGGTAGGAAGTTTCTCATCGCCGGTCGCGGCGGACTGAATCTCACGCATGCCGAGCCGTGCGAACCATTTGCCAGCCGCTACACCGGCCCGGAACAGCCGGACGATTTGTGGGCGTCGCTCCTCGCGGAATTCGATGCCGCAGCGTTGCGCGTATGGGCGGCGGACCTCGGAGTGGAAACCTTCGCCGCGGCGAGTGGCCGCGTTTATCCGCGTGAACTCAAGGCGGCCCCGCTGCTGCGCCGCTGGGTGCAACGGCTGCGGGCCGCCGGGGTGAAATTCGCGGTGCGCCATCGCTGGATGGGACTGCGGCCGGGGGCGCGATGGCAGGTTGATTTCCAAGTCGAGGACGGGATCCGCACCGTCGAAGCCGACGCGGTGATTCTCGCGCTGGGCGGCGGTTCGTGGCCGCAGACAGGTTCCGATGGCGCGTGGATTTCCGGGCTGGAAAAACTGGGTGTGGCGATTGCGCCACTGAGGCCGGCCAATTGCGGCTGGGAACTTGCCTGGCCAGCCGCCGTGCTCGCGCAGGCGGAAGGCTGGCCGCTGAAAAACATCACGGCCCGCGCCGGGGAAACGACGGCGGCGGGAGAACTGCTCGTGACCCGATACGGACTGGAGGGCGGCGCGATTTATCAGCTGGGCCCGGCCTTGCGTGCGATGCCGGAGCCGGAGCTGGTCATTGATTTCAAACCGGCCCACACGATCGAGCAGCTCGTGAAAAAACTCGGCAACTGCCCGCGCCACTTTCTGGCCGAAGCGCGGTCCCGCTGGCGCCTAGGCGACGCGGCGTTGGCCATTCTGGACAACCTGCCGGGCCACGGGCCGTTCACCTCCGCCGAGTCGCTCGCCGCGAGGGTGAAAGGCTGCGGGCTGAAACTCACCGGGCCGCGGCCGCTGGCGGAGGCGATATCCTCGGCGGGCGGCGTGCGCTGGCGCGAGCTGGATTCATCGCTCATGCTCCGCCGGCTGCCGGGCATATTTGTTGCCGGTGAAATGATTGACTGGGAGGCGCCGACCGGCGGCTACCTGATCCAGGGTTGCTTTGCGACGGGGACGCGCGCAGCCAGCCGCGCGCTGGCATGGCGGCGGCCCCTGCGGGAGATCTGAGTTTAGCCTGACGGGAGGCAGGCGGGGCGGGCGGGTTGGAGGAGGGAAGGGACGCCGGGCAAAGGCGGAGCTTCCAAAGCAAAATCCATTTCATTACGATGGAGGACACCATGAGCACCCTTTCGGAATTCCTGCAGCGGCAGCGGTGGGTTATTGGCGGCTTCCTTGCGATCATCGCGGTGACGGCCGGGATCGAGTATGCGTTTGGCCGCTCCCCGCTGGGCCCCGATGGCCGGTTCGGCTGGTGGGACAACAATATCTGGGGCAGCGAGAATTCCCAGCGCGTGGCGGATGTCTATTCTTTCTCGCATATCATCCACGGGATGATTTTTTATGGCAGCCTATGGCTGTTCGCCCGGAAACTCCCGGTCCGGCACCGGTTTCTCATCGCAATCCTCTTGGAAGCCGGTTGGGAACTGTTGGAAAATTCGCCTATCATCATCAATCGCTACCGCGAGGCGACGATTGCGCAGGGCTATATCGGGGACAGCATCCTGAATTCCTCGTGCGATGTGCTCATGGCGGCGCTGGGTTTCTCGCTGGCCGCCCGCATGAAATTACGGGTGACTCTCGCCGCCATCCTGGTGCTGGAGCTGGGCTGCCTGCTGTGGGTGCGGGACAATCTCACCTTGAATGTCCTGATGCTGGTCTATCCTTCGGAGACCATCAAGGCCTGGCAGTCCGCGGGGCAGCCCCCATTTTAAATTTGAGGCGCAGACCATTCCGTCCAGGGGCCATGCGTTAGCGGCTGCACCCGGGACCGAATATAGCGCTGTAATCCGGAAAGCGGCAGCAACACACTCAGGGGACCACCACGCGATAAAAACCCACACTGCGACCGGTGCCATTGGTGTCGGTGAAGGTTTGCAATGGCTGCCAGTCGGTGGCCCACGGCACCCCAGGCCCCGGCGGCGATGGGAAGGGCGAGACCCGCCAGAAGCTTCAGGAGCCCACACCGGGAACGCCACATCGTTTGCATGAGTTTACTCTAACAAACCAAGCCGAAAGCACTCCAGCTATTTCCCGCCGGCCGGTGGGCCTGCAATCAAAACCCGGATTCCCCGGATGAAGCCGGACAACCAATCAAGGCTGGCGAGGTGGGCTGCGCAGTCGCCAGCGGTAAATTGCCAGCAGGGCGATAAACGCGCCCAGCAGGGGCAGAAAGACCGCGAAGAAATAGATGGCGAACCCGAGCTGGCCTTCCTCGCTCCAACCCGTGGCAACGACGCCGTAAGCGATCACCGCCAGCGTCGCCAGGAGGAAAAGGCCGGTGAATTGACAAGTGATGGCGCACACCCGCCGAACCCAATGACGCGGCCCGGCGATCAGGCCGACCACGGCGACCAAAAGATTGAAGGCCAACCAGCCAACAAACAGGAGGCTGATGGGGTTGCTCGCATTCATGAGCCAAGCATGCGCCGGCAGGCGCGGATATCCAAATTGAAAAAACTGCGCGGGCCATTGACGGGAACGATGCGGCGCTGGTTCCGGCGGCCGGCCACCATTGGAAAAACCAGACGCGAATTCCACGAATTGACGGGAATAAAATCATGAACACAGATTTTTTAACGGAGAGACACAAAGACGCGGGGATCGTAAAAAAAAGGAAATGGCCGGTGGGGCTATCGGGCATCTGGTTTGGGATTCTTTTGATTCCCGCCCGGGTCTCATCGGCCTAGGTCAACCTACGACCATTTTGCCGGGTGTCAAAAACTTTTTAATCCAATGAACCCGGAACTTTTAGCGCAGAGACGCGCGCGGCTTGCGTGTCGCTGCTGCGGTCGTAGGGGATGGGACCGGTATTCAGGCCGCAGCGGGAGCATTCGACGGCCACCCGGAAATCATAGATGTGCGCGGCTTCATTCCAGGCGGCCTGGCCGCCGCAGCAAGGACACGGCCGAAGTTTCAGCTTGGCCCGATTAGCCTTCATGGCTCTGAATTGCTTCATGATCCGAGCCATGAGGATTTTCCTTTGCCGATCGGTCAGCTTCACGGAGGGAGCATCGCATGATTCTGCGCCTTATCAATCGGCGGCCAGCGATGCCATTTTCAACGCCTGGCAGGAGCATGATTCGACGCTGGTGGTGATGCCCACCGGCGGCGGCCAGGGGACAAAACCATTGAAAGATTAACATGGATATTAAGACCTATTCACCGCTCGAACAGATTGAGCCCACCGTGGATCTGGGCGCGGTGCCGCGACCGTTGCCCGACATTGTGTCGCTGGGGCAATTCCGCGCCGTGGCCGTGCCACCGCCACCGCAAATCATCGAGGGCATTCTGCACCAAGGGTGCAAAATAATTCTCGGGGCGCGTCAAAATCGAACAAGTCGTGGTACCTGCTCGACCTGGCATTGTCCGTCGCCAGCGGTCAGGAATGGTGGGGCCGGCGCTGCACCAAGCTGCCGGTGGTCTATATCAATTTTGAGCTGCAACCGTGGGTGCTGGCGGAGCGGATCAACGCGCTGTGCGCGGAGCGGCCCGACTGCAAAGGCGTAGGTGATACCTTTCACCTGTGGAATCTGCGCGGACACAATGCCGACATCACGCTGCTCCGGGCCAAGCTGGAGGAGCAACTGGCGAAACATTCGTTCGGGCTGATCATCCTCGACCCGGCTTACAAAGTCTTGGGCAACCGGGACGAGAACGCCAACGGCGAGATTGCCGATTTGATGAACCAGTTTGAAGCGCTGGCGCAAAAGACCGGCGCGGCCATTGTGGTGGCACACCATTTCGCCAAGGGCGACAGGACGGCGAAAAACGCGCTCGACCGCATGAGCGGTGCCGGAAGCGCGTGCAAAACCTGAATCTCACCGATGCGTGCGCCCAGGCCGAACACGACCAGAACCGCTCTACGCGTGCGCGCGGCAGTGAAAGGCACGCCGAGTGGGACGTTCGTAAACCGGTGAAGGCGTGCCGGTGCTGGCGTCGCGGTGGCGTCAGCCGCCGCCGCCAGCATGAGCGTCAGGCGTCCGCGCACGCGCCGGATGTGCGGCCTTAGCTATTGAGCGCAGCGAACACAACCAAACTCCGCACAACGTGAACCATGGAAACCGTGAATGGTTGCGCGCGTTCGTGTTGACCTATTGAGCACGCGAATGAAATGCAGCGCGAACTGAAATTCTATCGAGCGCAGCGAACTAATTTGCAGTGAGTCATTATACTGGGATGAGGTGACTGCTTGCAATGTAGCTACAATGGGGCTACATTCGTCGCATGAGCAAAACCGCGACCATTCGCACGCGCATCGAACCCAACCTCAAAACCGAGGTGGAGGACATTCTCGCCCAACTGGGGCTGACCGCTTCCGAGACGGTGCATATGCTTTACCGGCAAATCAAACTTCAACGTGGCCTGCCCTTTGACGTGCGGATACCGAACGCACTCACCGCGCGCACACTGACTGCCAGCAAGACGGGCAAGAATGTGAAACGGTTTGGTAGCAAAAAGGAACTCTTTGCCGATCTGGGCTTGTGAGAACTTTCAGCCGCACGAGCCAGTTCAAGAAGGATGTCAAACGCGCCGACAAGCGTGGCCAAGACTTGGCGAAGCTCAAGGACGTGATGGAACGGCTCATTGACGGGGCGACCTTGCCGACGGAATTGAAGGATCACCCGCTGCGGGGAAACTTTGTGGGGAGCCGTGATTGCCATATCGAACCAGACTGGCTGCTCATTTACACGCTCACTGAAAACGGCGAACACGTCTGCTTTGAGCGCACGGGCACACATAGCGATTTATTTCGGTGACAGACTGGCAGTCACAGTCCACCACTACCATCAGGCTAAAATGTATTGGCCGGCTTTCTTGGTGCCGATGCGCTTCACCAGACCGGCTTGGATGAGCGGCTTCAACAAATCCATGGCCCCTTGACGTGACACGCCCAAGGCATCCCAAATTTCACTGGGGGTCATGCTCTTTTTATCGCGCAGCAGTTGCAGCAATTGCTCCTGCCGGGGCCGCAACACCAGCTTGGCCGGGCCGGTCTGGCCCGTGAATATTTGCACGCGCTGCCACACGCGCTCCAGCGTGAGGAGTAATCCCTCGGCGGAATATTCCAGCCATTGCGTCAAATCTTCGCCTTCGCGGCGCACGCCGTCGAGCGCCGCGTAGTAACGCGGACGATTTTCCCAGTAGAACTCGTCCACGGAAAAAATGTGGTGCGTATCAAAGCCGCGCCGGTAAAGTTCCCACAAGGCCAGCGCACGACCGGTTCGGCCATTGCCGTCGGCAAACGGGTGGATGGCTTCAAAGCGATAATGCACGATGGCCGAACTTAAAACCGGCGACAACGTCGCCGCCTCCTTGTTCCACCAGGTCAGCAACTCGAACATCAGCCCGGAAACATCCGATGGCGGTGGCGGCAGATAACGACCGACGCGCACGGCGATGGTGCGATAACGTCCGGCGGTGCCCTGATCCATGACGTCCGCCGCCATGATTTTGTGAAGTTTAAGAATGTCTTCGTGCGTGATGGCCTTCTTGGTCGCGTTCTTTTCGACGAAGCGCAGGCAGGCAAAATAATTCACCACCTCGCGCCTGGCACGGGCGGCCACGGCGGGAAGTTCACGACCCTCTTCGACGGCGCGCACCTGTTCCAGCGTGAGCGGATTACCCTCGATGGCGGTGGATGAGTGGGTGTTGCGGGTGCGGGTGTCTTTCTGCAACGCGGGAATCCAACGCACCTGCACCGTAGCCGCCTGAATGCGTTCGCGGACAGCCGCGATCTGCTCCACCCGCGCGAGGAGCGCGGGAGTGATGGTGTAAATGGGCTGGTAGCTCACGCCGATTACCATCGGAGTTAGTCAAGTGTATGTCAAGTTATTAGTCAAGTGCCTTGTGGACGGCCACCACGGGCGAGAAGGGCGGGAGATTGGGCGGAGGTTTTTGCTTGGTTTCGGACGCGTAGTTCAAGCTGCGCTTGATCTATGGCTCCGGTTTCAAGCAATCACCAAATAGAACAAACCAATGACAGGGACGGAAAACGTTTTTTTGCCGCGAAGCTTGAGGATGGCCATGGGTTATGCTCCGCAAACATAATGTTTGATACGCATAATGTTCGGAGCGGGAATTATTCGCGCTTTCCTACGACTTGGCCGGTGACTTGGCCGGTTGGCTGCGCTCCAGGACAGCCTGTGCGAGCGGCGTGATCGGAATCATGGTCTGGAGCTGGCGGATGGCGTCCGCGCGGGAAGTGAGCGGCTGACGCAAACGCCCTTCAAGCGTTGGCCAGAGTCGCTTTACGGATGGCTGGGGCTGGTGCATTTGCACCAACATAATAGCAAAATGACCCAAACGGAAAACGGGTAATTTTGACCAAGAAAGACGCGAAGCACACGAAGGGCGGGAGATCGCGTGCGGCGAATGGGGCGCTTAAACGCCGCATATTGTGCGGCGATTAATCTTGCCGGATGCGGTGAATCGGGGGCATATTCACCGCAAGCCTTGCGGCGAATCTATGTATATCCATGAACGCAAAGAGTGGCCGGAATTCCGCTGGAACCAATCAGTCCTGACTGGTCGGCTGGCGGAAGTGCGCCATGCGCAGGGCCGCCTGCTCGGTCGCATGGAAGCCCTGGGCTTCCCTTTGCGGGAAGAAGCCACGCTACAAACCCTCACCCAGGATGTGCTCAAGACCAGTGAGATCGAGGGGAAAAAGCTGGACGCCGGACAGGTGCGTTCTTCGCTGGCCCGACGCATGGGGCTGGACATCGGCGCGCTGCCGCCGCTTGACCGCAACGTGGAGGGCATCGTCGAGGTCATGCTGGACGCCACGCGCCAGCATGATGAACCTTTGACGACGGAACGATTGTTCGCCTGGCACGCCGCACTGTTTCCGACTGGCCGAACCGGGATGCGGCGCATCACGGTGGGCGGCTGGCGCAACGAAAAAAGCGGGCCGATGCAAGTCGTGTCCGGCCCGATCGGACACGAGAAGATCCATTACGAAGCGCCCGAAGCTAACCGGCTGAAAAAGGAAATGGCCCGCTTCCTCAAATGGTGTAACACCACGCCGACCGTGGATCCGGTGATTCAATCGGCGCTGGCGCATTTCTGGTTTGTGACCATCCATCCGTTTGAAGATGGCAATGGCCGCATCGCGCGTGCGATTGCGGATCTGATGCTGGCCCGGTCAGAAAAAACGGCGCAACGATTTTACAGCATGTCCGCGCAAATCCAACGCGAGCGCAAAGCTTACTACGACGTGCTGGAGCGCTGCCAAAAAGGGACGCTGGACATCACGGAGTGGATCGAGTGGTTCCTGAACTGTTTGCAGCACGCCATCGCCGCCTCGGAACAAACCCTGGAAGCGGTGCTGGTGAAGGCCGGATTTTGGAAAGCCCATTCGGACAAGTCGCTCAATGAACGCCAGCGAAAAGTCATCAACCGGCTGCTGGATGGCTTCGAGGGCAAACTGACCAGTTCCAAATGGGCGAAGCTGACGAAGTGCTCGCAAGACAC
>CAIMLG010000322.1 GCA_903842235.1 uncultured Verrucomicrobia subdivision 3 bacterium
CGACCATTCGACCGCCGGGGGCGCGAGCTAAGGCTCCGGCTCGCCCCCGGCTCATTCTATCTCGTTGCGGGGGCACGGGAAATTAACACAACAAAAAAACCAAACCAAAAAACCACTTACACAGAAATCTTTACAAAACCACGGGCTGGGCCAAACCCTGGCCACTACCGATATTGTGCTGCCCGTGTCTGATGAGATGAACTGCCGGCTTTGCCACCTTTCCGGCTCCGGCCCCGCTGCGCGGCCTGTCGCCGGCTGGGTCAACGATCCCAACCCGGGCCGGGATTACCGGCTCAACATCCTGCGGCTCCACGACGAGCGCCAATGGGCCAGCAACGCGACCCTCTACGCTGCCGCCCTGGCCTCTTCCACCAATTTCAACCCCGCCGGTCTCTTTGCGACCGTGACCGTGGACCACAAACCCTTTATCTGCGCCAAGTGCCACCTCTCCGAAGCCTTGCCCTTCCCGCCGCTGCTCGGCATCCCGCAGCTCACCACCGCGGTTCACCGTCGCCATGCCTCCGTGGTGGATCCGCGCAATGGCCTGACCCTTGATGCCGAGAACAACCGCGTGGCTTGTTATACCTGCCATCCCGGCTCGGTCACCCGCTGCCTGCGCGGGGCCATGGGCAAGGCCGTGAATCCCGCTGACGGCACCATGGCCATGCAATGCCAAAGTTGTCACGGCAACATGAGCGCAGTCGGCAGTTCCACGCGCACCGGCTGGTTTGAAGAACCCAACTGCCAAGCCTGTCACACGGGCAACGCCATCACCAACAGCGGCCAAATTCGCTATACCTCGGCTTTGCTCGCCAATGGGGTGCTCCGACAGCCCGGCATCAACGCCCCCGGCACCAACCAATTCGGCACGCCCCTCAACACCCCCGCGCCCGGAATATCGCTCTACCGGTTTTCGGCCGGCCACGGCGGCGTGGCCTGCTCCGGCTGCCACGGCTCGACGCACGCGGAATTTCCGAGCGCCTTTGCCAACGACAATATCACCAGTCAGCAGCACCAGGGCCACGTCGGCATGCTGGTCGAGTGCAGCGCCTGTCACGCCGGCACCATTCCGTATTCCAGCACGAAGACTGGCCCGCACGGCATGCACCCGGTGGGTGGAAATTGGAACAGCGGCCACGGCAATTATGCCGGCAACTCCGGCAGCGCTTGCAAATCTTGCCACGGCGCGGATCTGACGGGCACCGTTCTGTCCCGGTCGCAGGCTGACCGGCCGACTTTCACCCACAGCTTCGATAGCGGCACCGCCACGCGCACTTTCTGGCGCGGCACCCAAATCGGCTGTTTCGATTGCCATGACGGTCCCGGCGACCATAACCACGACTTGGCAACTACGCATCCGGCACCGACCGTTTCCGCCGCCTCCGCCAGCACCAGCAGTGGCATTCCAGCCGGCCTGAATCCCACCGTCAGCGCCGGCACCTTGCGCATCATTTCCCAACCGGCCAATGGCACCGTGGCGGTCAGCAACAACACGCAGCTGATTTATTTCCCCGAGCCGGGCTTTGCCGGCACCAACACGTTTACCTATGCGGCCAATGACGGCTGGCGGGATTCGCTGCTCGCGACGGGCACCGTCGTGGTCACCACCCAATACTCCCTCGGCGACGGCATTCCGGATTGGTGGCGGATGCAATATTTTGGCTGCCTCACCTGCCCGGAAGGCGCAGCCGCAGCCGATCCGGATGGCGACGGGGCGAATAATTATCAGGAATACATCGCGGGCACCGACCCGACGACGAAGCTAAGCCAACTGAAGATTTTTGCGCTCGACTTGATAAATGGCGTCCCCGCCGTGAGCTTCGACTCCCTGCTCGGCAATCATTACGCGCTGGAATATCGCGACAACCTGACGGGCGGCAACTGGACCCCGTTCAACACCAATGTCTGGGGCCGGACCGACGCCACCACAGTCTCGGATACCAGTTCAGCGGGACAGAACCAGCGGTTCTATCGCGTCCGAGTGCTGCCGTAGCTCGGTCAAGCTTCAGCGGAGCGGGCAAATTGCCCGCCCGCTGAATTGAAGTCACGCCTTTGCGAAATTCTCCGCCAGCGCCACCGCCTTGCGCATGGACATGGATTTGTTGACGGTTTCCTGAAACTCCCCTTCCGGCGTGGAATCATTCACCCAGCCCCCGCCCGCCTGCACATAAGCCTTGCCGTCCTTGATAAGCGCGGTGCGAATGGTGATGCAAGTGTCGAGGTTGCCGTTGAAGGAAAAATAACCCACGCAGCCGCCGTAAGGGCCCCGCGCCGTCTGCTCCAATTCGGAAATAAGCTGCATGGCGCGGATTTTCGGCGCGCCGCTCAACGTGCCGGCGGGGAACGTGGCCCGCATCAAATCATACGGCGATTTGCCGGCGGATAACTTGCCCTCCACCTGCGACACGATGTGCATGACGTGGCTGTAACGCTCCACGATCATCAAATCCTTCACCTGCACGCTGCCGAAATCACACACGCGGCCGATGTCGTTCCGCGCCAGGTCCACCAGCATCACGTGCTCGGCGCGCTCCTTCGGATCCGCAAGCAGCTCTTTTTCCAGCGCCGCATCTTCCGCCTCCGTCTTGCCCCGCTGGCGCGTGCCGGCAATGGGGCGGATTTCCACTTTGCCTTCCTCACAGCGAACGTGCAGCTCCGGCGACGCGCCGACGAGCGCAAACCCGTCCAGCTCCAGCAAAAACATGTAGGGCGAGGGATTAATGCTGCGCACCGCGCGGTAAATATCCACCGGCGAAGCCGTAATCGGCGTGGAAAAGCGCTGCGAGCCGACCACTTGGATAATGTCGCCCCCGGTGATGTATTTCTTGGACGCCGCCACATTCGCAGAAAACTTTTCCGGGGTTTGATTCGACGCAAACGGCAGCGGCGCCACCTCGTCCGGCAGCGTCACCGACTGATGCTCGTTCGGCTGCTCCAGCAGCGAAACCAGGCGGTCAATTTCGCTCGTCGCATTCTCATAGGCCTCCGCCGGACTGTCCGCATCGTCCAGCACCGCATTGACCAAAATGGTGATCGTCTGCTGCGCGCGGTCGAACGTGAGCAACTGATCGGCAATCAAAAAATACATCACCGGCGTCTTCAAATCATCCTGCGGCGGGCGCGGCACCGTGGGTTCCACATCATGAATAAACTCGTAGCCGATAAACCCGATGGCCCCGCCCGTGAAGCGCGGCAACCCCGGCGTGGCCACCGCGCGGTATTTCTTCATGATCCGCTCCACGATCTCCAAACCGTCCTTCACGTCGCGGCCCACCACGGCGCTCTCGATGATGCGGCCGTTCTCGATCACCTGGATGTGCTGGCCGTCCTGCCGGATGACCGCGCGCGGATTGCAGCCCACAAAGGAGTAGCGCCCGACATGTTCGCCCCCTTCCACCGATTCAAAGAGAAACGATTCGCCCTGGCCGCGGATTTTGCGGTAAGCCGACAGCGGCGTTTCCAAATCCGCCAGAATACGGCGTGCGACGGGAATCAGGTTGCCCTGCGTCGCGAGTTGTTGAAAATCTCCAAGGGTTGGTGAATACATGGCCACAGCTTAACGCACGGGACGGGCGGGGATCAACGCCAGAGCAATCACTTCTTCTTGCCGTAAAGCTCCTCGGGGGTCTTGAGTTGTGGTTCAGTGGTCTTGAACGTCTCGCCCTGGCCCTCGATGGAGCGGAAGAAGCAAGATTGGTAGCCTTCGTGGCAGGCGGGGCCGTTTTGCTCGACCTGGATGAGCAGGCAGTCGCCATCGCAGTCAAACGCGACATCTTTCACGGTCTGGGTGTTGCCGCTCTCCTCGCCTTTCATCCAGTATTTCTGGCGGGAGCGGCTCCAGAAATGGGTCTTGCCGGTGGCCAGGGTGCTTTCGAGCGAGGCGCGGTTCATCCACGCCATCATGACGACGCGGCCGGTTTTCTGTTCCTGGATGATGGCGGGAATCAAGCCCTGCGCATCGAATTTCAATTGGTCGTAAAAGCTCATGGGAAGAATTTACGATATGCGATTTGCGCTTTACGAGCCTTAAATCCCGGCGCGCAGCAAGCGTCCGTTATTGGCGGTTCGTCGGCGAGATGGGGGTGACCGCAGGGCTGGGGGGAACTTCCGGCTCGGCATTGGTGGCCGGATTTTTGTGGCGCGCGAGACTGAGTTGGAGTTGTTGTTTTAAATCGGCATAATCCGCATGGGTCAGGGTATCGAGGTGGGCCTGCGCCTGACAAAATTGGCCGGCCATGATTTTGACCCGCGCCAGATGCAATTCCACCCCCTGCCGCTCCAGGTCGGTGTGGGCGATTTGTAGCGCATTGGTCCAGGCGACGAGGGCGTCATTCGTGCGCAGCGGCTTGATGGCATAAAAACTTTCCGCATAGTCGGTGGCCAGCACCAGATCGTCCGGGGCAAAACGCAGCGCCTGCCGGTAGAGCCCCAAGGCCTTGTCAAAAACCTGCGGCTCGTCCAGATGGAAGTAATCCCGGGCGTCCTTGCGAAACAGGTAAACCGTGGTGGCGAAATTTTGGTAATACACCGGTTCATCGGGTTTGAGCTTGATGGCCTGAGCGTAATATTCAAACGCCTTCGTCACCCCCCCGTTTTCGCCGTAGTAATTCGCCAGATTGTTCCAGCCGGCGGGGTTCTGCGGATCCAGCTGCCGGGCATTTTCGTATTGGGTCTTCGCCGCTTCTTCGTTGCCGGTATCGTTGAGAAAACTGCCATAGGCCAGATAGCCGCGGGCGTGGTTGGGATGGTTCCGCAGAAACTGTTCGTAACCCTGCTGCACCCCGGAATAGCGCTCCACGATCCGGCGGTTGAATTCCGCCTGCGCCAGGGCATTGGTCCGGGGGATGGTGTTGGTGCTGAGCCACCGGCCCACCTCTTCCTGCGCCGCGTCATCGGCCAGCATCACGGCATGGAGCTCGCGCTCCGTCGGATCCGCCGCCACCTTGCTCGGCCCGCCGGTCAGTTGCTCAACGACGTTGCTGGCCGCCCGCCCCGGGCTGACGATCAGCAGGACCCCAAGCATTCCAACGATCAGATTTTTCACGCGGGAAAAATATCAATTCTGAAAACAAATGACAGAATTACCACCAGGGACAGGCTTTTCCCCGCGGCGTTCAGCCAGAATTGTTCCCGGCCCAATCGCCCTTGCCGCCGGCGGCCCGCCCGCGTGCCGGCAGTTGTCAGAACCGCAAAGGCAGATTAGGCTGAAGCCATCATGAAATCTGCCTACGAAATTGCCATGGAACGCTTCACCCAAGCTGCCCCCGCCAGTAAACTCACGGCGGCCCAAAAAAAAGCGCTCGCGGAGCTGGACACCCGTTACACCGCCAAAATCGCCGAACGGGAAATCGCCCTGAAAGGCGAAATAGCCAAAATGGTGGACGATGTCGAAGCGGAAGGCTCCTTGCGAGATCAGCTCGTCATGGAGCGGAAGAAATTGCAGGCTGAACTGGAAGCGAAAAAGGAACAGGTGCGGAGCCGCTAGAACCAATAAAAAAACGGCGGAGGAAAAATTCCTCCGCCGTCATTAATGAATTGGAGCAGCGATTACTTCTTCGGGCCCAAGATCGCATCTTTGGCGGCTTTGGCGACGCGGAATTTCACCACGCGCTTCGCGGCAATCTTGATGGTTTCGCCCGTGGCCGGATTGCGACCCATGCGCGCTTTGCGGTTGACGAGAACGAGCTTGCCGAGGCCCGGCAGGGTGAAGCTGTTCTTGGCGTTTTTGTAAGCCAGGCAGACGATCGCTTCGAGCGTGGCTCCAGCTTGTTTTTTGGTAAGGCCAGTGGTTTCAGCCACGGCGCCGATGATTTGTGATTTCGTTAAGGATTTTGCCATAGGCCTCAAGAATTACTAGCGATCGCCCTTAGCGCAAGCCAAAAACCCTTTATTTTAACACAAATCATCCAACCGCCCCGCCGCCCTGGGCCGTTATTGGGGATTTGACCGCCAGACAACCCCGCCAGGGCCACGTAATATAGGGAACCTTGCCCCGGATCGGGGACAAGGTGACGAAATTTTGGTTGCTCAAACGTGCCAATGAGTTTCCAATTTACCGCGTGTCGTTTTAGTTTTAATCACAATCTTACCCCCAACCTGTGGCCATCACGCTTTACGATTTGATTCCGCGCACTGAGACAATCAGCAATGACCTGCTGCTGGGACGGTTTCTCGACTATGCCGCGGCGCGGCGTCTCCAGCTTTATCCGGCGCAAGAAGCGGCCATTCTCGAATTATTCGAGGAGAAGAACGTCATTCTCAACACGCCGACGGGTTCCGGCAAATCGCTGGTGGCCTCAGCGCTGCACTTCCAGGCCATTGCCAAGGGCAAACGCTCGGTTTACACCTGTCCGATCAAGGCGCTGGTGAACGAGAAATTCATGGCGCTGTGCCGCGAGTTCGGCCCGGACAACGTGGGTCTCAGCACCGGCGACGCCTCGGTGAACCGCGACGCGCCCATCCTCTGCTGCACGGCGGAAATCCTGGCGAACATCGCGTTGCGCGAAGGCGCGGCGGCGAACGTGCAGGACGTGGTCATGGACGAATTTCATTATTACGCCGACCGCGAACGCGGCGTGGCCTGGCAGGTGCCGTTGCTCACGTTGCCGCAGACGCGCTTTCTCCTGATGTCCGCCACGCTCGGCGACCCGGCGTTTTTTGA
>CAIMLG010000323.1 GCA_903842235.1 uncultured Verrucomicrobia subdivision 3 bacterium
CCAACCTCAGCACCACCTTCGGCGGCAACTTGCTCGGCGGCACGCTGGTCAAGCAGGGCGCCAACACCATCCTGACGCTTACCAACCATTCGGCGCTCAACAGTTTGACCGTCGGCAGCGGCACGGTGGGCGGCACGGTGCTGGTGACCAATGGCACGCTGGCGGTGGGCGACGGGACCACCAACAGCAGCCTGCAGATTGCCGCCGGCTTTGGCACCACCAACTTCTTTGGCGGCACCCTGGACGTGTCCGTCGCCGCCGGCTTTACCGCCCATGTGGGAAATTTCTTTGTGTTCTATAGTGCCGGCGGCGCGGCCCCTGCGGCCTCCTCCGGGATACTGGCGCTGGGCACCAACAACACGATCACGGCGCTGACCGAGGTGCGGGTGGGCGAGCACGACAGCAATCCAACCACTGGCGGGACAGTCACCACCGCCCCGTCCGGGATCACGACCATAGCCACGCCGCTCATGAACATTGCCAAAAACAAGGCCAGCGGCTCGTTTACCTTGGGGGCCGGTTCCACCCTGAACTTGGCGGGCACCAACGGCGGTCGCGCGGCCCTGAACATTGAAAACCAAACCCAGGCCAGCGCCAGCAGCATGACGGGCACGCTGGATTTGACGGGCGGCGGCACGGGCGTCTTCAACGCCGTGCTGAGCAGCCTGGTGATCGGCAGTCACACCGGTGCCAACGCGGGTGGCAGCGCCGGCAGTGCGACGGGTTCATTGTTGCTGAGCGGCAGCGCCAACAACCACCTGGACATCAGCGGCGCGGGGAACGTGGTGGTGGTGGGGGCAAGGACCAATTCCGTCCTCAGCAACAGCCTTGGCATCGGCACCTTGACCATCGGTCATTTGGACGCGACCAGTGCGGTGGTGTCCACCGACAACAGCACGGCCATCTTGCTGGGCAATGGAACGAACTCGGTCGGCACGTTGAATTTGAACGGCGGCACGCTGACAATAACGACGACGGGTTCAGGCATTGCCGGCGGTTTGGGTGGTTTGAGCACGAACAACTACAATGGCGTGACGCTGAAAGCGGGAGCCGACAGCGCCACGTTCATCACCAGCCTGACGGCGGCCAATGTGTTGAGCAACGGCGTGAACTTTGATACGGCGGGCCATACGATCACCGTGCCGCAAGCCTTGCGGGTGGGGGATGCCTTCAATGGCGGCCTGACCAAGACGGGGAATGGCACGCTGACCTTAAGCGGAACCAATACTTACACCGGCAACACCGTGATCAGTGCCGGCACGCTGGCGTTGACGGGGAGCGGAAGTATTGCCAGCTCGCCGAACCTCACGCTCAATCCGGGCGCGAATTTGGCGGTGGCCGGCTATACGCTGGGCAGCCAGACACTGCACTCGGGCGACGGCGGCGGCGGCGCGGGCACCGTGGCGGGCAGCCTGAATCTGGGTTCGGGTGCGCTGGCGTTGACCTACACCAATGGCGCGCCGAGCCTGCATGTGGCGGGCGGCACGCTGGATCTGAACGGTCGCGCGGTAACGGTGACGGTGTCAGGCACGGCCCTGCCCACCGGCAGCTACCTGCTGGTGGACACCAACGCAAGCGGTTTGGTGACGGGCACCTTGCCGGGCAGCGTGACGGTCAATGGGGCGGCGGTCGCCGGGATGACCAACTGGCTGGAACTCCAGAACAGCCAGCTGTATCTGGAAGTGGATCACGCGCCGGTGGCGCAGCCGATGACGGTGAGCCGGGCGGCGGGCCTGCGCGTGCTGATCGCCTTATCGGACGTGGCAACCAACTGGAGCGACGCGGATGCCCAGGCGATGAGCCTGGTGAGCATTAATCTGACCTCGACCAACGGCGTGACCCTGACGACCAACAGTGCTTATATCCTGTATCCGGCGAGCGGCGCGAATGTGAACGACCAACTCAGCTACGTGATCACCGATCCGATGGGAGTCACGACGACGGGCTATATCAACCTGGTGGTGGCGGGCAGCGTGACGGGGACCAACTCGATTGCGAATATCACGTTGGGGGCGACGAACAGCGTCAAAGCGTATGGCATTCCAGGGAAAGCCTATATTTTGGAACGCAGCACGAACCTGGTGGACTGGGTGGACGTGCAGACCAACACGGCGGCGGGAAATGGCGAAATCAACACGCTGGACGACTTCAGCGACCTGGGCGGGACGCCGCCGTCCGAGGCCTTTTACCGGCTGAAGTGGCAGCCATAAGCGGCAAGACCTTTGTGACGGTTTTGGAACGACCGTCACGGAGATCGGAGTGAGGGCTCCGATTTTTGGGGTGGCGGCGTTAAGGGGTTGACGCCGCCACCTATCCTAAAGGGTGGTAAATTTGAACCGAAAAAAAACTTAATAAACTATGAAAACGACCTTGATGATAGCGACGCTGCTGGCGGCGGCGACCTGGGCGCAGGCGACCTTGACGCAGAGCCAGAGTTTCAGCGGGGGAACGATCCCGGATGGCAGCCAGGTGGGGACGATCTTCACCGGGACCTTCAGCCAGACGGGGTTCAACAGCCCGGTGCTGGGGGCGAACGTGTCTCTGGATATAACCGGGGGGTATAATGGGGATTTATATGCGTATCTGGTGGCGCCGAACGGGACGATGGTGCTGCTGCTGAACCAGCCGGGGGTGGCGGTCAATGGGTTTGGGGCGAGCGGGGCGGGGATGAACCTCATGCTGAC
>CAIMLG010000324.1 GCA_903842235.1 uncultured Verrucomicrobia subdivision 3 bacterium
CCGCCGACTCGCGACGTGAACCGCGACAGCGGAACTGACAGCGCCAACGGCGGTTAGATGCCATGATGGGTTGAACGCGACACCACTCGGTGCCACGCTGCGAACGTAGTTCAAACAATAAACAATCACATCTATGAAAGAATACATCCTCAAACCCATCACGACACCCCCAACCGTAGCGCTGACGCCGAAGCCTGACAAGCCCGCAGTGGGGCGGAACCTGCCACCGCGTCAACCGTTGCCCACGGCGGTGATTGATCCCGCCAAGCCCATGCTCCAGCTCGGTCTGGACGTGCATCTCGAATTCATCATGGCCGTGGCCCAGAAAGACCACGCCAATCCGCACGCCCCCCGCAAGTTCACCCGGGAACAACTCGTCGCCCAGGTCAAGAAGTGGGTCGCCGAAGGTTTCCAAGTCTACTGTGTGCAGGAAAGTTGCGGCTTTGGCTTCGTGCTCCATCGCGAACTCGTGGCCGCCGGCGCGCAAAGTTTTCTCATCACCCCCATCGCCCTCAACGGCAAACGCAAGACCGACAAGCTGGATGCGCGCGCCCTCTGCCGGCGCCTCTCCCGCTGGCTCGACGGCACCCGCGACGAACTCGCCCCCATCCGCATTCCTTCCCCAGCCGAGCAACGCAACCGCGAAGGCACGCGGCGCCGGAAGTTTCTGGCCGGAGCCATCCGCAGTCTGGCCAATCGTGGTCACGCCCAAGTTTCCGAGTATTGCCATGCCCAACTGCCGCATCGTTGGTGGGGTCCGCGCAACTGGCAGAAACTCGCCACGCTCGATCCGTGGGTGCTGGGAGTGCTGGCCAAGCTGCGCGCCTTGATCGTGGAAATCGAGAGGCAACTGGCGGAACTCGAAGCCGAACTGCTCGCCCGCGTGCCAGCTCAGATCGCGCCCAAAGGGCTGGGGGGCATAACGCTGGTGACCTTGGACGGCGAGGTGTGCGACTGGCGGCGGTTTAGCAACCGCAAACAAGTGGGCAGTTACACCGGGTGTTGTCCCGGCGAACACAGTTCCGGCAATAAACGGCGCGTGGGCGGCATTGACCGGCTGGGCAACGGGCGCGTGCGGGCGTTACTGGTCGAAGCCGTGTGGCGCTTCCTGCAATGGCAGCCCAACTGGAAGGCGGCGGTGAAAATGAAAACCAAACTGGGCGCGGGCACCGCCATGAAGAAGAAAACCGTGATCGCTCTGGCCCGGCAACTGGCCATTGACCTGTGGCGCTGGCGCACCGGCCGCTGCACGATGGCAGAACTCGGCTGGGTGCCGGCTTAACCTTAACCCGGATTTGATTTTGTCCGATTCCAGAGAACAGAGCGTGAGTGAATTTGCGATCGGGCGGTTCCTGCCCGCAGCCGGAGCTGGTAGGCGCAAGCCTTGCCCGTCGGTTAGAAGGGGCGGAACCCCCGGTCGCCGCAGTCACACAAGTATGACAACTTGGGCGTTGGCCTGCGTGCCAACTGTCCGGATAGGAGCTGGTGCGTGGCCCCCTGGCCAGGCATGCGTTCAAGCGGCGACACCGGTCGATCATCCTCACGCGACGAACTCAGGGAAAAACACTGCCATCACGGCGGGGAAAGGAACTTCTTGGTAGAGGAATAAGTGACCAGTGCTTGGAGCCAGCTGACAGCGTTTACAGGTTAGTTGAATTTCATCGCTGCGCGCACGTCTCCGCTCCCCTCCGTTGCGCTCCGCGTGACGAATATCTCACTCAACCAATCTTACTCGGATAACTATCTTCCAGTTGACAACCCTCATAGGAGCACCGGCGGCGCGTGCAGGTAACTGGCCACCCGGCGCTTGGCTTCTATGTCGCGATAGACGCGTTCCACTTGCTCGGCTTTCAACCCGATGGCCCGGCCCACTTCCGCAGCGGCGCGGCCATGACTTTTTCCATACAAAACCAGATCCATCTGGTTGTAAGGCAGGGAAAAATAAAATTCTTCCTGCGATTGCGGGAGCGAATAAGTGTCGGTTGTCGGCGGCCGCTGGCAGATGCCCTCGGGCAGTTGGAGAAAACGGGCCATTTGATACACCTGCGTTTTGTAAAGGTGGGCGATGGGTTTGATATCCGCCGCGCCATCCCCCAGTTTGACAAAAAATCCCTGATCGTATTCCAAGCGATTCGGCGTGCCGGCCACGGCATAGTTCAAGCGGTCCGCATGATAATACTCCAGCATTTTGCGGGTGCGCTGTTTGAAATTGGTGGCCGCCACGATTCCGAAATACGCCTCCATCGTCAGGCGCGTTTCCGTGCGCTGGCCGGTCGGGGATTCGGCGACAATGGAAAAGAGGCGAAATTGTTCCTCGTCAAACAGCGTCGGCAGCACGATTTTGGATTTCCAGCCCAACCCATACGCCGGCACCACCAGCCGGATGGCGTCATCCCGCCGCCGGTAGCAGCCCACGGCTTCAAGCAGGCTGGTGATGTCTTCATGCACGGTTTCAATTTCCAGATGTTGGGCCAACTGTCGGCTTAGCGGCAATGTTTCGGCGGCCGAATCCTGTTCCGGCATCAACAGGCCCAACACGCGCTCCGGCCCCAGTGCCCGGACGGCCAGGGCGGCGACGGTGCTGCTGTCAATGCCGCCCGAAAGACCGATCACGAGGCCTTTCTTTCGGAAACGCCGCAGAACATGCTCCCGCAGCATCATGCCGATCCGGTCAGCTTCGCGGGCATAGTCCAGTTTCAACGCGTCGGCGGAAAAGGATTTGGTGGGCATATTTTTAAACGGGGTTTACGGACAAACCGAGTTCGGCTGGGCTGGCTGGGCCAGCAGTTCCCGCAATTTGGTCTTCAAAACCTTACCCGAACCGTTGTGCGGCATGTTTTTGAGAAATACGATTTCCTCCGGCACCTTGAAAAGCGGGAGCCGTTGGCGGCAATGCAGTTCAATGGCCGTTGGCGTGATCGCTTCCTTTGCCACCACAAACGCCTTGATGGCTTCGCCCAGCAATTCATGGGGCGCACCCACCACCGCCACCTCGACGATTTCCGGCAGTTCGGCAATGACCTCCTCCACCTCTTTGGCGCTCACCCGATTGCCACCGGACTTGATCAGCTCCCGCTCACGTTCCACGATGAAAATGAAGCCGTCGGCGTCCACGCGGGCCAAATCACCGGTGTGCAGCCGACCGTGCTTGAAATATTTCGCCGTTTCTTCCGGATCCTTCCAATAGCCCAAGGCAATGTTGTCGCCCGTCGCCACGATTTCCCCGGTTTCATCAGTGCCCGGCGTCACGGGCTGGCCATCCGGTTTCAGCACTTCGAGGCGGGTGGAACGCAACCCGGTGCCGATGGAACCCAACTTGTCCGCCAGCCGCACGGGCGGCAGATAACTCAAGCGCGCCGTGGCTTCCGTCTGGCCATACATCAGGAAATATTGCACCTGCGGGAAGGAAACCAGAATCTCGGCGATGCAGGCATTGGGCAGTTTTCCGCCGGCCTGCTGCAACCAGCGCAACGCCGGAAAGGCTAATTCGCGAAACCGGGATTTGCGAAGTAATAACTGATACGTGGACGGCACCCCGGCAATCCCGGTGCAATCCCGGCGTTGCAGCTCTTGCAAAACTTCTTCCGGATACAGCCGGAAGCCGTTGTTCAGCACCACCGACGCGCCGGCCAGCAAGTGGGTGTGCAGCAGGGAAATTCCGAAACAATAGTGGAACGGCAGCACGACCATCACGCGATCTTGGGCCGTCAAACGCAGGTAGGCGATGATATCCCGCGTGTTGCACGCAATATTTTGGTGGCTGACCATCACGCCTTTCGGGGTGCCGGTCGAACCGGAGGTGAACATCAGTGCCGCGAGATCGCGCGCCGGATCAATTTCCGGCCAGTGAACCGCTTGGCCAGCCGTCAGCGGTTCCACCTCAGCCTCACCCAGCATAGTGACCCCGGCCCTTTCTGCCCAGGGCCGGAGCAGGGACTCATGGCGATTGGACACCAGCATTTCTTTGATCCCGGCGTTTTGGACAATCTGCGCAAACGTGGTCTGGCAAAGCTCGGTTGGAAACGGAACACTCACCAATCCGGCGCGGATCGTGGCCAGATAAGCCACCACAAAGAACGGACTGTTTTCAGAACAAAGCCCGATGCGGTCGCCCTTCACATGACCCCGTGCCAACAGCGCTCCGGCCAAGCGTTTGACCTGCCGCCGCAACTCGCGGTAGGTCAAAGTCTGGCCCCCGTGAAACACGGCGACCGCCGCGTCTTCACCAACGGACAGGATGGTTTTGGCGATGTTCATCAACCGGCGGATTGTTTGCTGGCGATGTAACGGGCCAGCTTGTTCACGGAATCAAAATTATCGCGCACCAGCTCCTGCGGTTTCACGTCGAGGCCATATTCTTTTTGGACAAAGGCCACCAGTTCCATGAAGCCCACCGAATCAATGATGGCCTGTTCCAGAAAGGACGCGTCGTCGTCGCACGGCAAGCCCGCATCGCTGAACAGGATGTCCTGCGCAATATACCGGCGGAGATTGTCTTTGATCTGCATAGCTTCTGAGTGGGTTGGATGGTTCAAGTTGAGCTGGGGGTGGCGGGGGCGGGCTTGTCCAGCGGGAAGGATGCCACCGCCACCTGCCCCAGAGGGGTTTCCGGCATGACGGCCGCCCGGCAGGGTTGGCTTGGCGTAAAATTGTCGTCCAGCCAGGTCCCGACTAATTCCTGAACCGCCTGCGGTCCGGCTCCGGCCAAAAAGGAATGATTGGTGCCTTCGATCTTGTGGCACGTCACCGCGCCCTGACCGGTCCGCAAGATGTATTCCAGATAATCAAACGGCTTGCCCGTCCGGCGCGGATCTTGGGCCGTGATCACGAGCATGGGCAGGCCTGCCGTCCGCAGGTGTTCAAAGCTCTGAATCAACTTCCGGTTCGCCTCTTTGGGTAAATCTGGCGAGGCCGGTTGGACGGCGGCTTTCCGGCTTTGAATTTTGGCGGCCTTCCACCGGGCGTGAATTTTTTGCAACGGCGCCCCGAGGCGCCGGGAAAGAATCCAAATGCGCAGCTCCTCATAAACCGCATTGACCCGCATCGCTAAGGATTTCCGCCAGCGCGCCCGCCGGGATATTTTTGACTGCAGCAATTCCTGGACTTGCACCAGATGGAAAATGGGGTCCAGCATGATGATCCCACCCACCCGGCTTTTATCCCGGGCCTGTGCTACGCTGAACAGCGCCGTGATGCCGCCGCCGCACAGCCCGCCCACGATGATTTTCTTCAAGCCGAAACGGCTGGCGAGCTCTCCGGATAACAGCGCGGCATACGGGGCGAAATCGCCTTGTTCAATGGCTCGGACAAACGTCACCGCATCTTCTGGCAACTTGCCGTCCGAATCGCCCAACCCGGGCAGATCGAAGCGGAATACCGGAAAGCCTATTGCCGCAATATCATCGGCCACATGGGCTAGTAAATCGCCTTGGGCGGAGCGCGGCAGAAAGCCAGAATTGAAAAAGAGCACGCCCGGTTGGCCCGCCCCGGCAGTCGCCGTCGGCGCGCCGGCTGGCCCCGCCGCGGGCCGATGGAAGGTGCCGCTTAAGCGCAGGCCTTCGATCTCAATGTCAATGCATTGTCTCATGTCAGGGGGCGGTCTTTTCCGTCGTTGGAATGTCCCGTATCCAGGCTAAATTGCTGGCAAAAAACTGGCTTAGATCCGGATTCAACGGGCAATGCCGCATGCGCGCGCGCGGATTCAGCGCCTGCCACAACCCGCTGCCCGCCACCAGCGGCACTTCCGTTTGTTTTAATTTGATGATGCGCACCGGCCGCCCGTTGGCCGCTTTGTCGGCATGGTTCGCCGTCAAGCGCAATGCCTTGCAGTCCTGCCAGAGCCGGGTCGTAATCCGATAGCCTTCGATGGAAACCGGCTCGCCGCCTTCGAGTTGGGCCAGATAATCCACCGCACCCTTCGGCTCCGTCGCTCCCGCCTGCGCAAGATCAAACGACATCCGGCGGAGCAGCGCCTCGCGCACCGCCTGATCTCCGCTGGCCGGCGGGGACCAGAGCAGCAAGGCCTCACCGGCCCCGCGTTGAAAGGCTTCCGCCGCCAGCAGGGCGCCAAACCCCAGCCCCTGCCAGATCAGCGGCCGGCCGGGATGCTGCTGTTGCAACCATTGTCCGCAGAAATCCAAATCCGCCCGCCAGTCCGCCACGGACAGATCTTCAAACCGGCCGGTGCTTTCGCCGACGCCGCGATAATCAAAGCGCAAGGCGCTGACGCCATGTTGCGCGAGAAAGCGCGCCCACCGCACCCAGGGGGCATACGTCATCACCCGCTCGGTGGCAAACGGGCCGGCCAAGACCGCCACCGCCACCGGGGACACCGCCGGATGGTAAGCGTAATACAGCTGGCTGCCCAACTGCTCCCAATACCCGTTGGTTTCCTTGAGTGGCAATTCCAAAAGGGTCATAAACGATGCCGAAACGTCAGTTCAGTTTAACAAGCCGGTTTTGCCAGGCGCGCCTCGGCGGCACTCCACACCTTGCCCAACTCGCCGCCGATTTCCGGAAATATTTTAACGAATAGAATCAGGGTTAACGCCGTGAGTGAAGCCAGCACCGTCAAAGTTGGCACCAGGCCCCCATCCGGCACCAGCCAGCGGGCGACTACGGCAGCCAACCCCACGCAAACGGTTCCCGCCAGCGCCGGGCCGAGGCACAGGCCGATTTCCATACCGTGCCGGCGACGGACTTTAGTGATTTGGATCAGGAGAGCCAGAACTTCCCCAACCACGCCCGCCGCCACCACCCAATACAACGAACCTTTCAGTAACACGACCGGCACCACCAACGCCAACCCCAGCAACCGGACGATATTTCCAATCATCTGCGTGGTGGTTTCCCCCCGGGCCCAAGCCACGCCGCTCGGCGCCCCGCGAATGATGCGGATGGCGTGGCTGTAGGCCAGGCATGCCGCGAGCAGGCCGGTGCCGGCGTATTTGCTGCCAAACAACAACGTCAGCAGGCCTTCCCCGCACACCACCATGCCGATGACGAACAGCGTGCCCGTCAGCGCGAAAACCTGCGCCAGCAAGGCGTAGCGGGAGCGCAGCAATTCGTGATTTTCTGCCGCCTGCGCCAGCAACGGCAGCGAGATGCCGCCGACGATTTTCATCAGCGCAAAACAGGGCGTGGCGGCCAGCGACCACGCCACCGCATAGGTGCCCAAATCCTGCATGCTGTAGGCGCGCGTCATCATCAACCGGTCACCTTGCGAACTGCAAAGCATGATCAGGCCGGAGATGATGAGCGGCCAGCTATACCGGAGAATTTCCCGGCAATAATCTTTCCGGAAGCCCAAGGTGTAGGCGTTTCCCGCCACCAGATAGGAGACCAAGGTGGACAACGCCGCTTTGCCGATTTGAATCCAGATGAACGCCCGGAAATCCTGCAGCCAAGCCGCCAGCGGCCAGGCGGCCAGGGTGATCAGGATTTGCGGAATGGCTTCGAGCGAGACCGAACGCTCGAAATGCACCTCCCGCGCGTAGGTGAAAGCACCCAGATTGCCCAGCGCCATGCAGGCCGGGACCAAGGCCAACAGTTGCAATCCCTCGGCCAGTTGCGGCACGGCCAGCAATCCCGCCAGCGGACGGGCGATGACGAGAAAGGTAACTGCACTTAAGAAACCCAAGATGAATTGCACGGTGTGGCCGGTGTTGAGGAATGTCCGGTCGCCGCCATGCTTGGAGGCGATCACCTGCTGGCCAAACGCCATTTTGCTGATGATCTCCAAGAAATAGAACGCCACGGTCAGTGTTGCTGCAATGCCGAAGTCATCCTTGGAGAGCACGCGCGCCAGAATGTAATTCCGGACGAGCGAGCAAACGCTGCCCACCGCCTCATTCAGGCTAAGGACGGCAGAACCGCGAAGAATTCGTTTTTTCACGCGCTAAATCGGGGTTCGTTTTTGGGTAGGGCGACGGGCGCAGGGTTATCCGCCCTGACGCCCGTCGATAAATTCTCTCGCCGGTTGTTGGCCAAAAGCTGTTCGTAGAGCGCCGCCGGATCCGCGCAGCGGCCGCCCACCCGGCGATTTTGTAGCCAGCCCGCCAAGCTCTCAAGATAATGGCGCAGCAGCGGCATTCCCCACCGGGTAATTGTTAGACACGGCGTGAAGAGCGGCAGTTGCGTCCGCCATTTCCGGCGCAGATAAATCAGCGCCTGCAAATACGCCAGCGGCAGCCGAGCCACGCCGTTTGAATTGTGGAGGCAAAACGCGGAGATCGCATAACATTTCATCCCCTGCCGCCGCGCTTCGAGGCAAAGATCCGTGCCGTAAAGATGAAATCCCGGCAGGGCCGCATCAAAGCGCAGACCGGACGAACGGCGCACGATCAAAACCACTTCGTCCAGCGAGCAGACTTCCACCGGTTGATCAAAGGGGTGGCCCAAAACGGCTTGCAGGCCGGTGGAATACAGGTGGCCGGCCCCCGCGCCCGACGGGCAGACACCGTAAACCCCCAGCACGGCCCACTGCGAATCGTGATGGGCCAGCGCGGCGGCGGCCTGACTCACGGTTTTGAACCAGCCGTCCGGTAAAAAAACATCTTGATGTGCGAAAATCATGAGTTCGGCTTGGGCGGTTTGCAGGGCCGCATTGTAAGCCTGTCCGGCCGAGCGGGCCTCGCGCTGGATAAAAACTTCGCTGATGGACCGCAGTTCGGGCGACCGCAGCAGAGTGCTGTGGAGGACGGCGTCATTGTTGGCCGCCACCACCACGGACATGGCGGAAAGCGCGTGGACTGAATTCGTCATTTACTGGCGGGGGAGACGGTTTGCGAGCGCAGACAGGAGCGGAGCGGAGCGAGCCGGTCGCGGACCTCGGAAAGCCAGCGCCGGGCCTTTAGCCACGCTTGCATCTGTGGCGGCTCCACGGTGTGAAAATCCACGGCATCGGCGGCGGTCGAAATGAGTTCCATCCGTTGGTGGCCTTGGCAGGAAAGGACGTCCGAGTGGCGGCCAAACTGTTTGGTCCATCGCGCCTGCCCGCCGGCATGGCAAATCAGCAGTTCCTGGCTTTCGCCATCGGCCAGCCACGGCCGTTCCACGACCAGTTGCTTGATCTCCGCCGGCATTGGCAGCGCGATGTGGCGAGCCAACATTTTGACGATGAGCGTATCGTTCTCCCGCCGGGTCAGGTAATTGGAGTGACTGATGGCGGTCATGTCAGTCCAAGTCACCGCGCCGAGGTTATTAATGCTGAGAGCAGCGGCGTCCAGCAGTTCCAGCCCGCGGGCGCAATCCTGATGATGCCCGTGCGGAATGATCGGCTGATTCAGGAACGCCGCAAGGCGATAACTGCCGGCGTGCCCCGGCGCCATCACTTGCCGGGGAATCACCGGCAGTCCACCACCGATGAATTCACTGATGCCATGCCCGAAAGTGGCCGGCCAGGCCTTCTCCGGATTCCAACTGGTGAGTGAAGCCCGCGAGACGCAGGCAGCTTCGTAGCCCAGGCGGCGCATGGGTTCCGCCACTTTTTCCTGAAAGGCACCGTAGGGCGGCACCATCACGCGCGCCACCGGCACGCCAGTTTGTTTTTCAAATCGCTCAATCCGGCGCAGTCCCTGGGCGAGCATTTGGGTGAATTGATCGGGGGCCAACGGGGCGGCCAATTCCAGCGGGGCATGATTGTTTCCGTGCATGCACAGGGAAAGTTGCGCGGCCTGGGCGCGAAAAAGGGCTTTTACCCTCGGATTAATGAGCCAGGCATCCAGCGGCACCATGGCAAAGGCGACGTGATAATTTAAGACCCGGGCGTGCCGGGCCACTTGCCGCAAATCCAAAAACCCATACGTCGGCCAATGGAGATTGGGGTCGTCAAACATCAGGCAGGCCCGCACGGGCGGCGGTTCCCAAGCGTGATCCCGCGTGAGCTGTTTCAGAAAATGGAAGAACGGTAGCAGTTGCAGCCAGCGGCACCGGTTGAAGTGGGTGTAGACGGTCTCACCGTCGGCTATTTCTTCCGGACCCAGCGCAACGAGAGAGAGCGTCGCGGTGCCGTTTCGCCGGGTTGCCCAATATGGCAACGAAGCCAGCCGGCAAAGGACTTCATCGCCCTCGTGTAAAGCAAGCGCCGGAATTTTTACGATGCCTTCTTCAGTCATCGTCTGGCCGCGAAACGCCGGATCCAGCCCGGGCGGGGTCGAAAATTGCACCGTGGGTTTTTGGCCCAAGGCGGCTGTTTTTTGCGATCGAGTCACGACGAGACATTCAAGATCGGAAATGGCCATCAGTTCCTTGGCTCCAGCCTCATCTTCCCAAAGAATCGCTCCGTCAAACGCGGCCGCCGCGCCGGGTTGCCAGGCGGTAAAGTCCACGGGATACAGTTCGCTCAACAAACTGAACAACCGGGGGCGGGCCTGAAACGCGGTGGCCGGAGCCACAACAATGGATTTCCGTTTCACAAAGTTTTGGGAAAGCTTTCCAATTCGCCGGTGATCGGGCGCGTTGGGGATTCCGCCGGGGACAAACGCAGGGGGCGGTGGTAGCGGCGAGCAAAAATACGCCGGGCGGTGCCAAAGGTGGAGCGCAGTTTCTCGGCAAACGAGAGCTGGCGCCAATTTTTCCAAAGCGAGAAGCCGCGTAGTTGGGGCACCGGCAGGCCCAGCAATCGCATAGTCGCCACGCGACCACCGATGGCCCCGCGCTTGGCCAGGAGATTTTTCTGGGAACGCAGCAGTTTCGACGCATCGGCTGGCTGCAACGTCAGGTAACCTGCCGTCCGCGCCGCTTGCAGCAGACGGCGTCCGGTTTCCGTTCGGACCAGCACGAGCGAGGAACCCGGCTCATTGTCCGCCGTGTCGCGATACCACGGATCGCCGCAGGCAATGTCCGCGTCTTCGCCGGTGCCGTCCGGGCAAAGATGCGTGGAGAACGGGCGAAACGCCTGAACCAATCCCCAAGACTCCTGATAGCTCATTTGCAGGGCTGGCTGAGTCTGCCCTTTCTCGGTGACGGAAAACAAACCCGGCCAGCCGCGCCCACGATAGCGCAGGTCGGAAATCTCATTTGGATTAAGGCCGGCATTTTTCAAGAGTTCAACGGTGCCTTGCGTCGCGGGCGATCCGGCGCAAAAGAAGGAAATCGCCAGCCCCACCTTTTCGCCGAGCGCGGGGCGCAGCCGAGCAGCCTTGCGCAGGGCGGTGACTTCGCTCGGTTGGCCGATGAACACGCAAGGCGCGGGCGCAGACTCGATCATCTGGAGGTCGTCACAGGCGGAAGCCGGCGCATAGCGGGAGCCGGCGTTGCCCAGCAGGTCCGCCCGGGTGTGACTCATGCGGGTCTGGTTCCGCAGCGCATCTTGGGCATCCATCCCGATGTGCAAAGTTCCATGCATGGATTCTTTTTCCAGACAATACAGCGCCAGCGCGGTGATGACGCCGCCGGAAGCGCCAGTGAAGCGGATTTCCGGATCGGTGGCGTGCCCCTCCCAAATTTCCAGCACCGGCCCGCAAGTTGGCGTCAGCTCGGGAAGGATGCCGGACCGCCGATTAATTTCCTCGTGGTCGTTTTCAAACGCCGGACAAACCGAGAGACAATCCGTGCAGGCACTGCATTGTTCGGTTTCCACCACCGGGCGAATGCCTTCCGCCAGAAAATCCACCAGCCGGATTTTTCGTTCCGGGCAGATGTAGGCACACGCTCCGCAGCCAAGGCACAAGCGCGCTTCGACAATTTGACGGACGTTTTTGATTGGCAACATACCCTCTGATCCCATGGAATTGTTGAAGCCGGCGCGCGCTTCAAGGAACCGTGTTGGTGTCCACCACCAGGCTGGACGGGGCGGTGGGCGGGATCGCATTTACCAGGATCTGGATTTCCGCCGCCGTCAGGGCGCGGTTGTAAATCCGCAGGTCATCAATGAAGCCATTCACGGCTTCCCCTACATTGCCATAGCGGCCGACGCACAAAGGCTGGGTGGTTTGTAACAAGGTTCCCGAAAAAACCGAACTGGATTCCAGCACGCCATTCACATAAATCCGCACCGCCAAACCGTCATAAACCCCCGCCAGATGATACCAGGAACCATAAGCATGCGCCGCGCCCCAGTCGGAGGTTCCCCGAGTGGAGTCGCCGGCCCGGGTGACGCCCATGCGGGCTTTGAATGTGCCGCTGCCAAAATCTTGCACCACCAAATCGTAGGCGGAATAGGGGGAATTATTGTTGGACAGGCTGATGACTTTTCGAACGACGTCCTGCATATCGCCCGCGGTGTGGGCGATATTGGTGCCCAATTTCACCCAGCCACAAATGGAAACCGCGCTGACCACTTGCTCCAATTGGGGGGTGCTGGGCACCTGCACATATCCGGTGAGACCGCTGAGCAACAAGGCACTGCGGATCCGCCCAGGGCCGCGCGTGGCATCGCCAACCAGCGTTCCATTGTTTCCGTTGTCGGACGAATCCAGGGCGACCGTTCCCGATGTCTCCTCAAAGGGCCAATAGCCAATCAGGCCGCTCAGGGGGTTCGGACCAGCGTTCTGCACCGTCAACGCCACGCTGCCGGACAAGGTTTGGTTGCCGGCCAAATCCAGCGCCCGGGCCTGCAAGGTGTGTGCGCCATTCAAAACGGATTGGCTGTTCCAGACCAACGAGTAGGGAGCGGTTGAACTGCTCCCCATGACGACGCCATCCAACAAAAAAGTGACGCTCGCGAGGCCCACGTTGTCGCTGGCGGCCACCGTCAAGGTGAGGGTGTTGGAAACCACCGCGCCCGCCGTCGGGCCGGTCAGACTGACGACCGGCGGCGTGGTGTCGGGAACCGGATTAAGCACGGTGACCGTCACAGTGCTGGAAAGCGCCTGATTGCCGGCCGCATCCTGGGCTCGGGCTTGCAGCAAGTGGCTGCCATTCAACCCCGCCGTGCTATTCCATGAAACCGAATAAGGCACGCTGGTGCTGGTGCCCAACGTCACCCCATCCACAAAAAAAGTGACGTTGCTCATCCCGGACCCATTGATGTTATCCGTTGCCGTGGCGCTCAGGGTGACCGAGTTGGAAACCACGACGCTGGCGGTTGGGGCGGTCAAACTGACTGTGGGCGGCGTGGTGTCGGACAGATTATAAACCGTCACCGCCAAGTTGCTGGAAGCGGCTTGATTGCCGGCTGCGTCCTGCGCTTGCACCTGAAGCGTGTGGGCGCCGTTGGTCATGCTCTTGGTGTTCCAAGCCACCGAATAAGGTGCGGTGGAAGTGCTGCCCAGCGTAACGCCATCCACCAGAAATGTAACACTCGCGACCCCAGTGTTGTCGCTGGCTGTGGCGGTGAGCGTCACGGTATTGGAAACGGTCGTGCTGCCGGCGGGCGAGGTGAGGCTCACGGATGGCGGCGTGGTGTCGGAGGTTCCCGCGTTGTATTCATAAGCTCCGATGTCCCAAGTCCCGTCCGCGCCCCGCACGTTGCCGTCCAGATCCACGTTAAACGGGACCCCCAAAGCCGCGCCTTTGTTGCGCGGCAGGGTGGCGCTGAGGTTGCTGACAATGTGGTAATTCTGGCCGGAGTAATTGACGAACGGATTGGCGCCATTGGCGATGCCGCTAGTTTCGCTCAAAGTGCTGTTCGCAAACTCGTAATCATTATCCGGCAAACCGCCCGCCGCCGAATTCCAATACAGGTTGTTCCGCGCCTGGGAACCGGCGGCGTAAATGCCGCCGTTCGCCACCCGATTTCCCATCGGCACATTGACGACGGTGTTGTTGTAGAAATAGACCGGTCCTTCGACGCCGTCCTGCGCCTCGACGACGCGGCTGACACCTGTCATGCCGTCATGCCACACGTTCCCGTAGATATACCAGTTGGCTGCGCCGCCCGAGATGAACATGATGCCCTCGACCTGATGGTTGTAGATTTCATTGTAACGCCAGGTGATATTGGTGCTGCCCGAGGTGGCGCAGACGTTGGCGTGGTAAGTGGTGGAATTGGCGGCGGCGGCATCATACATCTTGGTGTATTCAATGGTGGAATTGTAACAGTTCAACAGCCAGAGGTTGTTGACCTGCCCATGAATCCGGCAATGGCTGACCACCAGATAATTAATGGGCGCATATCGCCAGGTATTACCATTGTCCGGGGAAGACCAGGCGGTGGCGTCAATGCCCCGGTTGTCGCCATTCATGTTGATGGCCGTGGCTCCGCCCGGCCCGGCGAGGTCGAGGTTGGTCAGCGTGATGTAATTTACGCTATCATCAATGCCCACGCTGGCACCGTCATTGTTGGGGGTCACGAGTTGCATGCCGCTGTCGATGCGGCCGTCCACGCTGATGCAGCTGAGCCCGGCGATGTTAAACACCAGGGCGTTGTTCCCGCCGGCATTGATCACCACTTGGGAATCGTAGGCGCTGTTCCAGCCCGCCGCACTCGTCGGGGCCGCATCGGTGGCGCGCACCCGCTTGATGGAAATCCAGGCACTGGAAGTTCCGCTGACGGCGGGCTTCAGCGTGGTCGTGTAGGTGCCGCCGGCGAACCAGACCGTGTCGCCCGCCACCACGCCTGAGCCGCCCCAGACAATGGAGGAACATTCCGTCCACGCATTGTTCCAATCGGAGCCGTTGTTGGAACCGGTGGCGCCTTTGCGGACGTATAAATTTTTGGCGGCGGCGGAAAGAGCAAATCCCACCACGAGCGAACAGACGATGAACAGATATTTGTAAGAGCGCATAAATTACCTCCAGTTTTAGAGCAGTGTTTATGCCTATCGACGGGAAATATACACCCGATTCGGCTGAATTTTAGCAGATCTTCGCAACTGGTTTACGCTAGCCATAATATTGTCCGGCTTCATTGGGCGGGGGCGGCGTTCGCAGTCCCAAATTCATCCGCCCGCGTTCCAATTTGGTGCGGGGCTGGTTTGCTTTCAGACACGGCAGCCGGTCGGCGGGCGCGGTCGGCGGCGAACAGATTAGCCACGCTTTGCCGGACGGCCGGCATTTTGGCCGCCAGCCGCGCGTGAATTTCCGACCGCGCAACATAGGCGCGGTCAAGCAACGCGATAATTTCCGCCGCGTCCGCCGCGCGCAAATCGGCGACCAGACTTTCCGCTCCGACCGTGCGCAGCACGCCGAGGAATTTTTTGCTGTAGGCCAGCCCCACGGCGGGCACACCCTGCGACAATGCGGCAATGCAGGCGTGCATCCGCGAGCCGAGGAAAAAGTCGCAGCGACCAATGAGATATTTCATTTCATGCTGGTCGTAGGCTTCCGTCACGGCCAGCAGTTTCCCGGGAAACTGCTTTTCCAGGTCGCGAAGCACCGCGGCGTTGGCCGCCGGGTCGCTCTCCAAATTGCCTGGCTGGCCAAACACATGCGGCACCAAAACCACCCGAGCCCCTTTTTCAAAAATGAAAAACTCCACAATCTGCCGAATCAGCGCCTTGTAATCCGCCTTCAAGCCAAACATGTTTTTACCGGTGTAGCCGCCGGCATACAGCAGCCCGCTCACATTGAGTCCCACGAGGGGCGAGGTTTGCCCACCCGCTGCCAACCACTCCGGCAGGTTGGCGGGCGCAAAGGGTTCCAGCAGGAATGCCATATCGTGGGCGAAATCGGCCTTGGCAGAATGCTTATTCAAAAGCGGATGGATTTCCGCCAGACTTTCTGCGTCCCGCGCATAAACCCGCTCCGAGCGACGCAAAATAGTGCCCGCCACTGCGCGCGCCAACCGGCTTTGGAAGGGTCCGTAGGTTTGCGGCAGAAGCGTCAGCGGTTTGCCCAGCAAGAGCACAAGCAATTGCGGCAGCGCGATATAAATAAACCGGCGCATTCCATAGATGTCACTGAAACTGTCCCCACCCGCCAGCGAGCCAACAATGTCGGCCTTCACAATTTGGCTGAGGTATGGATTTTTCTGAATCCACCGCTCACGGAGGGTTCTCGACGGCACCAATTTCAAAATCAAGGCGGCGACCAGCAGGCGGGCGATATTGTTCCGCAAATGCAGCTTCCAAGAAAAACGGAGATTCACCCATTCCACGGAAGCGACGCCGGCGCGGTGTTTGACCGGATAGGTCGCGGAGGTTTCACCGTAATCGAGGAGGAATACCCGCGCGTTGGGAAAGGTGCTGACCACCGAAGCGACCGTGTTGGCGGCCAGCGCGCTGACGCCCAAATTTCCGGTGCCGAAGGCCGCGCCCAGAATACAGCAGACCGGCTGGCCCGACAGCCCGGAGGCCGGACAATGACGAGACGCTGGATCCGTGCGGAGATTCGCATTTTTGCGAAAAGCCGACCGCGCCCGTTCGCCGACCAAGGCGACTCCCGGTGACGGATAATCAGGCAAGGTTTGCTTCAATGATGGGCTCATCACTTTCATCGGTCTCTTCGCTGGCTACCGGGCAGGGCTCCGTCTGGCTCGCCAGAATGGGCAGCCGGGCGCCTAAGGTGGCCACGGTTAAAAACAGGCATTTCAGTTGGGGGCTGAACATGTAAACATTGGTCAAGGCCACCACATAAACCACCGCCGCCGCCAGAAACGCGGCGGCGATATTGAGATATTCCGCCGGCGCGTCCCGCACGGAACGATAAAGGCTCCAGAGGACGGCCGCGTAAAAGAACACTTCGATGCCCAGGCCCCCATAGCCGAATTCCACGAGATCGCAGGCATAGTTGTTGTCCCAACTACTGAAGCCAGTGTGAAACGTGCTCCCGCCGTATTCAAATCGGTCCGAGAGATCCATGGCTTCAGTGGATAATCCGCCGTGACCGAACAAAGCGCGAACCGGCGAGGTTTGCGCCAGGCTGACCGCCACAGGCCACAGCTCTTTGCGATAATAATACGAGCGACCCCGATACGAATCCGGATCAAACGTGCTTTCAGTCAGATCCACGATGGTGGCCCGGACGCCGGGGCGGACCACCACCATCACTAGCGCCAGATAGGCAAAAACCCGCAGAAACTTGCGCACCTGCTGGTTCGCAAACACATACATCACCGCGCCCGCAATGGCGGAGGCGAACCACGGGCCGCGGCTGCCGGAAAAATAGCAGGCGGCAATGGCCAGCATGACAATTCCCGTCATCAGGGCTAGTCTGGCCTTGCTCTGGGCCTGACAGGCCCAGGCCAGCAGCAGGGGAAAACTCATGGCCATGGAATAGCCAAACAGGATGCGATGGCGGAAAGTCACGATTACGTCCGTCGGATCCTTCGGTTCCACAATGCCCATCCAATCCAAGGCGGGATTGAACTGCGTGTAATATTCCATCACGCCGAGAACGGCAATGATTGCGCCGCTGAGGCACAGCGCGCGGAACGCGTCTTTCAGTCTTTCGCCATTCGTCAGCGTGGTGCTGATGATCAGGTAAAACAGCACGATTTCCGTGCTGAAAGAGAGCAGCCATTTGACGCTCAGGCCCCGGTCAATGGCGAACCCAAGTGAGAGCAGGTTGGCCACCCACCAAGCCAGCACCAGGCGAAGAAAGGGAATGGGGATGGGCTCGCGATGGGCCGCCAGCCAGCGAATCCACGACCACGTCACCACGATCAGGAGGATGCGCTGATAGGTTAATTCAAAGGCCCCGGCTTGCAGGGCCAGTGTGCTTGGCATCAGGGTGAACAAAACCAGCGCAGCGCATAATCCCTTCGGGAAATCGCGCTGGAGCATCACCCAGACCGGCACGATGAACAGCGCTATGGCGAGATACGTTTGCACTTGGATTTAACCATATTCACGCGGAAAGCGGTTTGGCCGGCGCGCCCGTTGGGGACAGCGACGGCGACGGGAATTTCCGCAGCTTGAGAATTTGTTCCCGCCGGAGGAAAGCCACTTGCGCCGCCGAAATCAGCGGCTTGCGTCCGGAAAGCCTCCACCAGAGATATCCGCCCAACCGCACCGCGCTGCCCAGCAGCACGGGCGGGGCACCAATGCGTCGGCCGCATTTGACCAGTTCAAACAGCGGATGTGAACCGAATGACGCGTCCATCATCCCCAGCCGGAATAATCCCGGCCAACGACCGCCGGCGCTGGAGGTGGGCCGGTAATGCCAGGCGTGGAGTTCTGGACAGGCCTGAACCTGCCAGCCCGCCCGACGCGCTTCGATCTGCGCCAACCAATCTTCGCCACCGTGGCGCATCGGAGTGTAGCCACCGATTTGTTCGAAGCATTCGCGCCGGAACAGTTGCAGCGCGCCGGCGACAGAATCCGCCGAATTGCCCTTGCGACATTGCCAGGCGCCCCGGGATTGTTCGTAAATGTAACCGCCCGTAATGCCGAGCCGGGAATTCATCTGAAACTGGCTCAACAATGATTCGTAGTAATCGTTCCGCTCCAGCGCGATGTCCGCGTCCAAAATGCCGATCGCGTCAAAATCCAAGGTTTTGGCTAGGTCATAGGCCGCGTTGATGGCTTTGTCTTTGGCCCCAAAACATCGCGCTGTTCCGCTCTCGGAAGCAATGAGGCGGATGAAAGGGTGTCGTTCGGCGAAATACTTTATGAGCTGCGCCGTCGAATCTGTGGAACCATCATCCACAATAAACCACGCCCGCGGCAGCACACTCTGGCGGGTTACAGAGTTGATTGTCTCAGCGATATATTCCGCCTCGTTCTTCGCCGCAGTCAGCAAAATGTAGGGAAATTCCATAACGACAAAGTTTCAGGAAATATGCGCCACCGGCTCGCGCCCCGTGAACATCCATTTCAAACAGGCGACGCTGCGGGCCACCTTCTGCCGATAAGTCGGGCGTTCGTGCCGGTTAAGGCCGAGGGCGAGCGTGTAGCCCAGCGCCCGCAGCGCGAGGTGGAGCAGGGAAATCAGGAAGAAGGCCGCCACCGCCGGGCGCGCGTGGTGCTTCCGCCAATACTGCAAATCAGCCCGCTGCCGTTCGATGAAAAACCGCAGCGGCGCATTGGCTGAACTGGCCCCGCCGTAGTGAATGGCTTCCGCCGTGGGCACATAGACCACTTTCCAGCCCCGGTTCCAAAAACGTTTGCACCAATCCAAGTCTTCGCCATACATGAAGAAAGCTTCGTCGAGCGGCCCCACCTGATTCAATGCATCCCGGCGGACAAGCCAGAAGCAGCCGCTTAAAATATCCACCGCCCGCAGTTCTTCCTGAGACCAGTGGACCAGCGAATAGCCGGTGAACAGTCGGCTGCCGGAGAACAAAGTGTCAAGCGCCAGCGCGCGGCAGAGCATGTTCCAGAGGCTCGGGAAACCCCGGCAGGAACGCTGCAACCGGCCGTCGCCGCCGACGATGCGGGGGCCGGCCATCCCGACGCGCGGCGCTTGCTCGCCATAATCCACCAGGCGGCTGATGCAATCCGTGAGCACTTTCACGTCGGAATTAACGTAGCAGAGATACCGGCCCGTGCTGGCGGCGGTGCCGAGATTATTGGCCCGGGCGAATCCGAGGTTGGCCGAGTTTTGGATCAGCCGCACCTGGGGGAATTTTTTATTGACGGCCGCAACCGAGCCATCGGTCGAGGCGTTATCCACCACGACGATTTCCATGGAATGGCAGCAGGCTCCGGCATAAAGCGAAGCCAGACACGACAGCAGGAACTCGCGCGCGTTCCAATTCACGATGATCACCGAGACCATCACCGATGCCGTGTGCTTGTTCATGGAGCGGAAGTTTCGCTCCCACGCGGAGCGGATTGGCCAGTCAAGCGTTTGACCTGGCGGACGAGGCGTTGCGCGGATCCCAGCCAGTCGTAGTTGCCCTGCAACTTGGCAAGAAACAACGCTTCGTCATCGCAGGAATTGACCGGCAAACGTTTCAAATTAAACCAGTCATCTTGTGGCCGAACCCGCCCGACCACCGTGGTAACACAGCTTTCATAACCGAGCCCGCGTAGCAGTTCGGCCAAGCGATTGCTGAAGCGGCGGTCTTCTTGCGGAAACGCATACGGGTAGGCAAAGCTGACAATGGGTTCCGCCAACTCCCGGGCCAGGTGCGATTGCGAAAGCTTCAGTTCATCGCTAATCGCATTCCAGGGCAAATCGTGAAGTTTGGAGTGGTTGACGGTGTGCGAGCCGAACCGGATGCCTTGCGCCCGCAGTTCCCGCACTTCGTTCCAAGTCAGACATTCCTTGCCGTGAAAGGATTTCCGCTGCGCCCCGATAAAACCGGTTGGCAAATACATCGTGGCGGTGAAGTTGTGATTTTGCAGCACCGGCCAGGCAGCCGTGTGGAAATCGCGAAAGCCGTCGTCAAAAGTGATCGCCGCCAGGGGTTCCAGGCTGGCTTCGCCATCGGCCAGCGCGGCCAGCGCTTCGTCGAGTGCCACCCCACGGAAGCCGGCGTCGGCGAGCCAATTCATTTGTTCGGCGAAGCGCTGCGGGCTTGTGGCCAGCCGGTAATACGGCGGAACGTCTTTTTCCGCGTCGTCCGAGATGCTGTGATACATCAAGACCGGCACGCTGGGATCTGCCTTCACCCAACCCGTGCGGCTTAGCGGCCGGAACAGCGAGAGCGTTAAATGACGATCAAGGCGGGCAGTCATGGAGCGAGCGGGATTAATTTTGCCGGCACAGTGAATCCACCAAGCTGAGGTAACCGGCTTTCCGGTTGCTCCAACTATTGCGGGAAACATATTCGGCGGCCCGGGTGACCAAACCTTGCCGCAGTTCTTCATTGCTCAACACGTCCAGCATTGCGCCGGCCAGCGAGGCAGAATTGCCGGATTCAAAAAAGCGCACCACGGAATCATCGAAATAATATCGGTCAATTTTCGTGTTCGCCACCACCATCGGCACCCCCAGCGACATGAATTCCATGATCTTGGTGCTGTAAGCTTCGTTCCCGAAAGAGTCGGCGCGTTTGGGCACCACGCCCAAATCCGCCGCGCCCATCACCTCCGCAATTTGCTCGATGCGCAGCGGATTGAAGAAGCGAACGCTGCCGTTCAACGCCAATTTCCGGGCCAGGGAAATCAATTCGGGCTTCATGTTGCCGTCACCGTAAATGTGAAACTCCGCGTCTGGCAATTGCTGGCGCAGTTGGGCGAATGCCTGGACGGCAATGTCCACCCCCTGGTGCCATTGCAAGCCGCCGGGGAACATGACCACGGGTTTGCGGCCGGAACGGGTCGGCTGGCGGGGGTGGAAGATTCGTTCATCCACATGGTTGATGAAGACGGAGCACTTGGCCGGGCGAGCCGAGCGGGCGGTATATTTTTCCAGCCAGAGGTGGTTGGCGAGAATGACGTGACTGGCAAACGCGGCCGAAAGTTTTTCCACCAGTTTCAAGGCCCGCACCAGCACCGCGCGGTTGGAAACCTTGAACTTGCTGCCGAAAAATTCCGGGACGATGTCGTGAATGTCGAGGATGACCTTGGTGCCGGTCAGCTTGGGATACCACGCGGCGAAGACGAGGAAATCGGGAATGTTGTGGACATGCACCAACTGATAGCGCTGCCGCAGATGCCGGCGGGTGAGCCACCAGGAAGACACGATTAGGAAGCGCAACAGCGGCCACAAAAAATCCGTCGCTTGGGACTGCTGATCTTTGCTGAAGCGATTTTGAATCCGGAAGACTTTAACGCCGGCAATGGTTTCTTCAACGGGGGTTTCCGGACTGCGGCGCAAGGCCAGCACCTCCACCGAATCCCCGCGTTGGGCCAAGGTTTCGGCGTAGCGGATCACCCGATTGTCACTCTCGTAGAACGAATGGGTGATCATGCAAATCCGTTTGCCCCTGGCTGGCGGATTCGATACTTCCGAAGTTGTAGTATTGTCTGGCAAGCAAACCTCCTGTTCCCGATCCGGCGCGCACAACCAACGTCCCGGAGCCCCTTTTTCCGCGAATCCGGCTCAAAGCTCCTGATGCAGCCACCGGGGCACGTAGGTGCGTTTCCGGTTGAGCACGACTCCCACGTTGGCCTTGGATCCGGAAACCAGAACACTGGCCTGTTTGACCAGATCCACGGCCGTTTTTTCTGACTGAACCACCATCAAGTTTACATCCATGAACCGGCCCAGCTTGGAGGTTACGCTGATCTGGCTGACGGGGGGCATGTCAAAAATAATGTAATCGTAGTCACTGGCCTTCAGTTGGGGGATCAAGCCGGCAAATTGTTTGGGCAAGGTGCCGACGGTGTTTTCGCTGTTCATGCCGTCCCGCACGACGTAAAGATTTTCCTGCACTTGCGCGCCGTCAATTTTTTGATCCGCCAGCAATTCGGACAAGGTGCAGGCGGGTTTGCCTTTGTGAAACGGATGCGCGGCCCCCTGCTTCAAGGTCATGTCCACCAGCAGCACATTGCCTTCGCCGGTTTCCGAAAGCGAGGCCGCCAGGCCGGAAGCGATCGTGGTCACGCCCGCCCCCTTGGTGCAACCGGTCACGGCCACGAGCTTGGGGTTATGCGTGAGGTTGTTGGCATCGAAGTGGGCGATCAACCGGTCGCGCAACGCTTCAAAAAACGGATGCAAATCATGGTTGGCATCCCAAAGCGCGAGACCTGTTGCGTCCGGGATTTCGGATTCGCCCACCCCATTCCGCCGCTGTTGCCCATGGCCATTGCTGCTGGTCATGGGAAGTCGGCGGCCGTTTTTACCGGTATCGGGGATGGTGAGAAACAGCGGCAGATGCAATCGCGCTTCCACTTCCTGCGGTCGTTTCAGCGTTTGATCCAGATACAGCTCCAGGAGGAAAGCCAGCGCCAAGCCCCCTAACACGCCGCCGGCGGCGACCATCAGGAGCAGTTTGTAAAGCTGGCCCATATCCCGGTAGGGGGAGGAAGGGGCCTGGGCCACGCTGATGTTGGAAATTTTTCCGGAGCCCAAAGCCTCATCAAAACGGGCTTGTTCCAAACTGGAGGAAAAATACCGGAATTTACCCTCTTCCAAATCCTTCTTCCGCTGGAGTTCTACGATGGTGGGTTCCATTTCACCGATCCTGGCCTGCTCCGTCAGAACTTGGTTCAGTTGGGAATTGAGGTAATCAATTTTGGCGGTCAGGGCCTGGGATTCGACGGCTTCGGCCGGCAAATCCACCGGGTTTCCCACCGGTTGAGCACTCAGATTGGCGCGGGGACTGGCTAGGCTGGCGACGCTGGGATATTTCGTCTCAAAAACTTTTTTAAGCTGTTCGGTTTCGGTTAATTGCTGCCGCAGCGCCAAAACCGGCGTGCTATCCTCCTTGAATTGCGTCAATAGTTCCTGTTCTTTTCGCGATAGCACATCAAGCCGTAGCAACAGGCTTTTATACCGGTTCACCTGTTCTGCCGATAAACCCGAGTCGGCATTGGTGCTCCCGGCGGTAGCCGGCACGATTTTGGCAAATCCTTTCAATCTGGCCTGATGCTCCGCCAAGCCAGCCTCGGCGCTCAAGATGTCGGAGCGCAAGGTGGCGATGCGGGCGGCGTTGACGGCTTTGGCCTCCTCCAAACTCGCCGTGACCCCGGCTTTGGCCTTGGCCAGCCGCAATTCCTCCTCGGTTTTTGCCAGTTGCGTCTGGAGGGTGGCGGTTTGCTCGGTCAGGAACGCATCCGTCACGCCCAGATCGCGGTGAATCTCCGCATGTTTTTTTAGATAGCTCGCCACCAACTGGTTCAGCACCGGCTGCACGATCTCCCGGTCCGGGTGTTGGAAGAAAATTTTCAAAACATCACTGCGTTTTGGCACATCCACGCTGGTATATTTTTTGACGATGCCCGCAGCCTGGTTGGCATTGGTTCCACCGCCGATCTTGGCCAGAATCTTCTCGGCCCCAATCGCGGCCACCACTTCGTGGGCAATATCCAAGCTCGTTAAGATTTCCACCTCGGAATTGATGATGTTATCCCCCCGGGAATCCGGTGACTTAATTTGGTTGTTCCCCGACCGATTCGGCAGTCGGGCATCTTCGATATATCGGATGTAGAGCTTGGTGGAAGAAGTGTAAAGCGGCGGCTTGATGACATAAATAACGCTGGCCGCCAACAGACCAGCGACGGACAAACCGAGGATGAGCCATTTGTGTCGAAAGAGAATGTAGTAAATATCCGGCAAACCCAGGCCGGGGGATGAGCCAGCTTGCGCGCCCGGTCCGCTGCCGTGTTTCTTGTCGTTCATGAAAATTTTAGGCGTGCGGTTTAATGATACGGGCCGGATTACCCGCCACGACGGCGCCAGCGGGAACGTCGCGGGTGACCACGCTGCCGGCGCCGATCAGGGCCTTTTCCCCGATAGTGATGCCGCAGAGCAAGGTCGCGCCCGAGCCGATTGAAGCCCCTTGCTTGACGCGCGTCGGGGTGCAAATCCAATCCGACTGGGTCTTCAATTGGCCGGAGCCATTCGTGGCGCGGGGATAGCGGTCGTTGATAAAGGTGACATTGTGGCCGACGAAAACATCGTCCTCCAAGGTGACCCCTTCGCAGATGAACGTGTGGCTGGAAACTTTGCAGCGGTTGCCGACCTTGACCCCTTTTTGAATTTCCACAAAGGTGCCGATCTTCACGTCGTCTCCAATTTCGCATCCGTAAAGGTTGGAAAAACCATGAATACTGACGTTTTTACCCATTTTAACGTCCGGGGCAATGCGCTGAAACCAATCCTGCGGTGCGTTCATAAATAATGGCAATTTTTGCTCTCTGCTGGTCGCGCCGGAAAAAGAGTCCGCCTATGGGGCGAGGGGCGCCGTGGTCACCTTCGTATTGGTCGAGCCATTGCCTCGAGCCTCGCCGTGGCCATGGGGCTTGCCGTTGCCATTGTTGCGAATGCGAATGTTGATCCGAATCGGGTCGCTCAGGCCCAGCGGCAATTCGACCGGCCCGCCCCCGCGTTTCAGGGATTCAGAGGAAGCCTCCAGAATCTGCACGAGCTGCATCCCTTGCTTGCCATCCGACAGCGGCACGGTGCCATTCTGGATGCAATCCAGAAAATGCTGGCACTCCAGCTTGAGGGGCTCTTCCTGCTTGATGTAGGGGGCATAAACGTCGCCGTAGTGGTAGGCGTAATGAAATTCGGCAAACGTATCATAATGCGGCGGGCGCTCCACCCGGGAATCGAAAATCTTAATCTTTTCCAGCGGGGCCAGATCGTCATAAACAATCATCCGCTGGCTGCCCACAATGGTCATCTCCCGCACTTTTCTCGGGTCCAGCCAACTGCTTTGAATGACGGCGGTTTGTTGTTTGCGGAAACTGAGGCACATGGTGGTCACGTCCTCCACGCCCGGCGTGATGTGGGCGCTCCCACGGCAGTTCACCGCCACCGGCTGTTCGTCCATGATGTATTGAATGATGGAAATGTCGTGTGGCGCGAGGTCCCAGGCCACATTGATGTCCTTCTGGAACAGCCCCAGATTCAGCCGCCGCGCGGAAATATACCGGATTTCACCAATGTCGCCGGCATCCACAATTTCCTTAATTTTTCTGACGGCGGGCGAGTAAAGAAAGGTGTGGCCGACCATGAGAATCAACCCGTTTTTCTCGGCGATTTCGACCAGTTCCTCACACTGCTCGGCGGAACTGGCCAGCGGCTTTTCGATCAGTGTGTGCTTGCCGGCCAGCAGGCTGGCCTTGGCGAGCGGGTAATGGTCTTTAACGCTGGTGGCGATAACGACGGCATCCAGCCCGATGCCGTTCAGCATGTGGCTGTAATCCATCGAGCCTTCCACCTCGGGATAGAGCGACCGGAGATGCGTCAGGCGCTGCACGTTCATGTCGCACATGACTTTCAAATCGCAATCGCCCAACGACCGGAAATTGCGCACCAAGTTGGGCCCCCAATAGCCACAACCCACCACGCCGATTTTTATTTGTTTTTTCATCTGATGCCTCCTGCTCTTTCGTTTGGTTTGGAAATAACGCCGATGTTTTTGCGCATAATTTTGGTAAAAACGGTTGTCGGCAACTCCTCTGGCCCGACTGGCGAAGGAGGCCGATGGCGGGTTCGCGCCTCCCACATTTGTCCCATCAGCGCGGGAAGAGTTTTAAGAATAATTTCGAGATCCTGACTAAGCCTCAGGTTCTGTGCGTAGGCAATGTCCAACCGGATCATCTCGACAAAAGTGGTCCGGTTCTTGCCGCTGACCTGCCACAGGCCCGTCAGGCCGGGAACGGTGTTAAAGCGCGCTTTCTGCCCGGGCTGGTATTGTTCGTATTCGTAGGGCAGGCAGGGGCGCGGTCCCACCAGGCTCATTTCGCCTCGCAGGACATTGATCAATTGGGGTAGTTCGTCCAGCCCGGAAGATCGCAGCAGGGAGCCGAAACGAATCACCCGCGGATCGCCCTGAGCATCCATTTTTATCATCGGCACATTCGCGTTCATCAAGTGGTTCAAATACTCCTGATGGCAAGTGGTGTCGGCTTTGACAACCATGGTGCGAAACTTGTAGCACAGGAAGCGTCCCCCCCGATACCCCACCCGCTCCTGCTTGAATAAAACCGGACCGGAGGAAACCGCGCGAATCAAGCTGGCAATGCTCAAAGCGAGCGGAATCAGCAGGGGCAAGGCTGCCAGAATCAGGAGAATATCCAGAGTCCGTTTCCAACGCGGTATGGGCGCCCAAGCCAAAGCGGCCGTTTCTCCTTGATGACAATTTGCGTCGAGAGAGGTCATGAAAAGATTTAGGAAAAGTTCAGGAATCCGCCAAATGTTACCAATGGAGAAACCCGGAGATAGGTAAAACAAGATAGCCCGATTTCTGATAAAAGCTCCGCACGTGCAGGATTTGGCGGTTTTCAGCCAATCTCCATTCCCCTGCCCCGATCCACAAATGGGCGCTTGATTTTAACCCAACCACAAATTTCCCCCCGTAACTTTGGATTATGAATGTGTTGCTGCCAGACCTGGCACCAGCTCCGCCAAGGTGTTCTTTTTCAAAACGATTGAACTCCGATCTACTTCCACCGGCGTTGGCCCACCCAATATATCCAGCAATATCTGCACCCGCTGTCGGGCTGGCAGCACGCGCAAAACATACGCAGACATTCCGACAAACCCACCGTCCCCCACGGTCACTTCATCACCCGGTGCCAGCCGATCCTCAATGGACATGGGTTTTTCTGCCTCAAAACATTCCTGCAACTCCCAAATGGCTTGATCCGGCACCGGCGGAATCCGGTGTCCGAAACAAACCAGGCCATTAATGCCCTCGGTGCGGCCGATTTCATTCAGCCGGTCTTCAATGACACAATGGATAAAAATGTAACCAGGAAACAGAGGCTCGACGACGCGCACCACGCCGCGCCGGGTGGCTCGTTCCACCCGCAAGCGGGGATGAAACACACCCAAATGCAGGCGCTTGCTCACATTGGCGGCGGCGATGTGCTCGTGCTTGGGTTTCGTGCGGGCGCAATACCAAGCCAGCCCGCTGGCCGACCGATGCACCGCCTCCATGACCTCGGAATCCCGCCACGCCGCATTCGCTGGGTGGCGATGGATCGCCGGCCAATCGGAGGTATGTTTTCGATGCATCATGCGGTGATCGAGGTTGGTAGGCAGATGCTCCAGCCGACCGGCATCCTTGTGTGCTGGCGAATATTTCCTTCGCCGTGGGAACCAATGGGTTCAAGGCATGACCCGTCAGTCGACTGGATATTTAGCGGCCCCTCTCTCATGTAGGAGATAATAATGGGTATGCCAGATTTGAACCATCGGGAGACCGACTGATTCAAACTCATCCAAATGCCTAGATGATTTTCCGTAAAACCGGAGCCGTCGGCAGCGACCGCCGGCTGAGGGATAAGAGCTGGAAACAGCTAGCCCAGGGCTGGCTAGAAAGCCGTTGGAGCGATCAGATCAACTGGTTGGTGACGGCCCAGCGAACCGCGTGTTTGACGAGTTCGGTGCCGTTTTTGAGGCCGAACTTCGCCTTGATATTCATGCGGTGCGTCTCGACGGTTTTAGGGCTGATGTGCAGGCGGGCGCCAATGTCCCGGGCGCTTAAGCCCTGCCCCAGTAAGGCAAAAACCTCAAATTCCCGATCCGTCAGCAGATTCAGTTGAATGTCTTTGCGATTTCGGTTGGTCCGGCCCAGGACGATCTCATTCAGCAGCGTGTCGGACATGTTTTGGCTGAGGTAATTTTTCCCGGACAACACCTGGCGGATGCCCGCCAACACTTCTTCGCCGCCCACATTTTTCATGATATAGCCACTGCCGCCGACCCGGAGCACCCGCTCGGCGTAGAGGCTTTCGTCGTGCATGGACATGACCAGCACGGTGGCCTCCGGATGCAACGCCTTGAGGTCCTTGATGAATTCCAAACCGTTCTTTCCGGGCATGGTGATGTCGCACAAAATGAGATCCGGGAGCGGGGGCTTGAGCCTGGTCATGGCCTGCTGGGCGTTTTCTGCCTCGCCACAGACCATCATGTCCGGTTCATTTTCGATCAACTGCGCCAACCCGCTTCGGGTTATGGGGTGGTCATCCAGAATGAAAATTCTTTTCCGCGCCGGGGCGTTTGCCGGATGACGAGGGCGTTTAAGGGGAACTTTCATTTTTCTTGCGGGTGGTTGGGAGGACATTGACTGTGGTTGACGGTGCAGATCACGACGGTGCCGCATTTTGGGGTGCGCTCCACCACCAGTGATCCGCCGATGATCCCGGCGCGATACTGCATGATTCGCAGCCCCATGCCTTTTGGTTTTTTTTTCGGGCGGGGAATGCCGATGCCGTCGTCGCTTACGGTCAGCACCACCATGTTGCCGTAGACGGCCAGGTCGATCTCAATGCGCCGGGCCTTGCTGTGCTTAACGGCATTGCTGACGGCTTCCTGCGCGATGCGATAAAGATTGATGCCGACCGTGTGATTCGGCACCAGCACCGATGGCTCGCCGCGCAAACCGCAATCGAGACGGAAAATTTTCTTGGTGTTCGCGGCCAGCTGTCGCAAGGCGATCATCAAGCCGTCCGCCTCCATGCTCACCGGGGAGAGCCCCCGGGCAATGCCACGCGTCTGATCCATCGCCTCGCGCGTCAGCCGGGCAATTTCCCGCGCCTCGGCCGCCAGCTCCCGGGTGGGGTTGGCCAGCTTTTTGGCCAGCGAGTCCGCGCGGAACTGGATGCCGGCCAGTTGCTGGCATAGGTCGTCGTGCAGATCGTGGCCTATCCGTCGTTGTTCCCGTTCGCTGATGGCCAGGATTTCCCGCTCCAGCTCCACGCGCCGGGTAATGTCGCGCACCACCCAGCGGGAGTGCACGAGCCGGTCCTTTTCCCATAGCCCATTGGCGTCAATCAGCACGTGCAGAATATCGCCGTTCTTGCGCCGGATGCGGGCCCGTTGGTTTTGGATGGTCTCGCCCCGGGCCAGCCGATGTAGGAGCTCGTTGGCTGCTTCCGAATTGGCGTGAAACCGGGCGATCGGCCGCCCCAAGACGTGTTCCGCCGGAGAGCCGATCAATTCCAATTGCGCGTGGTTCACCCGCAAGATACGCCCATTGGGGCCCACCCAGAGCAGGCCCAGCGGGGATTTGTTGAAAAAATCCGCCAGTTCCTTTTCCTGCTGTTGCAAGGCCTTCTCGGCACGTTTGCGTTCAGTAATATCCTCCAAGGTGATCAGCACATGGGGCAACTCCCGCACTTTGACGGGCGTGGCCGAAAGATGGAACGTCATCACCTCGGCCTCGCCTTGTTGGGATCGCAATAAGTTCACCTCCACCTGATGATAAACGCGGCCGGTTTCCAGGGTGTCTGCCAAAATCTGGTGGATCGTGCAATTTTGGCAGTGCGCGCCTGACCCGCAGCCTTGGGGATGTTCGGTGGCATAGAGGCAGCTGAGCGCTTCGCCGGGCCGCCGGCCGAGGGGATTCGTCTCAATGTCGCGGGCCATGTCTTCCACAAATTTGTTAATCTTGCGGATTTCATGATTGCGGTTCACCAGCATCATGAAGAAGGGCGCATTCTCGTATATGGCCGCCAGTTCGGTTTCATTCTCCCGCAAGGCCTGTTCGGCGTGTTTGCGGTGGGTGATGTCGCTAAAAGTGATCAGCCATTCCTGCTGGTGGTAACGGGGGGTATTCCGGGTGGCCACGCTCTCCAGCCCGGCGGTAAAGCGGGTGCCGTCCTTTCTCCGCATCGGCATTTCGCAGGCCTCCTTGGCCCCGGAGTGGAATACTTTCTGGCGATGAATATGAAAGGCTTCCTGCGCCTCACGCGGGATGAAGTGCGTCAGCTGTTTTGCCAGCAATTGCTGGTGGCTGATGCCCAGCAGTTGGGCGGCGGTCAAATTGGCGTCCAGAATGACTCCCGCCGGATCCAAAGCCACATAGCCCAAAGGCAAAAAGACGCAGAGCCGGGCAAAGTGGTCCAGCGAGACTTCCACTTCCGGCTGGGAGCGGCGCATTGTTTTGAGCAGGGAATCAAAAACCTCCGCTGTCGTTTTTTTGGACAGCGGCCGCAGACGCACGCTCCGGATTGACGAGGCGGAACGGCCATTTACCGGGGCGACCGAGGCGGCCGGTTTGCCCGTGGGATCGCCCCCCTCAATCGTCAAAGAACACTTTCCGGCCAGCCTTGGCCCTGTCGCCAGAACCGAGGCCGAAGCCTTGTTTTTTTTGACCCGGGTAGTTTTTCTGCTCCAAGCCATAAGCGATCCTCGAACGGGACCAGCTTAGGGGGTGGTTGCCCTTTTGTCCACCCCCGCAGGCAAAAAGTTCGGCCCCGCGCTCACGGGGTCGAACTTTGATGCCGAAGCGCCTTCGCCCGGCGGGCGGAACACAATTTATTTTAATTCGGCGAGGATTTTTGTGCAGTCGGCCTCGTATTGTTCTTTGGTAATCTGGCCGGCGGTATAACGATTGAGCAAGACATCCAACTGCTTGGATTGTTCCGGGGTCAAGGTCAGCACCGCTGGCGCGGGTGATGTCTCCGGCTCCGCCGTGACGCTGGGGGCGTTGGTGCCGGGAACCTTGTTTTCATCCGGCAACGGGTTGAAAAAGCCGTCGTATTGTCCGGTCTTTTTGAAATCGGCCTTTTCGCGTTTGCTTTGGGCTTCAATCAGCTTGCGCTCATCGCGGGCATTCTCGGCGGCCGCGTCGGAAACGCCGGGCAGGCGTTGGGTCTCCTTGACGGTGTTTTTCGCCGCGATTTCCGGCGTTTTCAAAACGGTCGGGCGCATGAGAACGACAAGCTCGGTCCGGTCCTTTTCGTCGGCACGTTTGGTGAAAAGATTGCCGAGCAGAGGAATGTCCATTAGAAATGGCACCCCCGACTTGGAGTTCGACTTCTTGGTTTTGACAAAGCCGCCGAGGATGACGGTATCTTGGTCGCGCACCGTAATCATTGTGTTGAGTGTGCGTTTGATGGTGCTCGGCTGGTCGGTGTTATTGTAGTTGGGGTTGTCAATTTCATCAATATTCTGCTGGATTTGCATGGTGACCACGCCATCGGGGTTGATGAACGGCGTCACGTCAAGTTCCACCCCCACTGAAAGCTGGGAATAGGAATTTTGCGGGCCACCGCCATAGTAGCTGTAATTGCCGGTGATATAGGGCACGGTGGAGCCGACGAAGAATTGCGCCGGTTGCGCCTGCGAAGTCTGGATGCGCGGGCGCTGGATGATGTTGGCATGGGAATCGGCTTGCGCAGCCTGCACGGCGATGTCCCAAGTGTTGCCGATGTTGGCAAAATAACTGCTGCCGGACGGCAGCGAGTTGGGAGAAAAGGCATTGGTTGCCGCGGAGCTTAATAAATTCAAAAACGGCTGGCCATTGTTCACGCCGCCGGCCCCCACTGCGGATCCCGAAAAATTCTTAGGGGACTGCGCCGCCGAAACGCCGAAGTCGAAGGTATGACCCAAGTTTACGTCCATGATGATGGCCTCAATGAGCACTTGCGCCAGCGGCACGTCCAGCTTGGCGATGATGTTGGTGATCACCGCCATGTCCTGCCGGGTGGCATAGATGAGCAGCGTGCTGGAGCTTTCGTTGGGAATGATCTTGGTCTGGCCGAACAACTGGATTTGATCGGCTCCGCTCCCGCCAGTGGGGGTGTTGGCGCGATTGATAATATTATTCAAGCGCGACACAAATGAGCTGCCGCTAGTGGGGGTGCCGTTGGGATTCATGGTCGCGCCACCGAGGCCGCTGGTGGTGCGGGAACCCAAACCGCTCGAGCTGCCGCCGTAGCCGCTGTTCATGTTTCCACCCATGCTGCCCATTCCGTTCATGCCGCCGCCGAGGCTGCTAGTGCGGTTGGCGGCCACCCCGCTAATTGGCGTGCTGCTCGATCGGCTGCCAATGCTGACGGTCGAGCCGCCGCCGCTGCCGCCGAGGCTGTTCAGTGCCGAGGCGATTTCATCCACCATCGCATAGCGGATCGGGATGACTTCCGAGATGTATTCCGCCGGCACGCTGACGTCAATTTGCTCGATCAGCTCCAGCATGCGCTTCACGTTTTCCGCGTAGTCGCGAATGATCAGCATGCCGTTGTCGTCAATGGGGAACACCGCGTTCGGCAGCTTGGCAAATTGCTGCAGGTAAGGGGCCATCACGGTCGGTTTGACGTAGTGCAATTGGGTGATGTGGGTCACGTAGGAGCCCATCGCCGGCAGGTTGGTTGAGTTGGAGTGGTCCAGTTCCGCCGCGCCCTGCTGGGCTTCGGCGGACGGCAGCACTTTCACAAACTTGTCGCCGATGGGAATCAACGAAATGCCGTTGAGCGCCAGCACCGCCTCAATGGCCTGAATGGTTTCCGTTTTGGTCAGCGGCGTATCCGAGGTGTTCAGGGTGATTTTGGCATCCGGGAAATTGCCGCGAATGAGCGTGCGCTTGACGTATTTGGCATAGATGCCCAGCACCGTGTTTAAATCCACTGCCTCCCAGCGAAGGGTGGGTTGGATTTCATTCGCCTGCGGATCCGCCGGCGTGGGCTTGGCGGGAACCGGCTTGGTGGCGGTCGTAACCGGAAACCGCGGCAGGGTGCCGGGAACATTGGTGCCGCCCAAACGGGGTAGCGGGCGGTTGGTCATCGCGGCGGGCAGGCCCGGGGGCGGCACTTGCGCCCATGCGACGAAACCGGCGAGGGCCAAAACCAAGGTTAGAAGGGTCGTTTTCATTTTGCCTTTGCGGTTGGAGTATTCGTGGTCGTGGCGGAAGTCGGGTTTCTCTGGTAGCTGGCCGCGAGCCGGATCTTGGCGCTCAGATGCTGTTTCGGTTGGTCGGGTTGAAGTTCCAGATCCCGGACGCGGATCATCGAGGAGCCGGAGCCGAGCTTGTAGAGAAAATCCACCAATTGCGGCTCGGTGGCCATCGCGTCAATGTTCTGTACCTGCTCAATAAACAGCACGTCGTTGGTGTGCGTTATCTGGCGCGAGGTGTTCGGGATAGTCACGCCGCTGGCCCCGGCCTGCGTCATGATGGTACGCAGAAAATTGATACCCTGATCTTCCAGCGCGACAAATTCGCCTTCGCTCTCAAATTTCTTCACATCCGCCTGCAAGGCGGGAATCTGGTTGGTGGCTGCCTGATAAAGCTTCAGCTTGCGGTGCGCCTCGGCGTTCCGCCGTTGCAGGTTGCCCCAGTCGGAAAAGTGCGGCCAGATGAACACCGCATTGAGGACGATCAACAACACCACGGCCGTGCCAACGACGAGCCGGCGTTCCATGGGGCGGAGTTGGGCGAAATATTTTTTCATTGGGCCTCCGCCTCCGAGCGCAATAGTTCCAGGCTGAAATTCCAGGACAGAACCATGCCCTGTTGGCGCGTTTGGGGTTGCTCCCCGCCAGCGAACATCGGCTGGCCGCTCAGCTTGGCCTTCCGCAGGGCGTCATAAAAATCATAAATTTTTTGGACGTCTCCGCTGCCCGCCGTGCCGCTGAGCGACAGTTTTTTGCCATCCACAAAGCTGGAGCGCTGCAGGGTGATGCCTTCCGGGATTTCCTGCGCCACAAGCTGCCAGCAGTCCAGCGCGGCATATTTCAATTGGGACCGTTCCTGTAGAATGCTGTAACGCATCTTGAGTTGGAGGGCGTTGGTGTAGCTGCCGCTGAGGCTGGCCACGGCGCTTTCCACCCGGCCGGTTTGGTAACCGAGCATGCCGACGGCGCCGAAATAGATGGCCACGGCCACGGCGTAGGTCAGGCCGGCGTAGGCCAGGGCGCGCAGCCACAGCCGGTCCACAAATTGCTGGCGATACTGGGCGGTGAATTCGGCGGGCAACAAATTGGCCTGCGCCGCCGAGGCCGCGCGCCGGGCCGTGCGACCGGCCAATTCTGCCAGGGGCGGGGGCGCGGTCACGGCCACCGGCTCATTCACCGCCGCCCGCAAAACCGTTTCCCATTCCACCGCCTTCACCGGGTCGGCCATCAGATGCCATTTCGGCGGCGCGGTCAGCCAGCCTTCCAGCTCACCGGACCAGGCCAGATGCGAAAGCTGCTCCTGCAATTCCTTGGCGCGCTCGCCGGCGGTCGGCAGCGTGACAAAACTCAAATTCCGCAGCGCGCCGCCATACCACCACGCCACCAGCGCGGCGCTCTGCCCGCCGAGGGACAAGGGAAATAGCCAGGCGCCGTCTTCCTTCGGGTCCACGGCTTCCAGTTGGTCGAGCATCGGCGTTTCCAAGCGGTCGGCGAGAAACCCATCGCGCTCCAGTTTGCCCAGCACTTCCTCCACCCCCTTGCGCTCGGCGATGACCACCACCACGGTTTGCAAGTGTTCCGGCCCCGCCTCGCCTTTGACGGGCGCGGTGCGGCTTCCGATGACGTGCATCGTCCAGACAATCTGAGCGACGGGGAACGGCGAAAATTTTTCCAGCTGCAGCTCGACCATGGCGAGCGTTTCCGCAAGGTTGCTGGCCGGCAGTTCCACGACGCGGAGGAAGACGCTTTCCGCCGGCAGCCAGGCGATGTTCAGCTTGGGCTGCCAGAGGGAGGACCAGTTTTTGGCGACCCATTTTCCGGGCAAGGCTTCGGTGTGCGGCACGCGCTGCTCGCGGGTCAGAGCCAGGCTGCCGCCCTTGGCCTCGAATTGCCAGAGCCGCTTGGCGTCCGGAGCGAGGTGCAGGAGATTGCAGAAATTGAAACGCGCCATGGGCTAATTACGATAAGGGGCTGGCCGGCGGCGATGTTGGCGGGCGAAAATCATTGGCGCGGGATGAATTGGGTCCGGTCGTCGCCGCCGGCCAGGGCTTCCATGTGTTCTTCCATCTGCGTCACGCGGAGGATTTCCTCAATCGTCGTCTCGCCGGCTTTGACCTTATTCCAGCCGTCGGTGCGGAGCGTGCGCATGCCATGCTCAATGGCGCGCTGGGCAATGGTGGAGGACGGCGCGCGGTTCATGATGAGCGGCCGCAGCGCCTCGGTGACGATGAGCAATTCGTAAATGCCTTTGCGGCCTTGATAGCCCTGCTGGCGGCAATGTTCGCAGCCGCCGCCGCGCCAGATTTTGGCGGTGCTGATGTCCGCTTCCGGAAACCCGATCTTGCGCAGGTAATCGGGATCCACGATCTGCTCGGTTTTGCAGTGCGGGCAAATCGTGCGGATGAGCCGCTGCGCCATCACTGCCTCGACGGACGACGCGATGAGAAACGGCTCAATGCCCATGTCCGTCAAGCGCGTGAAGGCGCTGGGGGCGTCGTTCGTGTGCAGGGTGGAAAAGACCAAATGGCCGGTCAGCGAGGCGCGGATGGCGATATCGGCGGTTTCCGAATCGCGGATTTCGCCGACCATCACCACGTTCGGGTCCTGGCGCAAAATATGGCGCAAACCCATTGCGAAGGTGAGGCCGATGTCCGGCCGCACGGCGATCTGGTTGATGCCCTTCAGCTCGTATTCCACCGGTTCCTCAACCGTGATGATGCGCTTGTGCACGGAATTGATCGCCGAGAGAAACGCGTAGAGCGAAGTGGATTTGCCGGAGCCCGTTGGGCCGGTGACGAGGAAAATGCCGTGCGGCTTGACGATGATGTCGCGGATGGCGTCTTCTTCGAGCTTGGAAAAGCCGAGCTTGTCGAGCGACAGAAAGATTTTGCCGCGCGTCAGCAAGCGGAGCGAGACCGATTCGCCATAAACCGTCGGCACGGTGGAAACGCGGATGTCAATTTCCTCGCCCTTAATGCGGACATTGATGCGTCCGTCCTGCGGCAGGCGCTTTTCGGAAATGTTCATTCCGCTCATCACCTTGATGCGCGAGATA
>CAIMLG010000325.1 GCA_903842235.1 uncultured Verrucomicrobia subdivision 3 bacterium
CGCACGATATCAATCGCAACTGGCCGGGACGGTGCCCGGCGTTCCGCCACTGAAAACATGGACCTCAAACTGATTAGCCTGCTGGGCTGGCCGGCGATGCTGCTGCTCGCGTGGGCCGTCTCTTACAACCGCAAGAAATTTCCCTGGCGCACCGTCGCCTGGGGGTTGGGCCTGCAATTCGTGCTGGCCCTGCTGATCCTGAAAACCCCGTGGGGCGGCAAACTCTTTGAGGTGGCCGGCAAGGTTATTCAGAAGCTCATCCAGTTCTCCAGCGAAGGCACCCAGTTCGTCTTTGGCCCGCTCGCGGACGGCGGTTTGCTGGCGGAAAAGTTTGGCCCTGGCCACTCCGTCGTGTTTGCCATTCTCGTCACCGGCACCGTCGTGATCGTCGCGTCGCTGTCGTCGCTGTTTTACCACTGGGGCATCTTGCAGCGCGTGGTGCGCGCCGTCGCCTTTGTGATGCGCAAGGTCATGGGCACGAGCGGCAGCGAAACCCTTTCCGCCGCGGCGAACATTTTCATGGGCCAGACGGAGGCTCCGCTCGTCATCCGCCCCTACGTGCCGCGCATGACGCGCAGCGAACTGATGACCATCATGGTCTGCGGCATGGCGCATATCGCGGGCGGCGTGGCGGCGGTCTATGCGGCCATGGGGATGCAAGCCGGCTATCCCAACACCGCCGGGCACCTGCTCACCGCGTCCGTGCTGAACTGTCCGGCCGCCTTGCTGATCGCCAAAATCATGCTGCCCGAGACCGAGCAAAGCGAAACCGCCGCCGGCGCGCCCGCCATGACGCCGCGCACCACGGCCAATTCCATTGACGCGATTTGTCGCGGGGCCGGGGACGGCTTCCACCTCTCGCTGAACATTTGCGCCATGCTCATTGCCTTCATCGCCATCATTGCGCTGGCGAATTATGTCGTCGGCTATCCGCAAACGTATTTCGGGCTGGCCCAGCCCGTGACGCTGCAAAATATCTTTGGCTGGGTCAACGCCCCGTTCGCCTGGCTCATGGGCGTGCCGGCGGAGGATTGCGTCAAGGTCGGGCAGATTCTGGGGGAGCGCATCGTATTGAATGAATTTGTGGGCTATCTCGACTTAACGGCGAATGCCCAGACGCTCGCCTTGGACCCGCGCAGCTTCACCATCGCCACCTATGCGCTCTGCGGCTTTGCCAATTTTTCCAGCATTGCCATTCAAGTGGGCGGCATCGGCTCGCTCGCCCCGGAGCGCCGCAGCGAAATGGCGAAGATCGGTTTTCGCGCCATGCTCGGCGGCTTGCTGGCGGCTTATATGACGGCGAGCCTGGCGGGATTCTTGTTGTAAGCGCCGGCGAGAAAATCCGGTAGCCTGCGCTTCACGCCGACCGCGACAGCACCTCCAGCAGGTAGTTTAATTCCGTCTGCACCTCGGCGCCGGCATCCAGCGTGCGCGCAATTTCCGCTTTCACCAGTTCCCGGAAGCGCTTGCGCAAACGATGAATGGCCACCTTCAACGCGCTGTCGTTCAGCTTCAGCCGGCGGGCGGCTTCGGCGGGCGCAATGGCGTGGGCATCGCCGGTGAGCCAGGGCTTGAGGGTTTCAAATTGGTCCGCTTTGCCGGCGGCCTGATGTTCGGCGGCCAGCGCCGCCAGGGTGCGCTCCAGCAGGGTCAGCGCCCATTGCCGGTCAAAGAACGCGTCCGGCACCGTGACCGACGGATCGGCCACCTGCAGCGTCGCGGTGGTATCCCCGTCGCCCGGGGATGCGAGCGGCACCGGGGTCAGCCCGCCGCCGCGCTTGGCCGCGCTCGCCCGGTCGTGCTGATCGGCGAGAAAATGTTTTACCGCGCCCAGCAGGAAGGAGCGGAACCGGCCGCGCCCCGGCATCACCGTGGTGAATCCGCCCCGGGCGAGCAGCCGGGTGAAAAATTCCTGGGTCAGATCCCGGGCCGTGTGTTCATCCCGGCCGCTGCGCCGGAGGAAGGCGAGCACCGGCGCATAGTAGGCGGCGCAGAGTTCCCCGAGCGCCGCCTGGGCCGCCGGGGAATCGCCGCGCGCCGCCAGCACCTGCGTCCATTGCGTGGTGACAAAGGCGGCGGGGGCAGGGGAGGTAGTTGATATCTGAGTCATCGAATGGGCTGCGGTTTCGGTTCGGAATGCATCTCGTTGGATATTCTTTGCTCTCTCGTGGCAATCCGAAACAACTCCTCGATTTGGGCGCGCAGCAGATTGAACTCCTCGCTGGCAGCTTTAGCCGCCATGGAGTCTTTGGCTTCAGTTGCGCTGCGCACTTTTTCAGCAGCGCTTTCGTGCTGGTGGGCCAGCCATTCAACTCTCGTTCCATGGATCAGCTCCGCGATAGCCACCCCTCGCTTGTTATATTCCTGATCCATTGCCTTGTAGGCGGCAGGATTGTTTGTCCGGCCTTGTTTTTCTGTCGCTATGAATCCGTTTTCCATGGCTTTAAACCACGCATTCCTTTCATTCCAAAGTCGAACGGCTTCCGGGGGAATGGGCTTAAACGCATTTGAAGGAGCGGCGCTTGGCACCAGCTTGTAGCGCAGTTTTACCCCGCGCGGGTTCTCGGTGAAGCCGGTGATTTGCAGGAGGCCGATTTCGCCAGTTCGTGATTCCACCGCCAAGGTTAACGGTGTGGTGGTGGGTTTGGGCAAGATGTATGAAACAATTCCGCCGGCGCCAACCGCTTGTAGTGAACTGTCTTTCCGTAACGCGTCGTCCACTTCCGCCATGGAGGCGGATTCCCATTTCTCGGCTGGGAACTCGGCGAAATTTGCCCCGCCATCTTCAAGGCTCACCAGCAAGTGTTTGTCGCCTGTGACCGCCGCCATGAAATCGGCCTTCGTGCCGCGCCACCAATCGGCAAAAGCCTTGGCCGACGAGAGGTTGGTCCCGGTCGGCGAATATACGAGCGAGCCATCGTTCAGGCTTAGAAACGTGGGCGGCAGCCCCGGATCACCCGTTAGCATGCGCTCCACCACCGGGCCGAAGGCGAGCTTGGGGGCAGTGGCGGGTAAATCCAGTCGCTTCAGCGGAACGTGGGCAAACCGGATTTCCTTGCCCCAGATATGCTGAATTTCCGCCATGGCTTCCACTTGCAACGGGTCGGGCGTCAGCCGGATCTCCACCTCGTTCACCTCCGGCGATAGTTCGGAAAGGACGGTGCTTTGTTCCAGCCCGCCGAAGGATTGGGTTTTCTCGCGCGTGCGAATCCACAATCCGCCACCGGCTACATTTTGCCCCCCAACTTGGGCTGTCACCTTGAAGCTGAGGTCCACCGTCTGAGGTTTGGGGTTCTGGAATGTCACCATGAGCAGCGGTTTTCCTCCCTTGCGTCGCACCACTGCTGATTTGATGCCGAAACCATGCTCCACCGGATCCAATGCCGGGGCGGTAGTGAGATCAACCATCTGGGCACCGGCCGCGTAAACCACCAGTTCGATTTCATTCGTGCGCAGCCAGCGTTTCACGGCGGGCGGCCAGTCGGCAGCCGTGGCCTTGGCGTCCATGCCATCCACGTCGTCGGCATGAACGAGGGCGGCCAGCGATACGATCTTTACCTGATGCCGGCCGGGCGCCAGCGTGGGCAGTTCGAGCGTCGCATTCACATGGTCCATCTGCCAGTTGCGACCGAAATTGGCCCGCATTTTAACCGGTTGTTCGTCCACGGTGGCGGATTGGATCTCATTCAACAGGTAAAATCCCAGAAAGCGATCACTCCAGATGTTACGACATTCCCCGTCAAAATTGAGGGTGCGTTCGCCCTCATGAATACGGGCCAACGCTGGCCCGCGCAACTTACCATGCAGCGCGAGGACAAAATCAATCGCCTGCTGGTCGGTCATGAGCTGGTTTTCACGAAGATTTTTTAAAAACGAATCCAGCCAGCTCAACGGTTGGCTAGCGCCATCGGGATACTCCCGGCGCAACCACGCCGTGGCCCCCGCCATGATTTGCGCCACTTCTTCGCGACTCAGATGGCGTTTTTCCAATTCCTGCCAGGCCCACGGCGAAATCGGCTTGGCCAGACCGGCTTTGATCACCATCGCGGTTGGCCGCTCGCGAAGTTTGAACGGCGAGTCGGCCAGGCTGGCGGGATCGGCATTGTCCGCCGACTTCGAATAGAAGAACGCACCGCCACCGACGACAGCAAGCCCGACCACCGCCAAAGCTGCGACGGCCCAACGTGGAAAACCTGTTTTGGCAGGCGGGCCACCCGCGTTCCCGGCATTCACCGTGCGCCAGACACGGCGGAGGATGAACCAATCAAGCACCAGAACCGCAAGCAGCATTGGCGGCAAGAGAATCATCCCCGGCCTCAGGTGGAGAACATTCAAAATCCCGACGTAACCACTCAGGACAAGACCATCCACCGCCAGCAGCGGGAACAGCAGGCCATCAAACACCGCCAGCCACAGGCCGTGGAGTTTTCCCGCCGAGCGGCGGATTTGGGAGACGGCAATCCAGCCGAGAAGGGTGGCGGCAAGCGCGGGAATCATGGCCGGTAAAAAACATAATCCGACCAACGCCTTAACTGGCAGTTCAGTCATATTGGCTCCCGTATGTAGCAGGCCAATCCCACCGATGAACAGCGCCATGATCACCAGGCACCCGCCCCAGATGGCTATGTTTGAGAAACGCGACAGCCTGGCAAGATTTGCCTGGACCTTGGCCATCGTCTCGCTCGTCGCAGGCCGGGTGTAATATTTTTCCACCCGCCATTCGCCGTCCGGCTGCACGGCGCTGATGACGCCTTCCACCAGTTGCTGGCCGTTCGCAAACGTGGCGAGGATTTCCACCGCCGTGCGGGTCAGCGGGGTGATGACGGTGGTGGAAACGAGTTTTCGATCCACCAACTTGCCCAGCGGCCGGCGTTCCTTTTCCATGCGGGCAATCCATTCGTCACGGTTTTGGTCGCGTTGGAAATACGGAGCGGTCTTGTCCCAGGTGCGACCATAATTCCCGGCTTCCAACGCCTCCCAGAAATCGGAAACCGGCAGCGGGTTTGTTGCGGCCGGCGGGACGCCCTTGTTCATCGCTGGCCATACGCGACGGTTAATGAGGAATCCAGCCGCGATTAAATAAATGATAATGCAGATCCACACTATGTCCCGGGCAATTGACAGCCCGGAATTCAAATTGCCAATTAAATATACCCCGAACATGGCGGTGGCATATATAAGCAAGCGTTTCGGGGCAATGCGTCCGCCAACTTTTGCTAAACATGACCTTTATTTCGCGCACAAGCTTTTCGGCTACTGACTCCTGACCTCTGCCCCCCGACTCCTCGCCTTCAGTTTGAGCCTCGTTACCTCGGCTCCTACTCCCATCGGGCGTGGCCACGATGCTTTCCACCAGGGTCTTCACCTCGCTGACCTGTTGGTAACGGAGTTCGGGCTTCTTTTCCAAGGCGCGCAGCACCACTTCATCCAGCCGCACGTCGATCTGCACTTTCTTGGATGGCGCTTCGAGCCGCTTGCCCGGCAGTTCGCCCGTGAGCATCTGGTAAAACACCACGCCCAGCGCATAAATGTCCGCCCGGTGATCCACCTCGCCCGGCGCCTGCACCTGCTCCGGCGACATGTAGTTGGGCGTGCCCATCACCTTACCCGCGTCGGTGAGGTCTTGTAGGACAGGCGTCGCGCCTGTCTCCATTGTTTCCACTCCGCCTTGCGGCGATGCC
>CAIMLG010000326.1 GCA_903842235.1 uncultured Verrucomicrobia subdivision 3 bacterium
ACCGCCAGCGTCCCGGCCCCACCGCCGCGCCCAGCATGGCTGTGAAGGCAACGGCAATCAGCAGATATTTGGCGGTCTGCATTATGAAAAGCGCCTTGCCCGAAGTGAGGGGATACAATACCAGAAGGATCGGCCCGATGATGAGCAGAATCCAACGACAGGCTTGATGGGCGGTGTTTGCCAGTTCGGGACGGCGCACCACCACTGCCAGCAGCGCCCCGGCGCTCAAGGCATCCAGACGGCAAGGCGAAAAGCTGCCAACGCGATAGTCAAGCGACAAAAGCAGCAACCGGCAGGCAATGCTTACGGCCATCAGGCCAAGCAATACGCGCGGAAGGCGGCGTTCGTTGCAGAACACAACCAGCAGCGGCCATAACAGGTAAAAATGCTCTTCAACCCCCAGCGACCAGAAGTGTCCCGGCTCGCCAACCAAGTCGGGCCAGAACGTCATGCCGATGTTTTGAAGGTAGAGCAAATACCACCAGCAATGGGCAAAACCGTATTGATACTTGGAATGAGTGACAAACCAGCCGGCGGCAATGCAACCCAGGACGACCAGATAATACAGCGGCAGTATGCGCAGCGCCCGCCGGAGATAGAAGTGTTTCAGAAAATGCGGCGTGCCTTTGGCGTTCAGCAAAATTCCGGTGATCAAAAAACCGGAAAGAACGAAAAACAAATCCACGCCGGTCTGGGCAAAATACAAGGGTCGAGTAGCCTTTGAGAGCCAGGCGCAGGGCAGCATTCCCTGTAGGTAATGAGTCACCAAAATCATCAAAACCGCCACGCCACGGATGCCATCGAGTGCCGGCAGGGAAGCTCCTCACCGCATAGGTAACAGTTTGTCCTCACCGCATGGGTAACACTCTGAGGTGATGGCTCCGCTTCGCGGCGACGCGGAGGCGAGCGTAGCGAGCCGTAGCAAAGCCGCGAAGCGGAGCGGGGAGTTGCTTTTTATCGCCGTCTTTTTTTCCGATAAACCACGGCGCGAATGCCTCCCGCATCTCTGTCGTGCAGTTCCCCGGCCAGGCAAGGCCCAAAATGAACCGCCCATTTCCCTGACTGGATGCGTTTTAAGCCCACGCGCTCGGTTTCAAACGCCTCGCCCACAAAACGGCTGCGGCCATTTAAAGAGATCATGCCCTTGCCTTTCACCAACCGGCTCAGCCAATCCTTGGGGTACTTCCAAGGCTGCGACCGCGCCGGCAACCGGCGCCGGCTTTTGCGGTAATAATCGACTGGCACCCCCATGCCCAAAGCCTCGTGCGGACGCTTGTAATTGTATTCCCAACACCATTGCCTCGTCCGGTTTTTCTGGCCACGCAAGGTCCGGGCCACCGGATGCAAGGTTTCGGCTTTGTAAACCCGGTGCATCTGTTCATGCGCCCCATTCTGCTCGGGATGCCCCGGTTCGATAAACTCCACTTTAATGCCCAGTTTTATCCACCAAGCGCTCAACCGGGTCAGACCCAAGGCCCCCGTAGCACCGAAGGGAGACCCGTTATCGACCCGGATTACTTGGGGTAATCCGTAGAGCTTAAAAAGCCGTTCCATGACCCGACGAACCCCCTCTACACTTTGCCGCGGCAGCAAATAAAAACCCAGGATGTAACGGCTCGCCAAGTCTCTGACCGTCAAGGGTTCCACCTTGGCGCCATCACCGGTGCGAAACCAGCCCTTGAAATCCACGGTCCAAACCTCATTGGGCTGCCGGGGCACGGTCAAGGCCGTCCGGAGAATCGCGGATCCCCGGGGGACACGCGCGCGCCGTCGGCGCGTCAACCCCCAGCGCTTGAGCCAGCGGCTGATCGCCGCCTCGGACGGGAGACCCAGCAGTCCAAAGCGCCGCTTTAATACCCAATGGATTTTCGGTGCTCCCCAACTTGAATGTTGGCCTTTGCTGCGGCGAATGCGCGCCAGCCATTTGGACGATGGACGGTTATGGAGTTGATGGGCCGACCGGGCTTGGTCTCGCAACCCTCGTCGCCCGCGCTCCTCAAAACGAGCGATCCATTTATAAGCTGTTTTTCGACTGATACCGGATCGTCGGCATAGCTCGGCTAGGCATGTTTTGGCCCGCATCGCTAATTGGACAAATCCCCAACGCTGCTCCCGATCGGAGTTTGTTTTCCATGGCATATAAGCCAGGAAAGTGTCACCTATCCGGTGAGGATAATCTGTCACCTATCCGGTGAGCACATGCCCACTCCGTGACCGCCGGGGTTTACATTCGGACGGGCGGCGGGCAGAGGACTGCCCGCCCTACCACCAAACCGCGCCGGCCGGGATGCGTAGGACAGGCGTCGCGCCTGTCTCCATCTTAAATAATTTCGATCACCGG
>CAIMLG010000327.1 GCA_903842235.1 uncultured Verrucomicrobia subdivision 3 bacterium
ACGTCAGCAAAAGATCGTTAAATTCCTCGGAATACATGATCCACCCCAGCTGCATCTGCTTGTTGTTATTCATGCAGGTGATCCCTTGCGCCCGGGCCTTGGCCTTGGCCAGCGCCGGCAGCAGCATCGCCGCCAATATCGCGATGATCGCAATCACCACCAGCAGCTCAATCAACGTGAAACCACCGCCATGCCAGCGCTTTGTAGAACGGGAACGAGAAAATGAAACGGCATTAAAATGCAAACCGTTACGGTCAAAACGGAGAATCATGGCAAGACCCTACTATAGGTGATCCGGTTTGTCGCTGGTATAAAGTGCCAAAATTATAGGGGGCAATTGTGCCACCTTTCCACTGGCGACCGCTACCGTTTCACGGAAGATCGGCGATAATCAATAAAGACGGCCGGGAGAGTCGCCTCTCCCGGCCGCTGATTATTAAACCACTGATGTTAAAAGAGCTTACGGGACCAACAACCGATAGAACATCATCGGTCCGGTGGGGGTGATGATGAAGGGCGAGGTGGCCCCCGTATTGGTGGTCCAAGGGCCAATCACATTGGTCGCCTGCAGCAGCATTCCGCTAGTCCAAGTCAGCGTCAGGCTGCCGCCGCCGTGGGTAAAGCCCAGCACCGGCGGGGTGGTGACGTTGTTGGTGACCGTCAGATGCACGGCTGAACTGGCGACGCTGACGCCGCCGGCGGTGTAAACCATCCGATAATAGCCCGAATAATTGGTCGTCACACTGGCCAGGAATAGATTGGTGATGGTGGCCCCGGGCAAATCGCTAAAGGTGATGCCATCGGTCCCCGCCTGCCATTGAACCCCGTAGGGGGCTAAACCGCCATTGGTGGCGCAGGTCATGGTGACGTTCGTCCCGGCCAAAACACTGAAGCCCGGCGTCACGGTTGGGCTGCCCACCGAAACCGGCACATAAAGGGTATTATTGGCCACAATTTCAATGCCACTGATCCCGGCATTAGAACCGTTGGTGATCACGATGGAGAAGGCGCCGCTGGGCGGACAGCCAAACACAATATAATTCGCTCCGGGCGTCTCCCAGCTGGGATAGGTATTAAAGGGACAGATGGCATTGGTGAATACGCCCTGAATCAATATGTTCGTTCCCTGCAAGAAGCTGGGCATGTTGGTCAAATAGTCTCCAACATTAAAACGGTTCCAGTTGGTCGTGCCATAGAGCGAACAGATTTGGCTGGCCGCCACCGAGCTGCTGGTCGTGGCCCCGGTATAATTGATCAGGATGTTTCGCTGCCCATAACTGACACTATTACTATTATTATTAACGTTAGGAACGCACAAACTGTAAAGATAAATATAGTAACCGTTGGTGGCAAAGACGGGATCCAGGTTGGTCACCGAAAGGGCCAACGTGGTTTGCGCCCCCTGCACCCCAACTCCAGCCTTGATATCAAAGCGGGTGCAGCTATTGAGCAAATTGGCGTTCCAATTGGTAAAGCCCGCCGCCGGGGTGCCAGAGCCGTTATAGACCGTATCCCCCTGGGCGCCCGTGCCGCCTTGAAAAGACAGCAAGGTTGTTGTGGAGGGATATCCATTGGTGTTGCCGTTGAATTCGTAGTTAAATCCACTGAAAATATAGGGAATCACGTTACTCGCCGACGGCCAGTTAATATTTAACCAATTGATGGTGCTTAACGCCCCCGCGGGTCCATTAACAAAATTACGGTTATTATTTTGATTGGGTTGAAACTTGAAGGCCAGCCGGGCGCCGGAATAGCCCGTACCGAGGGTCAGCGCCGCCGGGGTGCTGGTGACCGCCCCCATAATGTTGGTAATGATCACCTGATAGTTGCCGACGTCGGTGGCACTCGCGTTCGCGATGGCCAGCGCGTTGGTGGTTGACCCGGAAATATTGCCGACGTCACTCAAATTGACATAGCTGCCGACCCCGCCACTCTGGATCTGCCATTGATAAGCCAGCGGCGCGGTGCCCATGGCCGCCACCGTAAAGTGGGCCGTCGTATTGCTAACCACGGTTTGCGGGCTTGGCTGAGTCGTGATTTGCGGGGCCAGGGCCGCCACATTCAAGCCCGTCAAGTAAAGCCCCAGCAACTGATCCGCCGTCAGCGATTTATTGTAAACGCCCACTTCATCCAGCAAGCCATTATAGTTCCGGTTGCCATTCAATCCGCCAGGTTCGGTGCCCAGGTATTCCGTGCTATTCCAAGCCATGTTGGTATGGGTGGTGGTATTCACCGCCCGCTCAAAAGCTGCGGGGTTCATGACATAGACCGTCGCGTTGGTCGGGGTGATGACCAGGGCCACAAATGACCACTGATTTTGGGGAACGGTCACGCCCGAAGCCCAATTATAGGCGGCAGGTTTGTCATTCCAGTTATAGCCGAGCATATAATCCCCGTTGGTTTGCACCCCATTAAACACCAGCCCGCCCACCATGAGGTTGGTGCTGCGCGTATAGATCACCCCGGCGCCACTGGCCTGGTTGCCGGAGGGATTGAGCCACGCCGTCAGCGTCACCGTGTTGGTGTTCAGATTCCACGGCATCAGGGCAATCTGGGAATTGACATCGCTCACGGCGAACTGCACGCCCGTGTTCGCGCCGGCAAACCCCGGAAAACCCGCCGCCGTCGTGGGCCCAGTTACATTATCCACCACGTCGATCCCGTAGATTCCGTTATTTCCACCCGTATAATCGTAGGCCACCAGACCGCCGCCGGAAGGGCTCCCCGTCTCATTCAAACGATAGTAATCCACCGGCCCAGCCGCAAGCACACCGGCTTCATACGGGCTCCCGTCGGGAGACACCAAGCTCAGCGGGGCCACCGAACTGGTCACACTGCCAATGGAAGTCGCCACCACCACGTCATAATTCCCGGCATCCCCCGGCACCAAGCCATTGATCACCAGATTGGAGGTGGCCAAGCCGGGATATTTGACATTATCCGTCAAGGTCACTCCGCCCTTGCGCCATTGAAAACCGGTCGTCACGCCCGAAAGCACTTGGATGCCAAAGTGGCCGTTCAACCCGGAATATAACTCTTCCTGAGCGGGGATCGGCCCGGCCAACACGGCCGGAACCACGGTCAAGTGCGCCGGCGGCGCACTCGTGGCGGTGGCGAGGGAGTTACTGACGACCACAATATAGTCCAGCGCATCGCTTAACCCCACGCTGTTAATGGCCAAGGTGGGCGTGGTGGTGCCGACGAAATGACTATCTTCCGGCAGATTAGTGTAAACCCCACCGCTGCCCGCCAGCCACTGATAGGTCGGGGCCGGATCCGCCAGCGCCACCACGGTAAAGGTGGCGGTGGTCAAGACGCCGTTCGTGCGCGATTGCGGCTCTTGATAGATGACGGGCACATCCACATTGGCGGTGGCCCCCGCAAAGATCCCCTTGCTCGGGATCGTTTCATAGGCGTAATCCACCACCGTGAGCGATTTGGCCGCGTTGGCGCTATTGGCCCCTTGATAAATGAGATGCACCCAACCGTAATTGGTGGTGGTGCTACCGTCGGTCAATTCCAGCCCGACAAAAGCATCGGTATTTACCGCTGAATTCCAGTCGCCCACCACCGTTTCGCCGCCGTTCTGATAAAGATAGCCAAGCTTGTTGGTGGGATAGATGGCCGCATAGGCAGCGTTAATATTTGTGCCAAACGGGGTGATCGGGCAGCCCGTGTTGGTCCGGGACAGCACCCAGGCATTGGGGTTTTGGGAGGCCGTGCTGCGAGCGTCAATGAACGGCTTCTGCTGATTGGCGTTGTCAAATCCAATTTTATAATCAATTACGGCAATCCCGGTCAAATCCAAGAAATAAGCTTGGTTCCCGGCTAGATGATAGTTTTGGAGGCCGGAATAGACAACGTCTCCGTGAGCCATTCCAGCGGCCAGCACGGACGAGGAAGCGATAGCGAGGGTTTGTTTTTTGTTCATAGGATTACTAGGTTGGAACTACTTGCATTAATGGGCACTTCAAATTTATATCTGGAACTTTTTTTATTTAGGCACGGTGGTGACCGTGGAAATCCAGCG
>CAIMLG010000328.1 GCA_903842235.1 uncultured Verrucomicrobia subdivision 3 bacterium
CCCAGGGCCAAAGCCTGCGCCCGCTCATCGAGGGCACGGATGATGGCAAAGCGCGGTTCGCCGTTTCCGAGTGGAACAGTCAGACGGTCCCCGGCTTCATGGTCTTTGACGGACGGTGGAAATTGATGTTCGGGCGCTCCAGGGAGGCCGCCTCGCTCGACGCGCTTTACGATTTGAAGAATGACCCCGATGAAGTCAACAACCTCATCGGCAAGAATCCCGACCGCGAAAAAAACCGCGCCGAAGCCGAGCGCATGAAAGGTCTGCTGGTGGAGTGGCTGGCGCGCGTTCAATCGCCCTCGCTCGAAGGCGTGAAGTCAAGGCCGGTGGTGAGCCAGACCAAAACCGGCGGCAATAATTGATGGCACGCCGCGCCCGGGCATTCAAGCACCCGCCGCCACTTGCGCTTCTCGCTCTTGGGCCAAGCCATGACCAAAATCCAAATTGCAGAACTTGACGCACACAACTTCGTCAAGGTATGCCCGCTTTCGGGGATTGCATCTCGAAGGTAAACCGGCTAGACTTTCCGGAATCCGTTTGTTATGCGTCGGCATAATGAATGTGAACCGTTCCGTCAGGTGGACTTTGTTGTGTCCAAATGGTATGGTTCGGAAGACAGACAAAACTAAAAATTATACAGACTGCACTTGCTTTCGCCAACAAGCCCAAACCTAGGTTGATGCAGATTCAACCGCCAGACCCCAATAAAAAAATGAAAACCAAAACCTCACACTCATTGATAAAAATCCTCAAAGCCATCCCGGTGGCGACGGCCGTGCGCGCGCTGTTCGCGGCCCTGTGCCTGGGCCTGCTGCCCGGCCGCCTGCAGGCCGCTTCCACAAATTGGACCGGCGCAGCCAGCACGACCTGGACCTGCCCGGCCGGTGTATCCAACGTCACGGTTGAATGTTGGGGCGGTGGCGGTGGCGGTGGCGGTTTGGGGAATACTACGACCACTTTCAGAGACGGCGGTGGTGGCGGCGGCGGCGCTTATGCCAGCGAAACCATAGCCGTTACACCTGGGCTTTCATACACGATTACCATTCCAGCGTCGGCTTCCGGTGGCCCTGGCAGTCTGACCGTTGCGACTTCCATGAACGGCGCCGATGGTGCGGCGGTGACCTTTACAGGGGACGGTGGCGCTTCGATTACCGCCAATGGCGGGAAAGGTGGGCTGGGGGGGTACAACGGCAATGGCGCTGGTGGCGCGGCGGCAGCCGCGCCGACCGGGGTTGGGGTTACCAGTTATGCGGGTGGAGCCGGCGCCGGTAACACATATCACGGCGCTGGTGGCTCCAGCGCCGGCACTTCAAGTGCGGGCAACGCGCCGACGAGCAATGCGGGAGCAACCGCACCAACCGGCGGCGGTGCGGGCGGGAATCCAGGTGGTAATGCCGCAACTGCTGGTTCCCCCGGAGGTGTTCCAGGCGGTGGTGGCGGTTCCTGTTACGGCAAATCAGCTACCAGCGGGGTAATGGTCGGCAGTGCTGGCGGCGCCGGCGGGGCTGGCAAGATTAGCCTGACCTATTCGAGCGCCCCCGTCCTTGCATCACCAACGAAAGCGGATATTACCACCAACAGCGCCACTTTGGGGGCGACGGTCAGCTACTTTAACACCACCGTGACGGATTACGGTGTGGTGTGGGCGACCAACACCACCAC
>CAIMLG010000329.1 GCA_903842235.1 uncultured Verrucomicrobia subdivision 3 bacterium
CAGCGCCGGCGGGGCCGGGAATTATTTGATCTGTATTGGGCGCTAACGCTGGCCAACCCGGCGGTGGTTCCCGCCCGGATTATCGAATCGTTTCAGCATTATCTAAAATTGGAAGGCAGCGTTGCCGGACGATCCGAGTTTGTTGAGTTGCTGGACGGGCACCTGGCCGACCGTGGATTTTGTTCGGACATGAATCAACTGCTTCGGGCAGGAATTATTTATGACCCACAACAAGCTGGGGAACATGTGAAAGCAAAACTGCTCGCCTTGCTGCCAGAATGCTGAAACCTTGAATTAGAATTGCTGGCGAACAACTCGCCCGTGAAGAAGTAAACGAACCATTCATGGCTGGGGTGCGGTGCGGCTATCCACCCCAAAAAACAAGGGCTTGCAGGTGGGCTTCGTGGAGTGCTAACCAGCCGCAACTGGCGACGTGAGCATTGGCAAAGTCAAACGGATTGCGAAGAATCTCGCACCTAGCCACGTGGCAGCGAAAATGGGTATTGCAACATCTTTGGTTTACGCATTGGAAAGCAACGTTTGGCAACCTGACAGTCAGCAGTTGAAGTCGCTGGCGCAAATTTTAGAATTCGATGTCGAGGATTTTGAAAAAGCCACCAGCAGACCCCGGAATTCGCCATAGTCCCTTGTGACTTTTAACCAGACTGCTGGCGGGTCAGCTGTTGGGAATTGAACAGCGAACTGTGATGGCTGTTTTTGACTTTCCATCCCAGAGATTTACTGCTGCAGCAAGGTTGCTGAAAAGCTCCTGCATATCTTTTCTCGCGCTAACTCCCCCAACACCTTCAGGGCCCGGTGCTAACCCGATAGAAGTTTGCGCCGTTGGTAGGGGTCACACTGAATTGCCAACCGAGCGGGGGCATTTGGTTCGTGGCGATGGGTTGCCAGGTCGTCAGGTTGGCGGAGGATTGCAGCACCGCGGTCTGGTTGGGCGGGCCGAGGATGTTCCATGTCACAACCGAGTTAGTGCGTTGCGCAACAACCTGGGTGGGTGCCCACCGCGCAACAAAATAACCCCGGCCGTCGGTGCCGACAATCCACAAATCAGGGTCATAAGGGCACACCGCGACGGTTTTGACGCGGAGATCCGCCAGCCCAGTGTTCTGTTGTTGCCAGGTCACGCCGTCATCCTCGCTGGTCCAGATACCCGAGGCGTAACTGGAGTCATAGTAAGGATCGTCGCTGCTGACGGCCATCATCCGCTGGGGATTGACCGGATCCACCGCAATGTCTTGGAGATATTTGTTCGTGGTAATGCGCGTCCAGGTGTTGTTCGCATAGCGCCACACGCCGCCGTTGCTTTGACGCCACGGCAAGACATACAACCGGCCCCAGGAATCCACCGTTACGCGAGCGGCCGAGGTTGGAGAGCCGCTCATTTTAGTGAAGGCGCCAGCGCCATTAGCAACCTGATAAACTCCATCGCTGCATGTGGCATAAACCGTCCGCGTTCCATTGGTAACGAATCCGGCGATGAATTGGGGGGTTGACCCCGCCGTTAGGGCGGACCAACTATTCCCGGCGTTCGTGGAGCCATAGAGCTGGCTGCCGACCACGGCCCAGACGTTGGTCGGATTGTCAGGGAAGCAGAAGATGCCTCCGGGTGGCGCGGCGGCATTTTGGTTGGGCAAGCCATAGGTCGCTCCGTAAAGCATCGTGAAATTGGTGCCACCGTTCTGGCTGCGGGCGATGCCGCCGAACGTGCCCGCCTGCCCACAATTCATGAACACCCAGTTGTTGGTGGTCATATCAATGTCCGCAGCGCCTCCCCATGTTGGCAGACCGACGCCGTCCCGGGCCCAAGTAACCAGTCCGTCTTCGGAGTGCCAGCCGTAACCGTCGTCCATGCCGGCGAACAGGGCGCAGCCGCGCTTGGTGGGATGGAAAACCAACCGCAAGGCAACCCAGCCGCTGAAGCCGGTCCCGCGCCTATAGGTGCTGTTGGTCTGAAACAAGGTGACATTGGTCCAAGTGGTGCCGCCGTTGGTGGAGCGCAGAATGGCGTCGCCACCGCACACAAAGAGGATGTTGGCATTATTTGGGTCGAACGTAATCACATCGAAATTGAAACCATCGGCCAACTTTAGAGCCGTAGGACTATTCTTTGTCCAGTTCGCGCCAGAGTTGCTGGTGAGGTAAACGCCAGAATCGTTGTAAGCCTTGTCGCTGGTGGCCCATTTTTGGGGATTCGTGGGCGCAATGGCCACGGTGCCCATCGCTGTGACATTAGCGGCGGCGTTGGCGCTGGTGTTCGTGTTTTGGGGAATCCCATTATTGCAGGCGGACCAGTTGGTGCCGCCGTTAGTCGTCCACCAGATGCCGCCGGAGGCATAATTCACTCCACCTTGAATGGGATACCGATAGACGGCGACCACTGCAGTATTCGGCTGACCCGGATAAGCGGCGATGTCCGTAATGTCGTTCGTCGTCGGCAGGCCGTTGTTGCGGGGTGTCCAGTTCGTGCCGCCATCCTCGCTCACCACCACCCCGTAATTGTCCACTGCCGCATAGATTCGATTGGAACTTCCGCCAGCATAGGTCACGTTCATGATGTTGCCGCCGGACAGAATCGTGCTCAACAAGGCCCAGTTGGTGCCGCTGTCAACACTTTGCCAGACGCCGCCGGATTGGCCCCATGAACCATATCCGCGACGGTTGCCACCAAAGGCCAGCAGGCGGCTGGGATTACCCGGATCAAATAAAATCTTTTGGATGGGGGCGGAATAATTGCCATAGGATACGGCCGGAAAACCGTTGCGCGAGAGCGTCCAGTTGGTTCCGCCATCGCGGCTGACATAAGGTCCGCCCATGACAGCGGCCCAGACGGTGTTGGAGTCGGTCGGATGCCAGGTGAAGCTCGCGATTTCCCAGCAGCTCAATCCATAGGTCCCCTGCCAGGTGAAACCGCCGTCGGTCGAGAGTGCGATGCCCAGAATGTCGCCGCCGGCTAGCACACGTTTGGAATCGTAAGGGGAAATGGAGACGCACGTGGTGTGTCCGCCGTTTGAAGGCTCTTGCAGCGGCATCCACTTGGAAAGATTCGCAGCGCGGGTCAGGCCTGCAGTTCCGGCAGTCAGCAAAATTGCGACGACAAAGGAAGGTTTCGATTTAACAAAACCGGAAAAGCGTAGTGGAAAGTGCATCGGGGAAACTATATCACCGGGCTGCGGAATGAGAACTATCCTAAAGGAGGGGTGTTGAAAAATCAACCCACGCGCTCTGCCGCGTGCAATCGCTTTGCGTGGGGCGATTGCACGCGATTGGCCCGATTGGGCCAAGGAGGCGCCCCCTACTTTGGGATAGTTACCATGAGCCAGCGCAGCTGGTAGATTTTCTGAATGCAAACGATCTTTTTGTCTAACTGGCTGAAACGAATCCACGGCCGGCCGGTTCCGTCGCCGAAGTGGTGGTGCGCGGGTTTTGTGTGCCTTGCTTGTCTCGCGGGAAATGCTTTGGCGGATCAGTCGCAGATCGTCGTGAAGCCGGAGGTCACCAGCGAATTGCTGAAGAATCCGGGCATGGGTTGGGAGACCTTTCATTGCGCCAGCAAAGCGGACAAGAACCTGCCGGACTGGATTCCTTCGGCGGTCTATTATTGCCGGTGGAGCTGGGGCGCCGTTGAACCGCAGCGCGGAATGCTCAACACGAACTTGTTGGAAGCCGCCCTGAAAGAAGCGCGCGAGTCCGGCCAAAAACTGGCATTCCGGGTCATGTGCTGCACCCCTGACCAGCATCATTCCTACACCCCAGCTTGGCTCAAGACCGCCGGCCGCGAAATTTTGATAGATTACGCCAACAGCGGTCCGGTGTTCCCGGTTCCCGATTTTGACGATCCCGTCACCTTGAATCTGCAACTCGACTTGATCAAGCGCCTCGGCGAGCGTTACGACGGTCATCCCGACCTCGACCATGTGGACTTGGGATCGCTGGGCTGGTGGGGCGAGTGGCACATTTCCCATTCCAAGCTTGGCAAGATGCCCGCTCCGGAAAACTGCCGAAAGGTGATTGACGCTTATTTGCAGGCTTTCAGGAAAACACCGGTATTGATGATTCTCGGGGCGGAAGCTTACACATCCTACGGCACCCAGCGCGGCGCGGGGCTGCGGGGTGACTCTTTCGGCGACCTGGGCACTTTTTCGCCGACATGGAATGCAATGAAAGAGCTTCCGCACCAGATTGCCAAGCCTTATGTCCAGGATGCTTGGAAGACCGCGCCCATTGCCTACGAGATCCCGGGCGAGACAATGGATGATTTTGTTGAGAAAAAGTGGCCCTTGCGCTGGATCTTCAACTACGGGCTGGCGCTGCATGGTAGCTACTTCAACGGCAAGTCGGCCAAACTTCCCGCCGATAAAAGTTTTCAGGACGAACTCGCGCGGTTTCTGCAGCGGTTCGGCTACCATATCGTTTTGAATGAAATTGCGCATCCGGCACAGGCGAAGGCTGGAAGTGAGTTTAACATTTCAACCAAGTGGCAGAATGTCGGTTGCGCGCCTTGCTATCAGCCCTATCGCGTGGCTTATCGGCTGGGTAACGCGAGCGGATATCAAAAGGTCTTTGTCAGCCCGACGACGGTAAACCACTGGCTGCCCGGCTCGATTGAACTATTCACCCCGGAATTTCTCAAAATGCCAAAAGACCTGCCGCCTGGACCGGTGAATGAGGTCACCGACAGCATCAACCTGCCCGCTAACCTGCCGCCGGGTGACTACACTCTTTCCATCGGCGTGGTGGACGCGAACTCCGAACAGCCGGTCGTGCGGCTCGGTATCACCGGCCGCGATCAAGATGGCTGGTATCCGTTGAGCAAGGTGGCTATTGAACCACCCGCCAATGCATCGGGACACGCCGCCATTTCGGCCTTGAATAAATCGATCACAGCTTCTGCGCCGTAATCTAAAACGAATCATGGTCGTTCCCTTGAACGGTCCGGCGGCTGCGCCAAATCTTGGCAACGGCGTGAACTATCGCGGCTCGTTCTTGATCAAGCAGACCAACGGAATAAACCAATTATAAATATGAACTCTTGGCAATCGGACACCGAACTTTTCGAATTGATGCAGGCCTGGCTTTATACGCCGGTGGTGGGCGACATCCTGGATCAATGCGGCTGTTTTCACCAGTTTCTGCCGGCGGCGGTCCGGCCGCTCCACGACGACATGAAAATCGCCGGGCGCGCCATGCCGGTATTGCAGGCGGACGTTTTCGGCACGCAGAAAAAACCGTTCGGCTTGATGACGCAGGCGCTGGACGATTTGAAGCCGGGCGAGATTTACGTAGCCACCGGCGGCACGATGCAGTCGGCGAACTGGGGTGAAATCATGACCGCCACCGCCCGCACCCGCGGTGCGGTTGGTGCGGTGGTCAACGGTTTTCATCGCGACACGCCGCGCGTGCTGGAGCAGAAATGGCCGGTGTTCACGCGTGGTTATTGGGCGCAGGATTCCGCGCCGCGCATGAAGGTGGTTGATTTTCGTTGCCGCATCGAAATCGAGGGCACGTCTGTCGCGCCAGGCGATTTGGTGTTCGGCGACATTGACGGCGTCGTGATTGTGCCGGCCAAATTGGAGCGCGAAGTCATGACCAAGGCGTTGGAAAAGGCGCGCGCCGAAAAAGTGGTCCGGAAGGAAATTGAAAATGGCATGAGCAGCACCGCGGCCTTTGAAAAATATGGCATCCTCTGAACCTTCAAGAAATCCTTTCAATCTCGACGGCCAGACCGCGCTGGTCACCGGCGGCGCGACCGGCCTGGGCTTCGGCATGGCGCGATGTTTTGTGGCCGCCGGTGCACGGGCGGTGCTGGTGGGCCGGCGCGAAGATGAATTGAAAAAAGCCGTGGCCAGATTGGGCGCGCAGGCGAAATATGTTTGCCACGACGTCACCAAGGTTGGCGAGGCGGATAAATTGGTTGAAACGGCGACGCGAACCGCCGGCGCGCCGATGGACATTCTTGTCAACAATGCCGGCGTTCACCTGAAGAAGCCCGCGGTGGAAACAACACCGGAGGAATTTCTAACTGTGCTCAACACGCATGTCATCGGCGCTCATGCGCTCACGCGCGCCGTGCTGCCGGACATGATTCAGCGGCGGCGCGGCAACATTTTGTTCACCGCTTCAATGGCGGCGCTGTTTGGCATTCCCAAAGTGATCGCGTATTCCGCCGCGAAGAGCGCTTACGTTGGCATGGTGCGGACCCTGGCCACAGAAGTTTCGATGCACAATGTCCGGGTTAACGCCATCGCGCCGGGCTGGATTGATTCAGACATGATGCGCAAGGCGTTGGATGGCGATCCCGCGCGGCGCGACAAGATTCTCGGTCGCACGCCGCTGAACCGCTTCGGCGACGCCGACGACATCGGTTGGGCGGCGGTTTATCTGTGTTCGCCGGCGGCGAAATTTGTCACCGGCGTCGTGTTGCCGGTGGACGGCGGCGTGAGCATCGGTTTTTAATTTTTTATGAAACTCGGCTTTGGACTCTACCGGCATCAACTCAACGAGGAGTATTACCGCTTCGCGCGGCAGTGCGGCGCAACACATCTGGTAATCCACTGGGTGGATTACTTCCGCTCCTCGCGCAGCAACCAACTCGGTGACCAACCGATTGGCGACGACACCGGTTGGGGGTTGGCTGGCGACCCCGACAAGTTGTGGAGCTTCGAGGAACTTTCTGCCGTAAAAGCCGAGGCCGTCAAGCATGGCTTGCAGATCGAAGCGATTGAAAACTTCGACCCCGCGCACTGGCACGATGTCTTGCTCGACGGCCCGAAGAAAGCGCAGCAACTCGAAAATCTAAAAGCCATTGTCCGCACGGTCGGCAAAGTCGGCATTCCGATCATCGGCTACAACTTCTCGCTCGCGGGAGTGGCGGGTCGCGTCAAAGGTCCGTGGGGACGCGGCGGCGCGGAGGTCGTCGCAATGGACGGGCCTTATGACAAGCCGATTCCCAATGGCATGATTTGGAACATGGTCTATGACCGGCACGCCGCACCGGGCAATCTCGCGCCGATTTCGACTGAGGAATTGTGGCGGCGGCATGGCGAATTTCTCGACGTGCTGATTCCGGTGGCTGAGGAGGCCGGCGTGACCCTCGCCGCCCATCCCGACGACCCGCCGACGCCGACCGTGCGCGGCCAGCCTAGACTGGTAAACCAGACGCAGCTTTATCAGCGATTGATTGACCGCAAGCCGAGTCCGAGCAATGCGCTGGAATTTTGCCTGGGCACCCTGGCCGAGATGACCGTCGGCGGTTTTTACGAAGCCGTTGAAAGCTACAGCCGGCAGAAAAGAGTCGCCTATGTGCATTTCCGCAACGTGCGCGGCAAAGCGCCGCATTATCAGGAAACCTTTGTGGACGAGGGCGACATTGACATGCTGCGCGTGCTGCTCCTTCTCCAGAAAAACGATTTTGGCGGTGTGCTGATTCCCGACCACGCGCCGCAAATGACCTGCGCCGCGCCTTGGCACGCCGGCATGGCTTACGCCTGCGGCTGGATGAAAGCGGCATTGCAGGCGATCCAGGCGGACCGGTGAATTCTCAAGCTCCATTTTTAATGAATTCAGATTGTTCAATCACAACCATCATCCTGACAAAGTGCCCACTTCGCCTCCGAGGTGTCCGCGATGCGGTTGTGGTGCGGATAAGACGATCGAATTGCCTGGCCAGACCGAAAGGCTGCCCAGAATGAGTTAAACATTTTCTGGTTATCTGACTCCATGAACTTTCAAGCCATCGTTTTTAGTATCCTGCTGCCGGTTCTGCCGACAGCGCTCTACGCCGGCGATGGGGCGCATTTAACTAAACCGGATTCGTCAGCCAAACTTGAAGTCGCTGGGTCAAATGGGTCAATGAATGCTTACCAACCGCCGGCCAGCGATTCCATCACCTATAATTTCAATCCCGATTGGCGGCAGGCGGCGGGAAGCTATCCCTTTGAGACGACCGTTGATGCCGGCTGGCAGATGGTTTCCACGCCGCACACTTACCATGAGGAGTTTGCCTATTTTGGCTACAACAAGGGGTTGAAGGATCTTGGTCCGCATACCTATCGAAAACATTTCAAGCTGCCGGCGGCATTTGTGGATCGTCAGGTTTTGCTGGAATTCGAGGGCATCCGGCAACGGGGGCAGTTCACACTCAACGGGCATTTTCTGGGACGCCAGCAAAATGGCGTCGCGCCCTTCGGCTTCGACATCACCCCGTATCTGAAGTTTGGCGCGGCGGAAAATATCCTGCAGGTGGAAATTGATTGCAGCGAGAAGGATTGGGAAACCGGCACGCCGATGTGCTGGTTTTGGCCGGGGATGAACCCGCTCTATGGCGGCATCTGCCGCAATGTGAAGCTTTATGTCATGGGAAAAGTTCACGCCACCTTGCCGCTGTATTCCTCTTTGGGCACGAGCGGGACTTATGTCTATGCGGAAAACATTTCCACCGAACACGCTTCCGCCGACATCGGCGTCGAGGTGGAATTGAAAAATGAACAGCCCGCGCCGGCGGAAGCCCGATGTGAGGCGGTGATTGTGGATCGCGAGGGTTCGGCCGTGGCGAGACTCAAGGCGAAATCAGCGACGCTTGGCCCGGGCCAAATTCATACCTTCGTGATGCGCGACCGGATGAAGCAATTGCATTTCTGGCAGCCGGATTATCCCTACCTATATGAAGTTTATACCGTGATCACCGTCGGCGGCCGCGTCGTGGATGTGCAAAAAGTGGTGACGGGTTTTCGGAAAATCGAGGTGCGCGGTTCAACCCTGTATCTCAACAACCGGGTGCTGATGACCATGGGTTACACCCCGCGCAGTCAAAACGAGTGGCCGGCCATCGGCAATGCCTATCCCGACTGGCTGCACGACTATTCAAACAAAATGATGGCGGATGGCAATGCTCGGCTCGTCCGCTGGGAACACGTCATGCCTTCGCCGCAGGATGTCACTTCTTGCGACCGCGTGGGCCTGCCGCAAATCATTCCAGGTGCGGACCGGGAAAATGAGTCGGTCGGCCGGGAATGGGAACTGCGCAAGGAAATCATGCGCGACACGATCATCTATTGCCGCAACAGTCCCAGCATCATCCTGTGGGAAGCCGCCAACAATGTGCTCACCCGGAAGCACAATCAGGAAATGATCGCCTTGCGTGACCGGTGGGACGTTCGCGGATACCGGCGGCCGATGGGCGGGCGCAGCGTAAGCCCCGAATGGATTTCCTGGATGTATGGCGTGCACAAGCAGAAATACCAGCTCTCGGTGGACACTGAATTCATGCGCGATGAATCGCCCCGCCGCTGGTGGGATGCGTATTCGCCGCCGTATTTTCACAAGGCGGGCGACTGGAAGCTGGTGGACAACGCCGGCGGCTGGAATCGCAATCAGGACAACATGTGCGTGATGCAATCCCTCGTTTACGAGCAATACTACAAAGCCCGTCCCGGCACGGGTGAGGACGTTTGCAACGGCGGCGTCCAGATTTTTTTCGCGGACGGTGATTCGTTCACCCGCGGCGAGGATACTTTCCGGCGCAGCGGCCCCGTGGACGGCATGAGAATTCCGAAGGATGCCTATGGCTGCAATCAAACCCTGTGGCAAAACACGCCCGAACTTTGGACCGCCGGCAAGCCTGCGGTGTATCTGCCGGGCCACTGGAATTATCCCGCTGGCACGATCAAGCCGGTGTATGTCTTCGCCAGCCCGGGCATCGCGGCGGTGGATCTGTTCGTCAACGGACAAAAACAAAAGCCGGGGCCGCATACCAATCTCTTTCTGTTCACTTTTGATTCCGTGGCCTGGCAGCCCGGAGTCATCAAGGCGATTGGCTACGATGCGACGGGCAAACCCGTCGCCGAAATGGCGCACGAAACCGCCGGTCAGCCCGCGGCGTTGAAGGTTAAAACCATTTGCGGCCCGACCGGTCTGCGCGCCAATGGCTCGGACGTGGCGCTGATTGAAACTGAGGTAGTGGATGCGGACGGCCGCCGCTGTCCGCTGGCGAACAACCTGATTCATTACCAGGTGGCCGGCCCGGCGGTCTGGCGCGGCGGCATCTGGGAAGAAGACGTGCCGAAATACGCCAACAAACAAGAGTTGCCGGCATTAAACGGCGTGCACCGCGTGTTTGTGCGTTCGACGACCGAACCCGGAGAAATTCAACTGAAAGTTTCCGCCGACGGTTTGCCGCCGGCCGCAGTTTCGATTGAGGCCAAACGCGTGGAGATACATGACGGGGTGACGCGGGAAATGCCGGCGGTCCAGCCCGTCGTTTTGACGGCGACTCCGCAATATGGGCCTGATCTTCCGCCTGCGCCGAAACCTCCGCCGGGCGCGTTTGACCAGCCGGACAACAAATCCTCGTCCCCCGACGAAACGATCATCGACTTGAGCGTGGCGTTTCCGCGCGGAGTGGAAATCCGTCACGCAGTTGCCAACGGACAGCGGATTTACAAGGACAGGGATTGGATCTTTTCCAACCTCCCGAATTATTTGCAAGGCGCGGATTATTTGATGGTGGCCAATGACGACGCAATGACTTCAGCAGGCGAGGGCGTTGTATTTAAAATTGGCAAACCGGGCCGGGTCTATGTGGCCTACGACGATGCCAACCCGCATTATCCAATAGTCTCCAGTTCAACGCCATTCAAGAAGACCCGGGACAAAATCACCATTCATGGTCACGTCCACACTCTTTATTGCAGTGCCGCCATGAACGCCGGAGAGTTGACCTATCTGGGCTCGAACAACTGGGCCGACCAGCCGCCATGGGATGCCAACAATTACGTGGTGTTTGTCCAAACGGATCTGGCCAAATCCGCCATGCCGGTGGATGCAGGAGACGAGAGTAAATGACCGAGTGAAGAAACAAATGAATACCCACGGCAGTGCCATGATTTCGGGAGCGGTTTTGGAATTCGAAAACTGAAGTTGAATTATGCAAACCCCGTCCCAGCAAGCCGCCCAGACCTGTCATCAGGGCTTTCGGGGTTTTCGCTGGACCGTTTGCGCGCTGCTCTTCGTGGCGACCACGATCAATTACATGGACCGCCAGGTGTTGGGCATCCTCGCCCCAACCCTGGAAAAGGCGCTCGGCTGGAATGAAATTGACTATAGCCATATCGTCATGGCCTTTCAGGCGGCCTACGCGCTGGGCCTCCTCTTTTTTGGGCGATTGGTGGATGCCATCGGCACGCGCCACGGTTACGCCATCTCGATATTTTTCTGGAGCCTGGCGGCCATGGCGCACGCGCTGGCCTGCGGCGTGTTTGGTTTCGGTGCGGCGCGGTTTGCGCTGGGCCTGGGCGAGGCGGGGAATTTTCCCGCCGCCGTCAAGACCGTGGCGGAATGGTTCCCGCGCCGCGAACGCGCGCTGGCAATCGGGCTGTTTAATTCGGGCTGCAATGTCGGCGCAGTCTTCGCGCCGGTGGTCGTGCCGTGGATCACGCTGCATTACGGGTGGCAGATGGCGTTCCTCGTCCTAGGCGCAACCGGCCTTGTCTGGCTGATTTTTTGGTATTGGCTTTACACGGCCCCGGCGTTGTCGAAGCGGGTTTCCCCGGCGGAGCTGGCCTTCATCACCAGCGATCCGCCCGAGCCGGCAGCCGTGAAACTCTCCTGGCACCATCTGCTTTGCTACCGCCAGACCTGGGCCATTGTGGTGGGGGTGGCGTTCACGGTGCCGATCTGGTGGTTCTTCCTCTATTGGCTGCCGAAATTCATGCACCAGCAATACGGCTTGGATTTGGCGAGCCTCGGCCCGCCGTTGGTGGTGATTTACATAGTGGCCTCCGTGGGCAGCATCGGCTCCGGCTGGCTGTCGGGATTTCTGTTGCGTCGGGGCTGGTCGGTCAACGCGAGCCGCAAGTCGGTCCTGCTGGTGTGTGCCCTCAGCGTCGTGCCGGTGTTTGTTGCCACGCAAACGTCCAATATCTGGGTGGCCACCATTCTCATCAGCTTCGCCGCGGCGGCCCACATGGGCTGGGCGGCCAACCTGTTTGCGATGGTGGCGGACATGTTCCCGAAACAGGTGGTGGCGTCGGTGGTGGGACTGGGAGTCATGTTCGGGGCAGTTTCCGCGTTATTATTTGCGCAATTGACCGGCTTCATCCTGCAGACGACCGGCCGCTACTGGCCGCTGTTCGCCATCGCCAGCAGCGCCTATTTGCTGGCGCTGGCTGTGATTCATGCGCTGATCCCGCGCCTGACGCCAGCGGAGTTGAAAGCGCCAGAAACGATTTTGAACAAAACTAAAAACAACACAGCCACTAAAAATATTATCCAATGAAAACGACACCGAACATGCCTCATGCCTCCGGCGCAAACGCCGACGGAGCGAAACCAATGCAATATGTGTTCACCACCAAGAAACTGACACGGTATCAGTTTCCGACCCATACCGCCGACCTGGTGATCGATCGCACCCAGGCCTCCTGCTCAGAAGTGTTTGTGGTGGTGCTTCATCCAAACCAGGCACCCCCGCTGCACAAACACGATGACATGGAGCAGATCTTCCACGTGTTTGCCGGCTACGGCATCCTCACCATTGGCGAGGCGAAGCAGCAGATTTCCGTGAAGGCTGGGGACGTGGTGCGCGTGCCAATCGACACCTGGCACTCGATCCGGGCCGAAGGCGACACGGACTTAAAATACCTTTCCGTGGACTGTTTCGGCACCACGCAGCCCAAAGCTGAACCCACTTGGGACGAACACATCCGCGTAGTCTGCCGGCAGCAGGGATGGGATTTCAGCAAAGTCGTCATCCCTGGCGGCGGCGGCTCTTCCGCGAAGTAAAGACCGTTGCCGCTGCTTGTGGCTAAATAGATTGGCAATTCATGAAGACAAAAAGTTGCTTATGACTTCAAGAGAAAGACTGCTGACCACCCTGCGCGGCGGTATTCCTGACCGTGTGCCGGTTGCGCCGTTTGTTCAAGAGGAATACCTGTCGTTTTACTACCCAGGCAAGAAATCCGTGGACCGGGTCATTGATGCCACGGAACTGGCGAACGAACTCGATTTCGACCTGATGGCCAAACACCGCGGATTGGAACCGCCGCATTGGTTTCGGCGGAGTCGGCCGGGTTGGGAATTGCGCCACTCGTCTTGCGTGAGCCACGGCATGGAACACCGGCGTCTTGAGATCGTCACACCCGGGCGTGTCTTCGTCAAAGAAGAGGCACGTCCCTACGTCGGCGCGGGTTCGGCCGGCGGGGCTTTCATGCCTACCAAGTATTTGTTGAGCGACCGGACAGAGATTGAGAGTTTTTTCGAAATGGCGCCACCACTCGCGGACGAAGATCGCCGCGACATGAACGAAACCGTTTCGACTTGGAAAACGATCCTCGGCGAGCGCGGGGTTCTGGCGCCGTGGGGATTTGCCGGAGTCTTCAATTTCGCGGCGGAGTTGATCGGCATGGAAAATCTTTACATGGCCCCTTACGATGATGAGAGCCTCTACACTTTCATGATGGGGCGCATCGCTGACGCGGCGTGCGAATATAACCAGGCGCTCGTCGAGGCCGGCGCGGACTGCATTGGCATCCAGGGGCACATGGCGGGCGGACGAACCACCGGCGCGGATTTTTTCCGCAAGTTTGTGCAGCCCTATGAAAAGAGATTGCTTGAAGCCATCCATGCCGCCGGCGGGTTCAGCGTTTATCATAACTGTGGTTTTGCCCGCGCGCTGTATGAAAATTATCGGGAACTTGGCATGAGCGTTTGGGAAACGGTTTCGGAACCGCCACGCGGCGACAATCGTTTGGCGGAGGCGAAGACAATTTTGGGCGACCGCATCTGCCTGCTCGGGAATCTGGACCAGGTGGATTTCCTCAAAACCGCCACGCCAGCCGAGGTGGATGCCAGGACGCGAGAGACGCTTCGCCTCGGAAAGCCGGGGGGGCGCTACATTTTCTCCACCTCCGACTATCTCGAAATCGGCACACCGCGGGAGAACGTCGTGGCCATGATTGAAGCCGCAAGAGATGAAGGCCGTTATTGATAATCGCTCAGCCATACACCACCGCCACCAGAGCCCCCTCCGCTGTCGGAAACGCAACGCGACGGCGCTGGCCGCGCGGCTGGGGCTGCTGTTTAACAACACATCAAACCCCGTCCTCCAACCGCAAAACTTAACATGAATATGCAACCCTCCGCTCCAACCATCGTCCCGCAGGAGCAGGTGCGCCGGGTCTTGCGCCGTGAAAGGCCCGATCGCGTTGTCTATGCGCCAAATTACTGGCAATGGTTCGCGCACCACCAGAACCACGGCCTGTTGCCGCCGGAAATCGCGCACTGCCGCACGCAGCTGGACCTCATCCGGCATCTGGGCCTGGACGTGTTCAGCCGGAACATCTACTGCGATCAGCAGCACTGCTGGTTCGGCGGTTTGACCGAGGAAATCTGGGACGGCGTCGAGGCGCGCGAAGAAGTCCGCATCGAAAACCGCGATCGCGTCATTACGCGGACCTACGCCACGCGGCGCGGCACGCTGACCGAGCGGCAGCGCTATGTCTTCGCCGATTCCACGCTGGTGCAGGAGAAATTCCTGCTCGACGACACCGAGGATCCACTCGGCGCCTTGGAGGAATTGTTGCGGGCGCGCCGCTGGCGCTTTCTACCGGAGCGATACGCCCGGGAGCAGGAGCGGGTTGGCCACGACGGTTTCGTGGTGGCCGGCGAGTTGTGGAGTCCGCTCAAGGCGTTGCATCTCCTCGCCGGCGCCGTCAACAGCACCTATCTCATTGCTGATGACGAGAACCGCGTGAAGGAGCTGCTCAGGCTGCACGAAGCCGCGCAGCTCGACCTGGTGCGGCAGATGGCGGTCGCCGGGGTGCCGGCGATGATGGCCATGGACAACCTTGACGCGGCGTTTCACACGCCGGCCTACTTGGAAAAATTCTCCGCGTCGTTCTACGAGCAGGCGAGCCACATTGCCCACGCGCACGGCAGCACATTTTTTATCCATGCTTGTGGCCGCCAACGGGTCAACCTCAAACTGATGGATTCGCTCGGCGTGGACGGCCTCGAAGGCGTGGCGTATCCGCCGCTGGGCGATGTGCAGCTCGATGAGGCCATGGCGCTGACCAGCGACCGCTTCCTGATCACCGGCGGCATCAGCGCGATGGAGACGGAGAAATTTCAGAGTGCCGGCGAGGTGCGGCGGTATCTGGAGGATTTGTTCGGGCGGTTGCGGCCCTACTCGCACCGGTTCATGCTGGCAGCGAGCTGCAACACCTCCATCCGCACGCCGTGGAAAGTCATCCAATGGTTCCGCGACGCCTGGCAGGAATTGAGCCGGTGAAATTCTCTTGATCCCTTCCACTGCCGTAGTCATTCTTTGTTCAAACATTCCAACATTATGGCAATGACCGCTGAAAAAAAATCAAAACTGCCCGTTTTGCGGCTTGACCCTGAAAGCCGGGCGCCGCTGCACGCACAGGCCGAGCAACTGTTGCGCCAATTGATCCGGCGGCCCGAATATTCCGAAGGCGCGTTGCTGCCGGACGAGGTTTCGCTTTCCCGCACCTTGGGCATCAGCCGCAATACCTTGCGCGCCGCCCTCTCGCGGTTGGTGGCCGAAGGCTGTCTGGAACGCAAGGCCGGGATAGGCACGCGGGTGGTTGAGCCACGTGTGAAATCCGGCGTGGGCGCCTGGCACAGTTTCACCCGCGAAATGGAATCCAAGGGCATCAAGGTGGAGACTTTTTTCCTCAAGGCCAGCGTGCTGCCAGCCCCGGCTGAAGTTGCGCGCGCACTACAAATTGCCGCCGACACCAAGGTTCTGTGCGTTGACCGGGTGCGGGGCTGGGATGGAAAACCGGAAGTTTTTTTTCGCTCCTACTTGCATCCCCGGCTCGGACTGACGAGCCAACATGATTTTCGCCAGCCGCTCTACGAACTCATCCGCGCGGAAGCCAGCATTGTGGCGGACCAGTCGTTCGAAGAATTCACCGCCATGGCGGCGGACAAACCGATGGCGCGCCGGCTGGCGGTCCGCCAGGGAACGCCCCTGCTGCGCCGTGAACGCACGGTGCTCGACACCGGGCGTCGCCCGATTGAATTTGCCCTCGTCCACTACCGTTGTGACCGTTTCAGACTCACCCTCAATCTCCGGCAAGGGTAGCCCGCCAGAACCTATGAACAATAATCACACCTCCAACATCCGTTTCGTGCTCTTTGCCACCGGCGTCACGGCCATCGGCGGATTTCTGTTCGGCTACGACACCGCCGTCATCAACGGCGCGAACTCCTATCTCAAGGCGCACCTGCAACTCACGCCGACTCAGGAAGGACTGGCCGGCGCGAGCGCGATTCTCGGCTGCATTCCCGGCGCGATGTTCGCCGGCTTCTTGAGCGACAAGTTTGGCCGACGTAAAATGCTGTTCCTCTGCGCGCTGCTTTACGCCGTGTCCGGGCTGCTCTCGGCCATTCCGCGCACGTTCGATCAATTCCTCTGGGCGCGCATTATCAGCGGGCTGGGCATCGGCGCGTCGTCCATGATTTGCCCGGTTTACATCGCCGAAATCGCGCCGGAAAAATGGCGCGGGCGGCTCGGCACGCTATTTCAACTGGGCATCGTCACGGGAATTTTTCTCACGCTCTTCATCAACAAACTTATCCAAGGCATGGGCGACGAAGTTTGGAACACCGCTTACGGCTGGCGTTGGATGTTGGGCATGGAAGTCGTGCCGGCGGTGGCGTTCATCGCGCTGCTGTTCGCCGTGCCGGAAAGTCCGCGCTGGCTGGCGCAGAATGGCTGCGAAAACGAAGCGCGCGAAATTCTCGTCCGCGTGGACGGCGCGGAACACGCCGACAAGGAAATGACCGCCATCCGCGAAGCCGCCGCGCAGGAAGAAGGCCGTTTCCGAGAATTGTTTTCCGGTCCGTTCCGCAAGCCGCTCCTGCTCGCGGTCATTTTGATGGCGTGTTCGCAATTCTGCGGCATCAACGCCATCATTTATTATTCCACCAAGATCTTTGCCTCAGCCGGCGGCGGCAAGGCCAACGCTTTCAACTGCTCCGTCTGGGTTGGCCTCATCAATCTCATCTTCACTTTCGTCGCCATTGGTTTTGTGGACAAGGCGGGGCGGCGTTTGCTGCTGCTCATCGGCACGGCAGTGCAAACCGTTTCGCTCGGGCTGGTCGGCTGGATGTTTCACGCCGGCCAGAACGGACTGCCGCTGCTGCTGTGCGTCATCGGTTTCATTGCCGCGTTTGCGATGGCGCTCGGGCCGGTGGGCTGGCTGTTCTGCTCGGAAATCTTCCCGAACAAAATCCGCGGCCGCGCCATGTCGCTCGCCGCGCTGACGGTCTGGGTTTCCTGTTACATTGTCGCGCAAACCTTTCCAATACTGAACGACAGCGCCGCCATCGGCCCGGCGATAACCTTTTGGATTTACGGCGGCGTCAGTCTGTTTGCGTTCGTGTTCGTGCTAGCGCTGATTCCGGAAACCAAAGGTCTCACGCTCGAACAAATCGAGAAAATGTGGAGCGCCGCCGCGCACGAACAGAAAGGCGCGTCATGATTGTCCTCGCCTGCGACCTCGGCGGCACGCGCATGAAAGTCGGCGTCGTCCGCGACGGCCAGGTGCTCGCGCGAACCGGCATCCCCGCCAATTCCAAGGCGGGGCTCGTGCCCGGATTGCCCGCGCTCGCCGCCGCGTGGCGTCAGTTGCTCGTCGAACTTCAGCTCGCGCCTCGCGATTGCGCCGGCATTTCCGTCTCGTTTCCCAGCATCGTGGACGCCGCGTCCGGCCGCGTGCTGGCCGAATACGGCAAATATGCCGACGCCATGGATTTCAGCCTGCGCGACTGGGCGCGGCAGGAATTCAATCTCCCGCTCGCCATCGAAAACGACGCGCGCCTCGCGCTCATCGGCGAATGGAAATTCGGCGCGGGCCGCGGCTCGGACGATGTCGTGATGATCACGCTCGGCACGGGCATCGGCACGTCCGCCGTGATTCAGGGCCGCGTGTTGCGCGGGCAGCACGGCCAGGCAGGCGTGCTTGGCGGGCACTCGACCGTGCGCTATGGCGGACGGAAGTGCAGTTGCGGCAATGTCGGCTGCGTGGAGGCGGAAGCCTCGACCGCATTTCTCGCTGAACTCGCCCGGAGCGATTCCGGTTTCGCCGCCAGCCGGCTCGCGGCCGAACCGACCCTGGATTTCGCGGCTGTGTTCCGCCACGCCGCCGCGGGCGACGCATGCGCCATCAAGCTTCGCGACCACAGCCTGCGGGTTTGGGGCACGCTCGTCGTGAACCTCATTCACGCTTACGACCCGGAAGTTGTCGTCATCGGCGGCGGCATCATGGCCAGCGCGGACATCATCCTGCCGGCCACAACGGAATACGTCCGCCGCCACGCGCACACGCCGTGGGGGTTGGTCCGCATCGTGGCCGGCCAGCTCGGGGATAACGCTGCGCTCGTGCCCGGCGAATGGTTGTTGCAGGAACAATTTCCCGATCTGAAATGAGAAAACCGAACTACGATAAGTTCCCCTGCGTCACCGTGCCCGGTGGCGAAACGGCCTGCGTGCAAGGCTGGGACGCGATTGCGGCCCGGCTGCAACAAACCGTCGCCCGACGAAACCTAGGCAAAACCGTCCTCGTCGTCGAGTGCTACACCGGCGTGGACGAAACGCAGGTTTTGACGGAATTGAAATCGTGGCTCAAACCGGTGCTAACACTGGATGTCCGTGAGGCGCTGCTGCCGCCGAAACAAATTGACACGCTGGTCGCACCGTTCCTCGGCGGCAACGATCCGGTGTTCGGTTTCCTTTCCGGCCTGACGTTGCCGGAATTTTTTGACGCAAACAAGGTTGCCGTGCTGCGCGAAATAATCGCAGCCGAAAAGACCGGTTTGATTCTCGTCGTCGGGTGCGGCGCACGGCAGGTGGCGGATGGAGATATTTTGGTTTATGCCGACATGGCGCGCTGGGAAGGCCAGTTGCGCTACCGCCGCAACGAAGCGCACAACCTCGGTGCAGACAACAAAACGCTCGCCGCGAATCTGCAATACAAACGCGCGTTCTTTGTGGACTGGCGTGTGTGCGATCGCTGGAAACGACCGCTCATCGCCAAATGGGATTTCGTCCTCGACACACACAATCCGCGCGAGCCGAAGCTCGCCGAGGGTGAAGCTGTCCGGCGCGGTTTGCGTCAGGCAGTGGCGCAGCCGTTTCGCGTCGTGCCATTCTTCGATCCCGCGCCGTGGGGCGGCCAATGGATGAAGGAAGTTTGCGATCTCGACCGCAGCGCGAAGAATTACGGCTGGTGTTTCGACTGCGTGCCTGAGGAAAATTCTTTGCTGCTCGGTTTCGGCGACACGCGGTTGGAAATTCCCGCCATTGATCTGGTTTTTTATCAGCCCCGCGCGTTGCTGGGCGAAAAAGTGCATGCGCGTTTCGGCGACGAATTTCCCATCCGCTTCGATTTTCTCGACACGATGGGTGGCGGCAACTTGAGTTTCCAGGTGCATCCGCTCACGGAATACATCCAGCAGAATTTCGGCATGCACTACACGCAGGACGAAAGTTATTACCTGCTCGAGGCCGGGCCGGGCGCGAGTGTTTATCTCGGCTTGAAGGCAGGTGTGGACGCGCCGGCGATGATCCGCGATCTGGAAATCGCGCAGGCGGGCGGCGCGCATTTTCCGGCGGAGAAATACGCGAACCAATTTCCGGCGAAGAAGCACGATCATTTTCTCATTCCTGCCGGCACGGTGCATTGCAGCGGCGCGGAAAGCATGGTGCTGGAAATCAGCGCCACCCCTTACATTTTCACGTTCAAAATGTGGGACTGGGGTCGCCTCGGCCTCGACGGCAAACCGCGCCCGATTCATCTCAACCACGGAGCGGCGAATATCCATTGGGAACGCACGAAGGACTGGACGCAGAAGAATCTCGTGAACCGTTTCGAGCCGGTGGCCGGCGGCGACGGCTGGCACGAGGAACGCACCGGGTTGCACGAGCGCGAATTCATCGAGACACGCCGGCATTGGTTCACCAAGACCGTGCCGCACGATACCAGCGGCGGCGTCAACGTGTTGAACCTCGTCGAAGGCGAAGAAGCGATGGTGGAAAGTCCCGAAGGAAAATTTGCGCCGTTTGTCGTGCATTACGCGGAGACGTTCATCATGCCGGCGGCGGTTGGCAAATACACCATTCGCCCGCACGGCCCGTCCGTCGGCAAAAAATGCGCCACGATGAAAGCCTGCGTGCGCACCTAGAAAATTTTTATGCTCAACACCGAAAAACTACTCTCAAAGTTCAATCCGCTCACCGCGGAAGTTTCCGGCGCGCCGACGGTGAAACGCCATCTCCACGATTTGCGCGGCTGTTTTGCCGACGCGGCCGCTTTTGAAAAAGCGGCGGCGGCGGGTAACCCGTTGCTCTACCAGGTCGCCGTGGTCGAGCCGGCGAACGGCGACGGCGATTTGCATTACGGCGTCGGGCGGCTGATGCCCGGAAAAATTGGTGACGAATATTTTATGACCAAGGGCCATTTGCATTCGTGGCGGGCGGCGGCGGAATTTTATTTCGGCCTGACCGGCGAAGGCGTGATGCTGCTCGAAGACGAAGCGACCGGCGAAAGCCACATGGTGCCCCTGGAACCGAACGGGGTCGTCTATGTCCCCGGCGATACGGCGCATCGCACGATGAACACGGGCAAAACGCCGTTAACCTATATCGGCGTTTATCCCGCGAAGGCCGGACACGATTACGGGGCGATTGCGAAGAATAATTTCCGTTGCCTCGTCCTCGAGCGCGGCGGTAAACTAGCGATGATCGAAAGAAAATAATTTTATGAATTACGCCACCAAACTCATCCCGGCGGAGAAGCCGTCCGTCGGCTTCGTCGAGCGCCCGTGGGGTTCGTTCAAGCAATATGCCAAAAACCGCGACTGCACCGTCAGTCTGATGACCGTGCTGCCGGGCCAGCGGCTGAGCTTGCAATCGCACACCGGCCGCGCGGAGCTGTGGGTCGTGATTGACGACGGCGCGGTGGTGCAGGTCGGCGAATCCGAACACGCCCATCAAGCTGGCGATGAAATCTGGATTCCCGCCAACGAGAAACATCGCCTGTCGTGCAAAGGCGACCAGCCGGTGCGCGTGCTCGAAGTCGCGTTCGGCAACTGGCAGCAGGACGACATCAAACGTTATGCAGACGATTATCGTCGGTAATTTGCCCGGTGTGAACGGCCTCGAAGGCTTAGCCTGTTTTTTTCTACCGGTGACCATTTGGCCGTGCAACAATACAACCATCGTCAGCAAATAAAAAACCGGTGCGAAGTGATTATGCCAAAGCAATTATTCTTCGCGGCGGCAAAACTGCTTTTATGAAACTCTGCCTGCTGTTGGTTCTGGCGGCGTTGGTGCCGGGCGTGTCCATCACGGCGCGCGGCGCGGACGCGTCGGCCTTGCCCACGCTGACCACGGCACGGCAGGTGTTCGAGTTAAGCCGGGAGGAAGCGGCACGCGGCTACCCGGTGCGCTTGCAGGGTGTGCTCACCTTTCATGCCTGGGCGCTCAGTTTCTTTCAAGATGACACCGGGGCCATTTACATCAATAACTTGGATCCGAAGCTATATTCGGGCGCTCAAGTCGTGGTGGAAGGATGGAGCGCGCCGGGGCGAACGCATCCGATTGTGACCGGCCGCAACGGGAGGGATGCCGGGATTCGCTTGACTGGCCAGGTTCAATGGCCTCAACCCGTCAAAGTTCCCGGTTCAGCTCTGAATGAGGACCGCTACGACGCCCGGTGGGTCAGCGTAAGTGGCAAGGTGACGAAATTGGCCCGGATTCGTGACGGCATCATCATGAACTTGCTTTCGGATGGAGTAGTGGTGCCAGCGGTCGTTCCGCATTGGCCGCAAAACTGGGCGCTGCCTGGATACTTGAACGATTTGCCGGTGACTGTGCGCGGCGTCGTATCGCGCAAGCTGTCGCAGCAGAATGAAGTGCTCGGATCGGTTCTTTGCGTGCCTTTGTTGGACATGGTCGAAGCGGATCCGGATGCAATGGACAAATTGTTTAAGCAGCCCCGCGAAACTTATCTTTCCCTTTACCAATACCAATCTTGGGAGAATCCGCTGGTGCGGATTTACGGCCAGGTGGAGTTTGTCCGGTCTGGGCTGGGTTTCTTCATGCTCGTGGATGGCATTAACAATGTTTGGGTGCAAACGAGCCTCAGCGGACAGTTGACTCCAGGCGGTTTTGTGGATGTGGTTGGGCGCATTGATTCGATTGATCACCGGGCCTTGCTCATGGACGCTTACTTCCGGCCAGACAAATCAGGCACCGTTCATAAGCCGTGGGACACAAAAGTTTCGGAAATTAATGAAGACAAGCACGGGAATTTGATTCAGGTCGAAGGCCGGCTTGTGGCGCAGCAAAGCAGCATTGCCGAAGACTCGCTGGTTTTGGAAAATCACGGGGTGAATTTCCTTGCGCGGCTGTTTCATGACAGCGAAGGTCAATTGCCCAGGCTGGAGCCCGGCTCGCAGCTCCGGCTGTCCGGCATCTGCGTGACAAAACACATGCCACAGTCGGGAGCCGTGCCAATGACATTTGGCTTTCAACTTTGGCTGGCTTCGCCTGTCGACGTAAAGGTCATTCAATTGCCGCCGTGGTGGACGTTAGAACACGTCTTCATTTTGTGCGGTGTCATCCTGTGTTTGGGTTTGCTGGCAGCCGGCTGGGCCGCGTTGCTGCAGCGGCAAGTGGCAAAGCAAGCCACGGTGATTGCCAGCCAGCGGGAGCGCGAAGCCGTGGTGCAGGAACGTGCCCGCATTGCGCGCGAGCTGCATGACACCTTGGAGCAGGAATTAGTGGGCATCGGAATGCACCTTAACTTCGTGTCTCGGCGAATGGCTAAATCATCGCCAGAAGTGGAGCAGGTGCTCAGCGCGGCCCAAAAGATGGTCAGCCATAGTCAGGTCGAGACCAAGCGTTCGGTGGCGGATTTGCGCGCGGACGAACTGGACCGCGCGGACCTGCCTGACGCGATGGAGGAACTGGTGAAACCACTAGTGGCTGGTGCCGGCTCGACTGCCTTCCACTTGAAAGTGGAAGGCTCCCGCCACCGGTTGGATGGGATCTTGGAACACTACTTGTTGCGCATCGGCCAAGAGGCTGTGGCGAACGCCATTCGTCACGGACACGCAGCAAAGATCGAGGCGCGCATTGGCTACGGCGTGGATGAAGTCGTGCTCGAAGTGCGGGACAACGGGTGTGGCTTCGATACCGCCGGAGCCTTGACAATGGCGTCGGGACACTTCGGACTGCTCGGCATGGAAGAACGGGTGAACAAGCTGCGTGGCCGCCTGCGCATTGACAGCCGTCCCGGCGCCGGCACGGTGGTTTCCGTCACCGTCCCGCTCAAGGAGAACCCCGCCAAATGAAGGCGAAAAAAATCCGGTTGCTGCTGGTGGATGACCATTTTTTTGTCCGGATGGGGCTGGCCGTTTCGCTGAACGCCGAACCCGACATGCGAGTGGTGGCGGATGCGGCCAATGGCCCGAAAGCGCTGGAGTTGTATCGCGAACACCGGCCCGATGTGGTGCTCATGGATGGACGGCTGCCCGGCATGAGCGGCACGGAAACCCTGTCCGCCTTGCGCCGCGAATTTCCCGAGGTGCTGGTCTTGATGCTTTCGGTGGATGAAGGCGAGGAGAACGTTTATCGCGCCATGCAAGCCGGTGCGGCCGGCTATCTGCCCAAGGCCACGCTGCCCGAGGAATTGCTGCGCGCCATCCGCACCATCCACGCCGGCGATCATTATCTGCCGCCCGCGCTCGTGGCCCGCCTGGCTCAACGCGCTCCGGGGGCGACTTTAACCGTGCGGGAACTTGAGGTGCTGGAATTGATCGCCAAGGGGATGAGCAATCTTGAAATTGCCAAGCTGCTCGACTGCGCAAAAGTCACGGTGAAATGGCATTCCAAACACATCTTGCAAAAACTGGAGGCGACCAATCGCACGGAAGCCGTGCGGGTGGCAATCGAGCGCGGCATTTTACACGTTTCGTAAGGCGGCATCCCCTTCTTGGGGATAGTTATTACCCCCTCCCTCGGGATAGTTACGCTCCGGGCGAAAAGGGCGTATATTTTTTGAAAATCACATGAATGCCATGTCACTGAACTCGCACAAAACTGAGAACCGGAAAGCGTTCACCTTGATTGAGCTGTTGGTGGTCATTGCCATCATTGCCATTCTCGCCGCCATGCTTTTGCCCGCGCTGTCGAAAGCAAAACAAAAAGCCACCATGGCGGGGTGCCAATCGAATTTTCGCCAAGTCAATATGGCCTTGACCATGTATCTTAACGACAATGCCGACAAGCTGCCGCCGGGAAGTGGTCCCAACGGCTTACCTCCTATTCAGCTTTGGTGTTACACCAGTAACTATGGTTATCAGATGCTGATCAATTATCTCACCACTTATCTGGGGTATCCCGATCCCAACAGCACTTGGCAGCCGGCCAAAGTGATGTTGTGCCCGGGCTTTGAGAGAAGCGCCACCGTCAGTCTCACCAATAATTGCTATACGTATTTGCTATTTGGTTATTACAACAATTACACGAACGTTGTCAGTTTTAAACCATTCGGGGACCCCTCCCCACCAATTCCCGGCACATCCAAATCGCACAAACTATCTGAGGTGGCAGCGAAGGCTTCACTTTCTGATGTCTGGTATTCTATTGATGCTGACGCGCTGGCTTGGCCTACCGCCTGGGTGAATGGTGGCGTGACGGCCTCCAAGCCGGTTCACGGCGCCGCGCGTAACGCCGCGTATTTTGACATGCACGTGTCCACCATCAAGGTCAACTTTGGCGGCAACCCCCTTTCCGGGCAAAATTTCCTGGCTCCATAGGTCTTAACAACGATGAACCACCCGCACAAACCACGAGCCAGTTGAAGGTGTATTTCACCGTCCAAGCATTTAGATCAAAAAAAATCAACAAACCGATAAACATAAAATCCGACAAAGCAACAAACATAACAACATGAAAACCGCTCCAAATACCAAACGTTGGGTCTATTCAGCCCTGATTGGGCTGGGATTGACGGGCGCCATCCTCAATGTCAAGGCGCAGGCTACCGCCGACTTGAATATCAACACCTTTGAAACCGCTAACACGGTTATTCAGGGGCAAAATCCGCAATTCCCCCAGTTTGCGGCTGACGCCGGCAGTTCCGGCTATTGCACGGTTGCGTGGGATAACTCCACAGAAACTTACGGTGGTTCCTGCAAGGTTACTTCGTATTTTTTGAATGCCTCTTTTGGACAAGTCCTGAATATTTACGGATGCATGGGGGGGACGCCTTATCTCATGAATACAGGCCCGCTCAATGCCACCAACGCAGCCGCCAACAGCTTCGTCTTCACCAACTACGTGAGCGTGGATTTTGATGTGATGTGGGACACCAACAATTCCACCATGTCCCTCGACTACTTTAATAGTCCGCTAAACAACGGTCCGGGGATGTGGTTGCGGGGGATCAAGACCAACACGGTGGCTGGAACACGTGGCGGTTTTTTTGATATAACGTCAAAATTTAACATTCCCGGTGCCGCCTCCAATGGTTGGGTGCATGTCAGCCTGCCTATCACCTCTAGCAGCAATGCACTGTGCAAAGGCATTTATTTTGTGAAGACTGGCGTCACCGGTGTCGCCACCAATGGCGGCACCGCTCAATTCTGGATTGACAATGTCACCTTGAAAGCCCCCACCAATCCGGCGGTCGCGATACTGGATTCCGACAACTTCCAATCGTATCCGCCGGGCCAGGATTTGACCACCGGCGGCTACGGCTGGAGCATCTATGTTAATAGCAATACGAACGTCGTGTGGGGTAATCCAACCATTACTTACACCCCCGCCACCAACCAATACGTGGCCACCACCGCGGACACAAGCGCGCTCCCGACTCAAGGAACCTATTGGTCCGGCACCATCCAGTCCGGAGTGCGGCCGATGCCAGCAGGGATTTCCACCAATTTGGCCAACATCCAGCTTAACTTGGATGTTGTGGAAATCGGAAACTATACGCACGGAACGGCCCCCGTCAAATTGATGCTACAAAGCCTTGCCGCCAACGGCACCACGATCACCGGGGAATCGGATTTGACCAATGTGCTGGTTTGGTATCAGTGGATGAATAGGATTGGTGGTGTGCTGACAAATTTTACGCCGACATCGTATCAAACTTATTCGACCAACGGGTCGGTCATTACCACGAACATCGTATATACTCCCTTCGATCCAACGGCGCCGAACTACCGCTATTGTTTGTTTGTAGATCAAGGCTGGGAGTTCCTATGGCCAAACATCAACGTCATCAAGATTGGCAACGTGGTTCTGTCCAATCCCAACGCGCAGGCCGCCGTCACGCCGCCGACCATTACACTCAATACACCCACCAACAACGCCAGCTATGTGGCCTATGGCAACATACCGTTGTCGGCGACCGTGAGTTCCAATAACAATGCCATCAGTTACGTCCAGTTCTTGAGCGGAGCTACGGTGCTGGCCGCAGTCACCAACCCGCCTTACGCGGCGACTTGGAATTTTGTGGCTCCCGGCAGCTATCCGACAGTAACGGCTCAAGCCATTTACGGGAGCGGTTCGGTCACTTCCGCCGTCGCGGCGGTGACGGTCAATGCGGCCGTGGCACCGGTCGTTTCGGCGCCGACACATAATGGCAGCGGTTATTCGTTCAGCATTTCTGGTCCCACGGGGCAGCCATACACCATTTTGACCACGACGAATGTGGCCTTGCCGTTGTCCAGCTGGAGCGTGGCACAGACGAATAGTGCGTTTGTGGCGGGAGCGGCCAGTTACACAAATTCAACTCCGAACGATCCTCAACGGTATTATCGGGTAAAGACCCCATAATAAAATGTGGTTTTCAAACCGCCGGCACAAGCAAGTGCCGGCGGTTTTTAATCACGCGGCTTTTTCTTGA
>CAIMLG010000330.1 GCA_903842235.1 uncultured Verrucomicrobia subdivision 3 bacterium
GCTCATCGAAGTCGCATACAGGTGGGTGAAATCGGCATTCCAGATTTCCAAATCTAAATTGGCAAAGCCGAGGTCTGTCGTCGTCAACTGCAGGGCGGGGTTGCTATTGTCCGTGAGCACCGGCGCGCCCAAGTTTCGGAACCAGGCGAGAGTGACGTTCAGGGTTGAGCCGGCAGCCAACTGGTTTTGAATGACATAATCGTTATGCGCCTTTTCCACCAACGCGCCGAAATCCCAGCCGGTGGGCGTGACGGTGGCAATGGTACCGCTGATGGTTCCGGGTACGTCGCGGGTTCCCATGAGATACTGATCAAATGCCTTATTGAGATTGAGCATGCCGGCCCCCTGTTCCCAGTCGAGCGATTGTGTGGTGACCGTGACGCCCTGCGCGTTGACACGCTGCCCATTATCCCAGCCGGGGAGGGGGGTGGCGGAGTTGAGGAGGACGGACTTGATGAGCCGGGTGTCGCGCGACGCGTCGTCCATGCCGACGATATAGCTGGTGCTTTTCAGCAGGGCAATGCCGCCGGAGACGATGGGCGCGGCAAAACTGGTGCCGGCCATGGGATACGCGTACCAGTCGGCAGCCCCCCCCGAGGGGTCGGGAACCGACGTGGACAGCGACAGGCGGTTGCCTCCGGTCTGGCCGCCGTAATAGGCCAAATACAGGGCTGTGCCGGGGGCCACCAAACTGACCGGTGCCCGGACGCCCGTGATAGTGCCGTGGACCGGGTCGTAATAGTCCTGCGGGCCACGGCTACTGAAATCCGCTATCGTGGTAAAATTGTTGGCGCTGTAATTCCTGACTGCGCCGACGGCAATCGTGTTATAACCCGAGGCGGGACCGCCGACGGTGTTGGGATTGCTCCCCGAATTGCCGGCGGCAATCACTAAGGCCGTTAGTGGATGAGCGCGGGCCAAGCCGTCCGCCGCCATGGTGAAAGGGTCGGTACCGGCGGGATCTTCATATCCATAGCTGCTGTTGATGACGTCGACAGGGGCGTTGATTTGCTCGGAGCCAAACCAGCGAGGGATTGAATGTTCGACCGTGGTGGAGAAAAAATGATTGTAGGTGTTGTAGAAGGTTGCCGGGGTGATGTCAAAGCTGACAGTCTGGGAATCCGTGCCGACGCTCCATCCCGTGGCGATGGCGCCTGAATGCAATTGGGTCAGGGGTGCCATACCGAGCTTATAATAGGGATAAGGATCCTTCTGCAATGGATCAAACCCGGCAATGACCGAACCGACACAGGTAGCGTGCATGTCTGTCTCGCCCAAGGCCCCGGTTGGAACATAGAAATTCTGTACTTGTCTGGTCATTTCGTGCTGGTTCCACACGAGTCCCGCCTCGACATTGGCCACCACGGTTCCCTGGCCCCACACCCCAACGTTGTAAAAGCGATCCGCCCCCACCAGTGGGTTGATGGCGATGCTGTCATAGTTGTCATAGGTGACCACCTGGCTGCCAGCCTGTTGTTGCGGGGTGGAAATGGCAAAGGTCTCGGTCGCGGTGCTGGTCGGCAGGTCAAATGACAGGACGTCAGCCGCCGTTTTTCCGGCGGAGGCGCCCAGCACCAGGAATAGCGCCAAGACGATGGGGCCGATTCCCGCACTGATACGAGGGTGATACGAAATTTTGAAAATTTCCATCCGCATTTGTTCATCCAAAAGTCAATATCGTCATCCACGCCAAGGTGTTCTGTGACATTATTGGGGGCGCGAATATATCCGGGTTTCCGCGAGAAACA